>NZ_JARDAK010000001.1:0-514705 GCF_056470645.1 Pseudoalteromonas sp. TP27 | reverse complement strand
AGTAGGACATTACCAGGCTTCAAATTGTAGAAAGCCCGAATCTAACGATTCGGGATTTTTTACGTCTGTAGAAAAGTGAAATGCGCGCAATTAACACATACTCATATCGCGACACAAAGATAGTGTAGCATTTGCTATGTGGCTCTCTACCGCTGTGGGCACTACGACATTATCAGGCTTCAAATTGTAGAAACCCGTTACAGCAATGTAACGGGTTTTTTGCTGTCTGGGGTTTAGTAAATAGCCAAGAGCCCATGCCGAACTCAGTAGTGAAACAAAACAGCTCGAAGGCGAGCCCCCGCCAAAGATAGTGTAGCATTTGCTATGTGACTCTCTACCGCTGTGGGCACTACGACATTACCAGGCTTCAAATTTTAGAGAGCCCGAATCTAACGATTCGGGCTTTTTTATGTCTGCAGAAAAGTGAGATGCGCACAATTAATATACACTCGTCAACGCCCACCACGTAGGTCCGGCGAGCGTAGCGACTCCCGACGTTAAAAACACCTGAGAATTCTATAAACTAAATCGATAATTAACAATATATTTTAAAGTCTCTATTTCTAAATTTTTATAATAATACTGATAACAAATATAATTTTGCTTTGTTACTGGGTTTGATTTAGGATCAAATCAGTTTAAAACCAAGAACTAATAGCCTGTGTATAGATTATTAATTAGCGCCATATCCATTTTATTTTGTTTCTCTGCGTCGGCAGTTGAAGTAACTGATCTATATCAAGATATTTTAAAAGTGGATGATAAAACACGAGACACTCGATTAGCGGCGAGCCGTAAAGCTTTACTCAATGTTTTAGTGAAAGTAAGCGGTGATGAAACTGCGGATCAAAACAAACTAGCGCAGCAACGCACTAAAGATATTTCTGACTATATGCTTAAGTTTGAATATGACGAGAGAGCAAATGGACAATTGAAGCTCGTTGTTAAATTTGAAGCTCGGAAGATCAATGCGTTAATCAAAGAGTTAAACTTACCGTTGTGGGGGGTACAACGCCCATTAGTCGCAATATGGTTAGGTATTGAAGACAATTGGCGCAGAGAATTAGTAACACAAGAAAGTTATCCGCAGTTAGAACAGCTCATTTATGACAAAGCTGGACGCCGAGGTTTACCTGTCGTTGTGCCATTACTTGATTTACAAGATAGGCGTTTAGTAGGTATTCCTGAGGTGTGGGGTAACTTTTCAGAACCAGTAGAAGAGGCTTCTAGGCGCTACAGTGCTGAGCGAAGTATTACTGCAAGAATGTACAAAGAGGTGGATAGCGAAAATTGGATCTTAGATTGGCGTTTTACTAATGATGACCAATTTGATTCAAATAGATTAACGGGCGATAAGCAGCAAATAGTGAGCCAAATGATCGATACCCTAGCACGAGGTCTTGCAAGTGAGTACGCTATTGATCCAAATGCTTACTATGAACAAGCCGCGGCCACGCTAACATTAAAAGGCACGCAAAGTTTTGTTGATGTTGAATTAGCAAAACAAAGATTATTGAACTTAAGCGTTGTTACGCAAGTTAAAATTGTTCGTAAAACACCAGAATTTGTAGAATTTAAACTAAACCACACTGGTAATCTAAGTGATCTTAAAAAAGGGCTGGGGCTCGACTCCTCATTTAAAGATTATGAGGATCCACGCGCTTTTTATCATGTTGTTGATAAAAATAGCTTAGAGTATCAATGGATAACGCCATAATGCTAACTTCTGAGCCGATGCAAATGGCATTACCGGTTACCTTGCCGGATGACGAAACATTTGCATCGTACTTTGGTGGGGAAGATTCGTTAGAGGTTAACCATTTAAAAGATAGCTTTTCGAAGTTAGCTAAAAAGTTTCAGTATACTTATTTATGTGGGTTAGGTGATTCGGGTAAGTCTCACCTTTTGTATGCAACCTGCATTAAAGCACAAGAGCGTGGCCTATCTAATATGCTGCTGTCTATGCGCGAAGTAATTGACTTTGGACCTATGGTATTAGACGGTTTAGAAGCACTTGATGTTCTATGTATTGATGACGCGCATTTAGTTGCAGGAAATGATGCATGGGAAAAAGCACTATTTAACTTTTTTAACCGGTTTAACGAACCCGGAAAAATGTTAGTAGTAACTGCCGATTTACTTCCTAGCATGCTTAATATCTCGCTGCCTGACTTAGAGTCTCGCTTAACGTGGGGGACAACCTTTCAAATTCGTTCTATGAGTGACGACGATAAAGCACAAGCACTTGTTAAGCGCGCTCATATGCGCGGCCTTGAATTAAGTGATGAGTGTGCACGCTTTTTACTAACCCGTTTAAGTCGTGATATGCGTGCTTTATTAGATGTACTCGACAAATTAGATCATGCATCTATGGCAGCACAGCGAAAATTAACAATTCCTTTTATAAAATCAACGTTAAAGCTGTAGTAGGTCTAGAATCTAGACCCTGCTTTCAGTTATCATAAGCTATTATCAGAGCGTGTTTACCTTTCCTGATTGGAATTTGTTTTACTTAAGAGTGTTTTTAATCACGTCGCAAGGTTTGTAGCATAGTATTTGTATACAAAATCCGAGCAACAAAAAATAAGCCACCCACAGTAAAGCACTTCAGGCAGCATGTATTTGGTCTTTATTTAGCGTTACAGCATGATGATGTAGGAAACTACACCGCAGTGCTTAGCCTTGTTTAAGAACCAATAACACTGTTGTAAAGCAATCTTGAAAGGCCAACACGCTCTTAAGCAATCACCTTCTGTGAAAGATCAGGTATCGAATGAACTTAGAAAACATATTAGCGCAAGCACTTGAGGCGGTAGCCAGTGCCAGTGAAATAGCGCAGTTAGAAGATATCAGGGTTAACTACCTTGGTAAAAAAGGCGAAATCACTAGCTTACTTAAAACGTTAGGTAAAATAGCACCTGAAGAACGTAAAGAAGCAGGCCAAGTTATAAACCAAGCTAAACAAGATGTACAAGCTGCTATTAACGAAAAGCGTGAATTGCTAGCAGGTAAGGCACTTGAAGAAAAGCTAGCTGCTGAAACTATCGATGTAACACTACCAGGGCGTGTTATGCCAACTGGCGGTTTGCACCCAGTTACGCGCACTATTGAGCGTATAGAAAGCTTTTTCGGTGAGTTAGGTTTTGAAGTTAAATCTGGTCCAGAAATCGAAGATGATTTTCATAACTTTGATGCGCTAAATATTCCTGAGCATCATCCTGCTCGTGCTGACCACGATACGTTTTATTTCAATCCTAAATTAGTACTACGTACACAAACAAGTGGCGTGCAAATTCGTACTATGGAAACTGAGCAGCCACCACTGCGCATTATTTCACCTGGTCGTGTATACCGTAACGATTACGATCAAACACATACACCTATGTTCCATCAGGTTGAAGGTTTGATGGTTGATACCGATGTTAGCTTTACTGAGCTTAAGGGTATTTTGCATGATTTTTTACGTAACTTCTTTGAAGAAGATATGGAAATTCGTTTCCGTCCTTCATTCTTCCCGTTTACAGAACCTTCGGCTGAAGTAGATGTTATGGGTAAAGACGGTAAGTGGTTAGAAGTACTAGGCTGCGGCATGGTACATCCAAATGTACTTAAGTCTGTGGGCATTGACCCAGAAAAATACACCGGCTTTGCTTTTGGCATGGGTGTAGAGCGTTTAACTATGTTGCGCTATGGCGTAAACGATTTACGTGCATTTTTCGAAAATGACTTAAAATTCCTAAACCAGTTCCGTTAAGAGTGAAACAATAAAATGAAATTTAGTGAAAAGTGGTTAAGAGAGTGGGTTAATCCTGCTATTGATACGCAAGCTCTTTCGGAACAGCTTTCAATGGCTGGTCTAGAAGTTGATGGTGTAGAGCCTGCTGCTGCCAAATTTAATGGTGTAGTTGTGGGTGAAGTTGTTGAATGTGGACAACACCCTGATGCAGATAAACTGCGTGTTACCAAAATTAACGTAGGTGGCGATGAGCTACTTGATATCGTGTGTGGTGCACCAAATTGTCGTTTAGGTATTAAGGTTGCAGTTGCAACTGTAGGCGCTGTACTGCCTGGTGACTTTAAGATTAAAAAAGCCAAACTACGCGGTCAACCTTCAAACGGAATGCTATGCGCTTTTGTTGAGCTAGGTATTAGCGAAGAAGGCGACGGCATTATGGAATTGCCAAGCGATGCCCCAATTGGTACTGATTTACGTGACTACCTAGGTCTTGATGACAATATTATAGATGTTGATTTAACACCAAACCGTGGTGACTGTTTAGGTATTAAAGGCCTTGCACGTGAAGTCGGTGTTTTAAATAGTATTGACGTAAATGTATTAGATATCCCTGCGGTTACTCCAACTATTGATGACAAAGTATTAATTGAATTAGTTAACGAAGATGCATGTCCTCGTTACCTTGGTCGTGTGATCAAAGGCATTAACCTTGACGCAGAAACACCGCTTTGGATGGTTGAAAAGCTACGTCGCAGTGGCGTACGTTCAATCGACCCTGTAGTTGATGTTACTAACTATGTATTACTTGAACTTGGTCACCCAATGCACGCGTTTGATTTAAATGCGATTGAAGGTGGTATTAAAGTTCGTAGTGCAAACGCAGGTGAAGAACTTGTTTTACTAGACGGTAATACCGCTAAATTAAACGACACAACACTTGTGATAGCCGATCATAATAAAGCACTTGCAATTGCGGGTATTTTTGGTGGTGAGCAATCAGGTGTTACAGATAAAACATCTGATATATTACTTGAAAGCGCGTTCTTTAATCCTATAGCAATTGCAGGGCAAGCACGTAGCTACGGTTTACACACTGATGCTTCACACCGTTATGAACGCGGTGTTGATTTTGCTCTACAACATGATGCGATGGAACGTGCAACAGCACTTCTACTTGAGATTGTAGGTGGTCAAGCAGGTCCAGTTGTTGAAGCTGTAGCGGCTGATAAGTTACCAAAAGTGACTGAAGTACGTCTTCGTCGTGCGCGTTTAGACCGTGTTATTGGTCATCATATTGAAGATGCTAAAGTAACTGACATTCTTACGCGTTTAGGGCTTGATGTTAAAGTAGAAAATGAAAGCTGGAGTGCGGACGTACCAAGCTACCGTTTTGATATTCGCATCGAAGAAGATTTAATTGAAGAAGTAGCACGTGTTTACGGTTACAACAGTATTCCAAATGTTGCACCAACGGCAAAACTTAAAATGACCACGCATAACGAAGCAACTATTGCGCTTAGCAAATTTCGTAATACGCTAGTGACTCGTGGTTACCAAGAAGCAATTACATACAGTTTTGTAGACCCTAAAGCTCAAGCTATTTTACACCCAGAGTGTAAAGCAATGGTATTACCGCATCCTATTTCGATTGAAATGTCAGCAATGCGTGTAAGTTTAATGCCGGGTTTATTAGCATCTGTAGTGTATAACCAAAATCGCCAACAGCCTCGTATTCGTTTATTCGAACATGGGCTTAAGTTTATAAGCGACGAAAGTGCAGAAAATGGTGTTTACCAAGTACCGGTTATTGGTGGTGTTATTACGGGTCTTGTAAATGGTGAGCATTGGGTTGAAGAAAAACGGAATGTTGATTTTTACGACCTAAAAGGTGATGTTGAAGCTTTACTTGCTATTACCAATGACGTAACTCGTTTTGAAATTAAAGCAGAGCAGTCAGATGGACTTCACCCTGGTCAATCAGCAGTGATATATGTTGATGGCAAAAAGGTTGGTTTTTTTGGTGCTTTACACCCTCAAGCTCAAAAGTCGTTAGATATCAACAACGCAACTTTTGTTTTTGAAATTGAAATGTCAGCAATAGAAAAAAGAAATTTACCGCAAGCAGAAGGTGTGTCTAAATTCCCTTCAAATCGCCGCGACATCGCGATTTTAGTGGCAGACAGCGTTAAATCTGGTGACATTTTAAGCGTGATCGAAAAAGTTGGCGGAAATCAATTGGTTGACCTAAACTTATTCGATGTGTATAAGGGCAAAGGTATTGAGCCAAATTATAAGAGTTTGGCGATTGCTCTAACACTGCAAGCGGTTGATAGAACACTCGAAGAGAAAGATATCAATCTAGTAGTTGATAACGTGGTGGCCGAATTGGCCGAACAGTTTAATGCATCGTTGAGGGACTAGATATGGCGCTTACTAAAGCCGACATAGCTGAACACCTATTTGAAAAGCTCGGGATCAATAAAAAAGATGCCAAAGATTTAGTTGAAGCGTTTTTTGAAGAAATCCGCTCAGCGCTAGAAAAAGGCGAGCAGGTTAAGCTCTCTGGATTTGGTAACTTTGATCTTCGAGACAAAAAAGAAAGACCAGGCCGCAACCCGAAAACAGGCGAAGATATTCCTATTTCGGCACGTCGTGTGGTGACTTTTCGACCAGGTCAAAAGCTTAAAACCCGCGTAGAAGTGGGCACAAGCAAAGAAAAATAAAAAAAGGCAGCGTAAGCTGCCTTTTTATTTGCCCTGAATAACCTTGGTATAATACCAAACTGCATAAATCTTTGATCAATTTAACGAATTAAATTGCACTATAACGTCGTTAAAAGTTTTTTATTTACGACTGCATGGATGCAGGAGGTAGAGCAATGCAGGGAGCAATTGCCGAGAACAACTAGATACAAAAATTTTTGCCTAGTTCTAGCGTAATTTTCTTAACGTTAAATAGACCCCATATATAAGCAGATTGGTATAAGATGCTAGAAAAAACTGTATTTCGGCACTTTGCGTTACACTTTTGTCATTTTCTATAGCCAATAATTTTGTCAGTGCACTTTGGTCATTATTTCGTGACCATTGGTAGTAGAGTAAACCGGGATGGTTTGTATTTTGGGAATCTTGATATAACGGAGTCATTTCTTTAATGCTCGTTAATTGACCGTCAATACGTGACGTTTTTTAGCTTTTAACTTAATATGCTCTATTTTGGCAGCCACAGTTATACATTGGTTATAAAATTAAATTTCTTGAGTAATTGGTATTTATTTTCATCAGTAGGGTCTTTGTATTCTATGTAACGTTTAATAATTACATCAGCGCGTTCATCCTTGCAGTGACTGTCTTTGTTTAAGTCGCTACAAAAACCAGGTGTTTCTTTACACACTTTTGCGAGTGTCAACGTCTCTTCACACCCTGACAACGTAAGCAAACCCAATAGTACACTTGCTTTTTTAAGCATTCCTTAACGCCAAATGTATAGCTACCTTATTATTCTAACGCAATCATTTAACGCCTAACAGTAGAGAATAACTTCAGATTAAATTAGAATAGCCCTGCCGAAGTGCATTACTCTCAAAATATAGTGCATTTTTAAAGGCTATCCGTTCAAAATGATAAACTTAGGTAAATAAAATGACCTCATCTCACGAGTTAGAATACACAAATAGTTGGCAAGAGCGCCAAGATTACGCAGAAAGCATGCAACCAATCATTGGTAAGCTTTACCGTAATCGTGGTATTGAAATCGCTGTATATGGCCGTCCTCTCGTAAATGCCAGTACTATCGATATTATCAAATCTCACAAAACCGTTGCTCAGTTTGAAGGCACTAAATTACGTTTACGCGAAAGCTTCCCATTTTTAGAAGCTATCAGCAAAATGGAATTAAACTCTGCACGCATTGATATTGGTAAACTTGCATACAGCTATTTATTTACAGAAGCAGCTAAAGGCCGCTCAGTAGAAGAATTTGTAAAAGATGAACTTGCAGAAATAGCTGACTTACCAGCGAAAGAACCACGCGATGTTGTATTGTATGGTTTTGGTCGTATTGGTCGTTTACTAGCGCGTTTATTAATTGAAAAATCAGGTCCATATGCAGATTTACGTTTGCGCGCTATTGTTGTGCGTGGCGGTAAAGATGGCGACCTAGAAAAGCGTGCTAGCTTACTGCGTCGTGATTCAATTCATGGTCCGTTCAATGGTTCAATCACTATTGATAAAGAGCGTAATGCAATTAAAGCTAACGGTAGCTACATTCAAGTTATTTACGCCAACTCTCCTAGCGAAGTTGATTACACTCAATACGGTATCGACAATGCATTAATTGTTGATAACACCGGTATTTGGAAAGACGAAGCGGGCCTTGGCCAGCATCTAGAGTGTAAAGGCGCTGCAAAAGTATTATTAACAGCTCCTGCAAAAGGTAATATCAAAAACATCGTATATGGTGTTAACAACAAAGATATTTTACCTGAAGATAAAATTGTTTGTGCAGCAAGCTGTACAACTAATGCAATTACACCAACGCTTAAAGCATTAAACGATAAGTTTGGTATTAATAATGGTCATGTTGAAACTGTACACTCGTACACGAACGATCAAAACCTTATTGATAACTACCACAAAGCAGAGCGTCGTGGCCGTGCCGCAGCACTTAATATGGTAATCACTGAGACAGGGGCTGCAAAAGCGGTTTCAAAAGCATTACCAGAGCTTGAAGGCAAATTAACAGGTAACGCAATCCGCGTACCTACACCTAATGTGTCGCTCGCTATTTTGAACCTTAATTTAGCAACAAGCACATCAGTTGAAGAGCTAAACGCATTTTTACGCGATACAGCACTTCATTCAGACTTACGTGACCAAATTGATTACACCGCATCAACGGAAATTGTATCTACCGATTTAGTAGGTAGCCGTTACGCAGGTGTTGTTGATTCACAAGCAACGATTGTTGAAGATAACCGTATTGTTTTATATGTATGGTACGACAATGAGTTTGGTTACAGCTGCCAAGTAGTTCGTTGTATGCGCGATATGGCCGAAGTGTCATTCCCAAGCTTACCTCGCTAATTTATTTGCAGTGACTTAAAAGCCAGCATGTTGCTGGCTTTTTTGGTCGTGTATTATTTTTAAAGCGTATCCCTTGTGATAGGCTTTAATTAAGAAAATGCACATTCGTTTTATTATTTACAAAATAATGTCAGTTCTGTGAATTAATAAGCAGATAAACTTATCCAACCTAAAGGTTTTTTCATGAAAATCAGCAGCAATTTCGACAGTGGTAATATCAAAGTTATTGAAGCCACCGATCCTTTAAATATTCAATTAGAAATTAATAAAGATCACCAGTCTGAATTTTATCAGTGGTTTCACTTTCGTCTTGAAACAACACCTTACCAATTGCATAAGTTAAATATTAATGAGCTTGATAAATCAGCTTACCCAGATGGTTGGGAAGGGTATCAAGCTGTTGCATCATATGACCGTCAAACATGGTTTCGTGTACCATCAAGCTATGAAAATGGCACATTAAGCTTTGAAATTGAACCAGAGTGCGGCAGCGTATATTTTGCTTACTTTGCACCATACAGTTACGACCGCCATTTAGATTTATTGTCTTGGGCACAAAGCCAAGGCGCTTGCCAACTAATAACG
Organism: Pseudoalteromonas sp. TP27; assembly: GCF_056470645.1. Lineage (NCBI taxonomy): Bacteria > Pseudomonadati > Pseudomonadota > Gammaproteobacteria > Alteromonadales > Pseudoalteromonadaceae > Pseudoalteromonas > Pseudoalteromonas sp. TP27. The sequence goes on along the minus strand of NZ_JARDAK010000001.1, from coordinate 505,300 downwards.
CTTGGTGAAACACTAGATGGCCGCGATATGAGTGTGCTTAAAATTGGTGAGCCAAGTGAAGATAAGAAAAACATCTGGATCACAGCACGTCAACATCCAGGTGAAACAATGGCGCAGTGGTATGTAGAAGGGCTATTGCACAAATTACTTGATGACGAAGACCCACATGCAGCTGCATTATTGTCAAAAGCAGTATTTTACGTTGTACCAAATATGAACCCTGACGGCAGCGCACGCGGACATTTGCGTACTAACGCTAAAGGCGTTAACTTAAATCGTGAATGGCAAACACCAAGCATGGAAAATAGCCCTGAAGTTTACTTAGTGCTTAATAAAATGCGTGAAGCTGGCCTAGATATGCACCTTGATATACACGGTGATGAAGCTATCCCGTATAACTTTGTTGCAGGCAGTGAAGGTATTCCAAGTTACGATGCACGCCTTAAAGGCCTAGAAGATAGCTTTAAAGCAGCGCTTTTAACTATTACTCCAGAGTTTCAAGATGAACATGGCTATCCAAAAGATGAGCCAGGCCAAGCTAACCTTACAGTAGGTTCATCAGCTACTGCTGAAGAATTTAAAGCATTAACGTACACAATTGAAATGCCATTTAAAGATAACAACGATTTACCTGATCCAGATTATGGTTGGTCAGACCGTCGTTCATATCAATTTGGTCAAGATACATTAGCGGCAATTGTTAATGTTGTTGATAATTTAAGATAAAACGTTTATTTGAAGGGTATCAATAGTTTTGATGCCCTTTTTGCTTTTAGTAAAACCCCTTTTACAAAAAATAATAATCATATAGCAACTTCATTCCAAAACGTTTTTAACGTTTCTTCGCGGCGTATCATCACCGTATCGGTACAAATCAATCTACTTTCCTTTAAATACTGCTGATGTAGTGCCTTGCGATAGCTACGTTATTAGATATTTTGAAAATTAAGTGTTAACAAAGTTGGGGTACTTAAGTTAAGATTAATTAAATAATGAGTCGGGACGGGAAAGGTAAAACCTTATTTCGTGAAACTTATGTTGCGTAGTAGCTAAAGCAGAGTCTCGTAATTAAAAATAATAAATATAACTATAGAGGATATCCATGGAAGCTTTTGTAAGCGCTGTTAATGATGTTGTTTGGAGTAATGCACTCATCTATTTATGCCTAGGCGCAGGCTTGTTTTATTCAGTGTTAACTCGATTTGCTCAAGTTAGACATTTTAAAGAAATGTGTAAGCTATTATTCAGTCCTAACACGTCTGATAAAGGTATCTCATCTTTTCAAGCTCTTGCAGTATCGTTATCTGGACGAGTAGGTGTTGGTAATATTGCTGGTGTTGCAGCAGCTATCGGTTTTGGTGGTCCAGGTGCTATTTTTTGGATGTGGGTTGTTGCTTTTCTAGGAGCAAGTACCGCATATGCAGAATCTACTTTAGGCCAAATTTATAAAACAGAAGAAAACGGGCAATACCGTGGTGGCCCAGCATATTATTTTGACCGTTGTTTAGGGCAAAAATGGCTAGCTGTTTTATTTGCTGTTTCGGCAATTATTGCTTGTGGTGTTTTTCTGCCCGGCGTACAAGCAAATGCAGTAGGTAATGCGTTTACCCAAGTGTTTGGCGATGGCAATATGGTCACTACTAGCTTTGGTGACATAGGCAGCTTTAAGTTAGTTGCACTGGCAATTATACTTATTGTTTTAGCATTTATTATTTTTGGCGGTATAAAGCGTATTGCTAACTTTACGCAAATTGTAGTGCCATTTATGGCGCTTGGTTACATAGTATTGGCACTAATCGTTGTATTTTTAAACTTAGATAAAGTGGGCGATATATTTTATTTAATTATTAGTGATGCATTTACTGCGCAGGCCGGTTTTGGTGCTGCTATTGGTTGGGGCGTCAAACGTGGTATATATTCTAATGAAGCAGGCCAAGGTACTGGGCCTCATGCAGCAGCTGCTGCAGAAGTAGACCACCCTGCTCAACAGGGGTTAGTACAAGCCTTTTCTGTTTATGTTGATACTCTTTTTGTATGTACAGCAACAGCGTTGATGATTTTAATAACGCAGCAATACAATGTTGTGGGTGAGTTACCAGCAGGGCAGTTTATTGTACAAAATGTTGATGCAGCCACTGAAGTAGGCTCAGCAGCCTTTACTCAAATGGCTTTATTTAGTGTATTTGGCAGTTTTGGACAAGCATTTGTGGGTATTGCATTGTTCTTCTTTGCCTTTACTACAATACTTGCCTATTACTTTATTGCAGAAACTAACATTGCTTACTTAAATCGTTATTTTAAAGGCAGTATTCCGCTTGTTATCGTGAAATTTGTGATTATGTTTATGGTTGCATACGGCATGGTCAACAATTCAGGTTATATTTGGACTATTGGTGATATTGGCGTTGGCTTAATGGCTTGGATTAACATATTAGGTATTTTAGCTATTTTCTTCGTAGCTAAGCCTGCTTTATTATGTTTAAGTGATTATGAAGAACAGAAGAAAAAGGGCGGAAAAATCATATTTGACCCAGTTAAATTAGGTATTAAAAATGCCACTTTTTGGGAAAAACGCCTAGCAAAACAATCAAAAGACGCTGAGTAATTAAACTTAGTGAGTAACTTGGATGTTTATCGTTTCTAAATCACTTATTGGTTTAAATTCAAAAAAGACAACGAGAAATAAAACAAGTACAATAAAGGCGCCGAAAGGCGCTTTTTTTATGCGTAGTATGGAGAGAAGTATGGCGATTATTCGTTGCCCAAAATGTGCAAAATCAATTTCAGATAAACATAAACAATGTCCGCATTGCGAAAGTAACATTGCAGAGCTAAACGACGAGCAAGTTTTACAGCTTCAACGCGAACAGCGAATTAAAAAAAAGCAGATGTTTCTAAATCACTCCTTTTTGGCGCTTATCTTATTTTTAGGTGGTTTTTTCTGTTTGTACTTTTTACAACCGCAAGAAGAAACGCTTCAGTGGTATGCTTATACTGCCGCAATTGGCGTAGGTTGTATTTGGTATATTATAAACCGTATTATTTTAGTGACTCTAAAAAAGAAAAAATGACATGAATATCGACAATCTTGTACAAAATATTACTCCCGAATTATTCGAACGCTTACAATACGGTGCTTCTACTGGCAAATGGCCAGACGGCACCGTTTTATCAGATGAGCAAAAGCAACAAACAGTGCAGTTGGTTATGTTGTATCAAGCAAAGGTGGCTCAATCTAATGAGCAATTTACGATTGGTGCTAATGGTGAAATGATCCAAAAGACAAAAGCTCAACTACAAAAAGAATTCAAATCAGACAACGAAATAGCTAGGTTTAGTGAACATGATCTTTAAGCACCTTTTTACACCGAAGTGGAAACACCCTAAGCAACAAGTACGTCTTGATGCTATCGAAAAATTAGACATTGAACGTGATGCAACCATATTAAACACGTTAGCACTTGAAGATAGCTCCGCTGAAATACGCCGCAAAGCACTACAAAAAGTAAACGATTTACCACTTTGGTGGAAAGCGTATAAACAAGATCAGGCATTAAAAGATATAGCAGAGCTGCAAATATCAAATGCTGTTTTAAATAGCGAAAGTGCACTAACACCGCAAATTAAAAATGAATACATTGAGCGCTTTGCGCCAGTAAAAACACTTGAAAAGTTAGCATTTGCAGAAAAAGAGCTGCAAGTACGCGTTAAATTATTAAAACGTTTAGCAAATCCAAAACTAGTAGAAAAAGCATTTAAAGAAGGTAGCGAAGAGCTACAAACTCAATTAGTTGAACTTGTTATTACTCATCAATTAATTAAGCCATTAGTAAAACATGCGAAGGGTGGAGCAAAAGCAGCACTTGAAACGCATATTGAAAATGAACGTCTAGCAATAGAAAAGCCACTTGAAGTAGAGGGTGCAACACGTATTATTTTAGCGAAGTTAAATGCTTTGCGTGAAAAAACAGAATTTGGTGTTGTTAATCCACAAGCAGGCGAGCTAATGGCTCAATGGCAAGCACTTGAGTTTAAATGGTTAAGTGATGACCGTGTTAAGCTGCTTGGTGAAAAATATACTTCGATTACCACTAAGTTAAATGCACATATTGAGCAGTTAAAAGCAGTACACGACAAAGAGCAGCAACAATTAGCACAACAGCAGCGCCAATTGCTAGCCCTTGCAACGCTTGAAGCGTTAAGCGAAGAAATTGAAAATGCCTTACAACTTGGTCTTGAAACGCCAGAGCAAATTCAACAAGATTGGCTTGATGCAAAAGTAGCGCAAGCTAAGCACGCTATTAGCGAAACAGAGCTTGCTAATAACACGCAATCAAAACTTGCTGTAAGTAAGTTAGAAAAGTTATTTACTCAAGTTGCTAAGCTACCTGAGCTAACCGCTGCCATTAAAGAGTACAAGCTCGCTTTTGCAGCATTGTGTGAAATTAAACCAGCAGAAGACTTAACCCAGTACGATGCTACTTTAACTGAGTTTAACAATGGCTTTAAAGCAGCGCGTAATCATTTAAATATATTAGATGGCGCACTGCAAAGTACGTTTAAAACACAGCTAAGCGCGCATAAAAAGCAATTTTTAGCACCAATGAATGAACTCGTTAAGCCGCTTGAAAAAAACCAAAGCCAAGCAAAACGCAAAGCACGTGATGTTAAACGCCTAATTGAAGAAGGCCGTTTTAACGTTGCTTTTGGCGTATTTAAAGGGTTTGAAGAATTATTTAATACCCTTACTGAACAATACCAACAGCCGCTTGTAAATATAAAAGCAGAGCTTGAAGCGCAACTTGCAGATGCTAAAGATTGGCAAAAATACGCTGCTGCACCAAAGCGTGAAGCCTTATTAGAAGAAGTAAGCGCATTAGTAAGTGAAGAGTGTACTGACCCACAACAACGTGCTGAGCAGGTAAAAGCACTACGTAAACGTTGGAATGAGCTAGGTCGTTTAGATACAGACGAAGAGAAGCAACAAGGCATTCAGTTTGATGAAAAAATTGAGCTGTTATTTGCACCTTGTCGTAGTTACTTTGCAGAGCAAGAAGTACAACGCGAAGCATCTAAAGCACAACGCGAAAGTATTATTAGCGATATGCATGCACTTCATTTACAGCCTACGGCTGAGGATGACTTTGATTGGAAGCAATATGAAAGCCAATACAATCGTTTGAACAAAGCGTGGCGCAGTGTAGGTAAAGTTGATCCAAAAACATACCGTACATTAAACGATCGTTATAAAAATGAACAACAGCAAGTGCTGGCTTTATTAAACGCATTTCATAAAAGTAATGCTGCACTTAAAAATGAGTTAGTAGAAAAAGCAGAGCAGTTGTCACAAAGTGATGATTTAGCCGCTGCATGCCAAGAGTTGAAGCAAATGCAGCAACAATGGCAAACGATTGGTTTTGCAGGCTTGAAAGCTGAAAATGCGTTATGGCAAAAGTTTCGTCAGTTTAACGATGAAACATTTACTAAGCGTAGTAGTGAGTTTGAACAGCAAAAACTTGAGCAAAACGAGTCGGATAAACAAACCGTTGCAGAACTTACTGAGCTTGAAGCAGCACTTAGCGATGTAAATCAAAGAGCGCAGCTACACGACCTAGAAACAAAAGTGAAAGGGTACACGCAATTTAGATCGTTAGCGCCAAAAGTGACTAAGCTACTAGCGGCCATTGACGATAAACTTGCATTGCTTACAAGCAAATCAGAGCAAGCTAATCTAGATGCGTTAATTACAGCACTTGAGAACAATGAAGCGCTACCAAGTCAGTACCAAGCACCGCTTAAAACAACATTAAATACTGAACAGCTTATTACGCGTATGGAAATACTAGCGAACGTAAGTTCAACTGATAAGTCACTTAGAATGGCAGAACAAGTAGCCATGTTAGATGACAAACATCGTGGCGAACATGCTGATTTAAACTATTATTTAAAACAGTTATTAGCGCTCAGTGACGGTTCAGTTGAACCTGACACACTAATGCGACTTAAAGCGATACTTGCAGCTTAATATATACTGGTTAGTATTTTAATAAGCCGCTTTAATAGCGGCTTTTTTATGTATCACTAATTTATAAACAAAAGGGTTCTCATGAGAATTTTAGTTATTATTGTAGCGTTATTTTTAACTGCCTGTAATACCACGCAAGGCATATCAGTATATTCATTTACTAACTCTGAGGTTGAGTCTGTACTTAGTAAGCAATTACCAAAACTAAGTGAAGAAGTGAGCTTAATGGGCTTACCAGTTCAGTTTGATGTAAATGATTTGAGCGTAAACATTGGTCCAGAAAATCGTGATGTGGTTGTACTTGGTGCTGACACAAGCGCAGAAATTAACGCTTTTGCATTAAAATACCCAGTACGTTTACAGCTTCAAATTGAAGGCAGCCCATTTTACGACAGTGAGAAAAAAGCAGTGTTTTTACGTAATATTAAGTTACTTGATTCGAGTGTAGATGCCGGTGGTTTTAGCGGTAATTTAGGCGCACTTGATAGCCAAGCAATGGAAGTAATTAATGCTTTTTTAGCGGTTAACCCTGTTTATACTCTAAATATGGATGACCCTAAAATAATGCTACTTAGTAAACTTCCACTTGATATGAAAATAAGCGAAGGTGCAATTAAGCTAGTACCTCGTCTATAAGTAGATCGACCTACTTACAATATACGTATTAATTAGCCTGACTTTCAGGCTAATTAGGTTTTAATATTATGGCAGCTCCTCGAACTGTTCCCACCTCTCGACTTTCTCGGTTTGCAAAATTAGGCTCACTCGCAACAGGTGTTGCAACCAACATGCTAGTTGATGGTGCTAAAAGCGCATTAACGGGCAAAGGTTGGGATAACAAAAGTTTATTACTACAACCTAAAAACATTGAAAAGCTCGCCATACAGTTATCACATTTACGTGGTGCGGCAATGAAGCTTGGGCAATTACTCTCAATGGATGCCGGTGACTTACTCAGTCCTGAATTAGCCCAATTACTTGCTTTACTGCGCTCAGACGCGAATCCAATGCCTCATAAGCAGCTTGTTGAAGTGTTAAAAGAGCAATGGGGAGATGACTGGCTAGCGCGTTTTTCTCATATTGAATTAAGACCTTTTGCTGCCGCTTCTATTGGGCAGGTTCATTTAGCTTATAAGGAGAATGGTGAGCAACTGGCTGTTAAAATTCAATATCCTGGTATTGCAAAAAGTGTAGTAAGTGATGTCGATAACGTTATTTCTTTATTAACGATTTCTCGATTATTGCCAAAAGATCTTAATATTAAACCGCTTATTAGTGAAGCCAAAGCTCAGTTATTGGCAGAAGCTGATTATACGAGAGAAGCGCAATATTTAATACGTTATAAAAATGCACTAGTAACTAATCCCCATTTTAAAGTGCCTAATGTATATCCAGAGCACAGCACGCAGCAAGTGCTTACCATGGAATATATAAAGGCCGAGCCAATTGAGAGTATTACAGAGCTACCTAATAACCAAAAAAGCTTTGTTGCAGCACAGCTAATTGATTTGTTTTTTAAAGAAATGTTTGAATTTAAATTAATTCAAACCGACCCTAACTTTGCCAACTTTCATTATCAGCTTGATACACAAAAAATTGTCTTATTTGATTTTGGTGCAACCCGAGAAATATCAATGCAGCTTAGCCACGCTTATTTAGCCTTATTTAAAGCAGGTAGTGAAAACAACCGAGAAGGCGTACTTAAAGCGGCTTCACACATTGGTTATTTTAAAAATGACCTAGTGGATGATTATAAAAATAACGTTATCGATTTATTTTTAATGGCATGCGAGCCGCTAAGGGTAAATGGCGAATTTGATTTTAAAAACAGCGAACTAGCGCTCAAAATTAAAAATGCAGGGCTTGCCCTCAGTGCGCAGTCACAGCAATGGCATACGCCACCGGTTGACGCTTTATTCATTCATCGAAAGCTGGCTGGGCTTTATTTAATAGCTGCGCGATTAGGTTCAAAAGTAGATGTAAAAACACTGTTTAAGCATTATTTATAGCGTTTTAATTAGCACTTAAGTGCATTTTAAGTAATGAGTGCGCTTAGTTTAAAAAATTGTCATAATGCTCGCGATATTTCGCGAGGTGCATTTATGATAAAACAATTTTTAAACGATCCTAAATTATTGCTCAATGCAGTAGGTGAGGGCATATATGGTTTTGATCTGTCGGGTAATGCTGTGTTTGTTAATCCTGCCGCTGAGCGCATGACAGGTTGGCGAGCAGAGGATTTATTAGGTAAAAAAATACATCAATATCATCACCATACTCATGCAGATGGTACGCCTTATCCTGCGGATGAATGCCAAATATATTGCACCATGTTTGACGGAAAACGTCGTGAAGTTAAAAATGAAGTTTTTTGGCGCAAAGACGGTAGCTCATTCGCAGTAGAATATACTTCTACACCGGTTTATCGAAATGACGAGTTAATTGGTGCTGTAGCTGTATTTCGCGATATATCACTGCAACAGCAAACACAAAATGCACTGCAAAGCGCACTTGAGCAGGTAAAAAATTTAAGTGAGCAGCTAAAAGATGAAAACAACTACTTAATTGCAGAGCTTAACGAAGACTGGCAAGACTCAGGGCTAGTTGGACAAAGCCATATCTTTCAAACCATGTTAGATCAAATAAAGCTGGTAAGTGAAACCGACAGTACCGTGCTTATACTTGGCGAAAATGGCACAGGTAAAGAGCTAGTAGCCCGCAACTTGTATCGGTTAAGTAAACGCAGCGAGCAAGCTTTTATTAAAGTAAATTGCGCAGCATTTACACCGAGTTTACTAGAGTCAGAATTATTTGGTCACGAAAAAGGTGCGTTTACAGGTGCAAATGAGCGTCGTAAAGGGCGTTTTGAACTTGCCGATAAAGGCACCTTGTTTTTAGATGAGATAGCAGAGCTGCCGCTTGAGGCGCAAAGTAAATTACTCAGAGTACTGCAAGAGCAAGAGTTTGAACGTGTGGGTGGCAGTAATACGCTAAAAGTAAATATTAGAGTCATTGCTGCGACTAATCGCGATTTATGGGAAATGGTACAAAAAGGCACGTTTAGAATTGATTTGTACTATCGGCTTAATGTATTTCCTATAAAAGTGCCCGCTTTAAAAGAGCGAAAAGAAGATATTCCTTATTTATGCGCTAATTTAATTACACAATTAAATAAACGACTGGGCAAACATTTAAAAGGGCTAAGTAAAAAAGCAATTACACAACTGCAAGCCTATGATTGGCCAGGCAATATTAGAGAGCTGCAAAATGTACTTGAACGCGAAGCTATTTTATCTAATCAGACTGTTTTACAGCTAAGCCAGCCTTTACAAGCGCGTGGTGAAGTCGTTATTAACCCTTCGCTTACGCTCGATGAAGCACAAAAGCAGCATATAACCTCTGTTCTCGCGTTATCGCACTGGCAAATATCGGGAGATAAAGGAGCTGCCGTTAAATTAGGTTTACCTGAGAGTACACTGCGCTCAAAAATGCGAAAGCTGGGTATTAATAAAGATTAATGCGAATTCGTGATATATCGCGTAATTCGTTTTATATCGCGATTTAAATTTTGTGTTCACTTTGATAAACATATAAATATCAATAATATAGATTAAGTTTCAGCTTGGTCTGAAAGTTGCAATAGTTTGCTTAACACCGTCATAATAAAGCAAGTACTATGAAGTTTGATATTAAAGAAGAAGACATGATTATTAAGCCCTACAACAACGAAGGGCCAATTTATATCCGCGAGCAAAAAGGATTTTTTCAACGCATACGCCGTAATTTAGGTTGGCTGTTAATGCTAACTTTTGTTGCAATACCGTGGATCCAATATAACGGACAACAAGCTGTGCTGCTTGATGTGGCAACGCAAACCTTTACTATTTTTGGTTTAACACTCCTTCCTCAAGACTTTATGATTTTAGCGCTGCTGTTTATGGTGGGCGCCTTTGCGTTGTTTTTTGTAACTAACTGGTTGGGTCGGGTTTGGTGTGGTTATACGTGTCCGCAAACAATATGGATGCTGATGTTTTCGTGGGTGGAGCAGCGCATAGAAGGCACGCGAAATCAGCGAATAAAGCTAGATAAATCACAGTGGACGCTAAGTACTTGGCGTAAAAAAATAACTAAGCACAGCGCATGGATTGTTATTTCTATTTTAACTGCGACCTCATTTATGGCGTATTTTATTCCGGCTAAAAGTTTGTATATGGAGATGATCACGTTTGAATGGTCAGGTATTACGAGCTTTTGGGTGTTTTTATTCGCTTTTTGTACTTACGGAAATGCAGGGTTTTTACGCGAAAAAATGTGCACTATTGCATGCCCATATTCTCGTTTTCAGGCTGTTATGTTTGATAAAGATACCCTGCTTGTTACCTATGACAGTAATCGAGGTGAAAGCCGTGGACCACGCAAGCGAAAAGCGGATCCAAAAGAGCTTAACCTAGGTGACTGCGTAGACTGTAACTTGTGTGTAGAGGTATGCCCTGCGGGAATAGACATTCGAAATGGATTGCAATATGAATGTATAAATTGTGGCTTATGTATTGATGCCTGCGACGATACCATGGAGAAATTTGGTTACGAAAAAGGCCTAATTAAATACGCCAGTGAAAAACAAATGGAAGGTAAAAAAACCAATCCATTTAGATTAAAGCTAGTAGGGTACGGCGCACTAACGGCTTTGTTAATAATCTCGATGTTTACGTGGATGCTGCAACGTACTCCAATAGAAGCCTCAGTACTACGCGACAGAAATGCGCTCTACAGAGTGAACTATGAAGGCCTTGTAGAAAACCCTTACACACTTACTATTATTAATAAAACCCAACAAGCACTGCATTACAGCATCGCTATAGAGGGTTTACCTGGTGCAATACTCTCAAGCCCACGCTCTACACTTGTTCAACCGGGTGTTATGAAAAGCGTACCAGTGACCGTAACAGCCGATGGTTACGATATTGAGCGTAAAGTGAGTAAGCTACAGTTTATTGTAACGGCGCAAGAAGACGCCAGCATTACTATAACCAAAGACAGCCAATTTTATAAAAACTAAGATTGATAAAGCTTCATAAAAATACAAAAATGCCCAAGTAGATATTCTCCTTGGGCATTTTTTATGTGCGGTTTTTATATGCAGTTTCTATTGCGTATTTGCACCTATATATTTTAGCGCGCTTGTTATAACGGCGACTTGTGCCAAAATACATTCTTCATCTGTGGCTGTTGGGCTATCTGGGTACACTTCCGTGGTTGTTACATAGGGTGCATCAGTAAAGCCCATACATAAACCTAACTCTCGAGCTGCATAGTTAATCACGCCAAATTGCTCTTGAGGTACACCTATAAGCTGGTTATTTTGATCGCTCGGTGCAATATGGGTTACCTTTGCAACGCTTTCTATAATCACTTTTTGAAACTCTGGCTCAGGCTTTTTGGTATCTGCAACTAAATAAAACCCGTCAGGTATGTTCCAGTTGGTGTTAGTAGTGCCTTCACGCGCAGCAAGTGCGGGCCTAAATTCACTGTTATCACTGTCAGTTGTTTCGTGTAAATCAATATGAGCGATTAAGTCAGTACCTAATGATTTTACAAACGCCATAATAGCAGCTGACTCTTGAGCTGGGCTGCCCTCGTAAAATGAGCGATTAGGATCAATAGCGTCTGGGTTCCAGCGGTTTATTGTCTCGTAACCCCAAGGACTAATGCAGGGCGCAACAATAATATTAAACTGCTCTGAGTGTTGCAGAGCCGATGTTTTAGCAAACCTAAGTGCACCATGTACGCCACTGGTTTCGTAGCCATGTACACCACCGGTGATTAAAACAGTTGGTTTATTAGCATTAAAGTTAGGCGTTTTTAATATATATAATGGGTAAGTACCTGCGGCGTAATTAAGCTCGCCGTATTGCTCTATATCTAAGGTGTTTTTAAGATCATTAATTAGCGTTACGACTTCGTTTTGGTAACTGCGTTTAATGTTTTGGCGTGCTAACCACTGGGCTTTATCGTTGTTATTCCATTTTTTGCCAGGTGTGCCAATTGGGTATGTGCTATTAGTCATAATAAACCTTTATATCAATTATTATTAGCCCTCATAAAAATTAGGAGGGCAATTACAATTGGTAGAATTATTTAATAAAGGCATAGCTTAACGCTGAGTAAATTAGCGTGCAAATTAAAACGTTAAAGTCATATTTTTTATAGCGCGCGATTGCTGGGATTTAATATAGCTTTGGTTTGCGTATTCACCCGAAATACTACCGAATCGATCGCGTTTTACACTAATTGTTAAATCACACGTTTTACTTTGATCTACTTGCGAGCTGCTAAACATATCTAAGCTTTGTAAATTTATTTCAAGGCGAGATGAATTTAGCGCAAAAAATGTTGACTGCAAAAGCGTTTCATTATTATTGGTAGTGCAACTACTGCTAAGTTCTACTTGGCTTGTACTGTTAGGATCAGTGCCATCTAATTGAACTGTAAGAGTACTATTAATACCAAAATTTTGATCGTTACTCGGGGTTAAAATAATAAAATTTAAAGGCAGTTCTGCGCTTGAATTAGCATTTATACCATCGTCTCGTGTAAATAATATATCAAATTGTTGGTTATCGTCAGTGGCATTTATATAAGCTTGGTAATCAACGTCTAAAAAATCGGTATCTTTTGTAAGTACAATGGCAGTGTTATTAACAACAACTTGTAATGAGTCGCTATCGCTTAAAACAATGTTAGAGCCATTCGCATCGCCTGCATTTAGTTCTGCGTTAACACGCGTGCGGTTACCGTCAGAAACCAGTTCAAAGCCAGCCCATATACCTTTTGTTTTTACTAAATCAGACTCTGTTTCTGATGTGCAAGCGCATAATGCGAAAATTAAAGCCGTTGCGGTAATGCATTTTTTAAGCATGTTAGCTCCTTTAAGCCACTTAACTAGGCAGTAAGTAATTGTTTAATTAAGAATAGTTTTTACAATTATATGCAGTGGCCAGTTTGTATTTGTGTATTGTTACACAACAAGGTGCCTGTAAATGTTTAAATTTGTTAATGGTTGTAAATAAAACATTAAATCACCAAGGCTTGAAAACCAATCCACTATTTAAATTGCTTACTAAATAAACACTAACTTAGCGCTAAATGTATTATAAAAGAGTGTGTTACAATCAATTAAAGTATATTTTCATATAGAGTATTATGGCGCAGTATATTGCTACTCCAAGTTGGCTAGGCCTTTTTTTTACCCGTATTAAACACGTAAGTATTGAACAAGAGCACCTTGTTGTGCATTTTAGACGTGCTCCCGCACGAACATTTTTAATTAAAGACTTTTATAATTACTCAATACTTAAAAACCGTTTATTTAGTGCCAAAATTAATTTGTGCGACAGCAGTAATACATCAATTAGCTTTTTAAACAAAGCACAGGCTAATACTTTAAATACTGCCATTAATACACAGTTTTCGGCCATGCTTGAGCAAAAGGTAAATAACGCCAAAACTTTGCTAAAGCGTTATGCTCTAGATGAATTTTTACGTGATAGTTCCCTAAATACACTTAATAACGATGTGTTTTCACTTGCTAAACAGTACGCTCAAAGTACAAGTACATGGCAACAACACTTATCGCCAAGTAGTCTTAAATTTTTAAATATACTGAGCACCACACCCAATTCCCTTGATGCTATTGCACAGTTGCGCCATAAATATGAAAAAAAACAACTGATACTTAAAAATGATTTTTTTAATCAAGTAGAGTCAAATCCATTAACAACAGAGCAGCGTTTAGCGGTAATACGCGATAACGACAAAAACTTAGTATTAGCGGCAGCAGGCACAGGTAAAACATCTGTGATGGTCGCAAAGTCGCTAGATTTAATAGCGTGTGATATTGCAAAACCCGAGCAAATTTTGGTGCTGGCCTATAATAAAACAGCAGCTAATGAGCTTAAAGAGCGCTTTATTAAACGCGCCACACATGCAAAATTACATACCAAAGCACCCACTATTTTAACGTTTCATGCGCTTGGGCTTAAACTATTACAAAGCGCTAAAAAGCCAATCGAATTGTCAAAATTTGCAACAGACCCTGTTCAATTAAATAGTTGGTTAACGGCATGGGTAAGTAAAAAAATACAAACCGAGCCACAGTTTTTAAAAGTATTTGTAGATTTACTCCATGAGCCAATTGATATATTTAGCTTTAAAGATAATGCACAGTACGAGCGATACATACGCGATAACGAATACCGCAGCCTTGCGGGTCATAAAGTAAAAAGTTATCAGGAGGTGTTAATTTCAAACTGGCTGCATTTAAACAACGTGCCGCATAGCTATGAGGTGAATTATCACTTTGACCAAGGCACCGAGCTAAATGGGCAATATAAGCCTGATTTTTATATACCTCACTATGATATTTACTTAGAGCACTTTGGCATTGATAGGCAAGGTAATACACGTGCCGATATAGATAAAAAACATTATAACGAGCAAATTGCATTTAAGCGTAAACTGCATAAACAAAATGGCACCACATTACTCGAGACTTTTCATTACAATTGGGTAGAAGGGAAGCTAGAGCAAACCCTCGCAAAGCAATTGAAGCAGCATAATGTTGAATTAACACCTTTAAGTAACGATGAAATATTTCATACATTAAATAACTCAGGGCAGTTACAGCAAGGGATTGATAAGTACATAAAATGCTTACAAGCTATTCGAGTAGAGCAACTAAGTAATAAGCAAATAGCACAGCGCATTAAGCAAAGTGGTATTAAAAATTACCAGCAATATGCAAACTTGTTAGTGCAAATTCATGACGCTTATATAAATGAGCTAAGCGCACAAAATGCCATTGATTTTGACGACATGATTATTCAAGCAACAAAGGCGGTGGTAAGCGGAGATTTTAATATTGTGTGGAGTCACATTTTAGTTGATGAGTTTCAAGATATATCAAGCGCGCGTATGGCTTTTTTAAATGCCATATTAAAACATGGTAACGGAATACGCTTTACAGCAGTAGGTGACGACTGGCAGGCAATTTACCGGTTTTCGGGTGGTAACTTAGCGCTTACTACGCGCTTTAATGAGCTGGTGGGTAGCCACTCGCTTACAATGCTGCAAAAAACATTTAGATATAACAATAGTATTAGCGATGTAGCAGGTCGCTTTGTAATGCAAAACCCTGAGCAATATAAAAAGCAGATCAGCACACATACAAAAGTAACTACACCCCAAGTTATTTTGTTAGACGACTTATACCAAGGCACTAAATCGATAGAAATAAAAGTACAACAAGCGATAAGCACTATTCAAAAAAATGATGGGTCAGCCAGCATCGCCATACTTAGTCGATACCGATACATGTTAAATAGCGTGCAACAGCATTTAAAAGATAAAAAGCATACAAACCCTCTCCATTTTTGGACATTGCATAGTGCCAAAGGACTTGAAGCCGATTACTGTATTATTATTGGTTTTGAACAAGGTAAATTAGGGTTTCCGAGTGACAATCAAAATAACTTGCTGGTGGAGTCGTTATTACCAAAGCAAGATGAATTCACTCACTCAGAAGAAAGGCGTTTGCTTTATGTAGGTATTACACGCGCTAAACATAAAGCGTATTTAATTGCCGATCCTTATGCATGCTCCGCGTTTATAAAAGAATTAATAAACGCTGATTACCCCATTCAAATTGGTTCCGCATTATTTAATAAGCCGCAACTAAAGCAAAGAGAATGTAGTACGTGCAGCGACGGATTAATAGTGCCCCAAACGGGCCAATATGGTGATTATTATAGTTGTACTAACACGCAAATTTGCGAAACTAAATTGCGAGTGTGTAAAAGCTGTAGTAGCCCATCGATTGATAAACACACATACTCACAATGCGTGAATACAGAATGTAAAACGCAGCATCCAATTTGTGAAAAGTGTGGGCGCGAAATGCGTAAACGTAAATCTAAGCACGGTGAATTTTTAGGGTGCAGTGGTTTTGCTATTAAAGAAGACAACTGTAAAAACACACGAAAAATAAGTGCTTAACGGCTAATAAGCAGGTTTACATCTGTCTATTTTATAGAACAATGTAAATAAAAATTACATTCATTTTATTGATTTTAACAAGCTATCAATGTCTAATAGAATAATGAGCTTTAACTGTTGTTTATTATGTATTTTTTCAATAGATTCTTTTTATTAAACGACCACTATTCAGCCCCTGGTCAGGTTGCTAATTGGCGAATAAGTGCACTGCGCATTATTCTATCATTAGTAATGGTGTTATGTTTATCTGTGGCGTGTCACACGTACACAAGCGCTATTGAATTTAACTTAATTCATATTGTTGTATTAACAAGCAGCTTTCTTGCTACTTCATGCGGTTTACTTATAGCAAGTAAGCGTTTTTATCACTTTAGCGCTCATGCACTTTTAATCGCTATTGTGGCCGCTAGCGTGTCAATGAACTTATTTTTAACAGACTTAGAGCTTGCAAAAGTAGGCTCTATGTATATGTATTCTTGTCCGATAATTGCACTTATGCTGCTTGGTTATAGAACAGCCTTAGCTTATGGCATATTAAATATTGTGCCGTTTTATATGATCATAAATAGCGTTGATGTATCGGGTTTGACTGGCATAGCGCAACAACTTCCCGACGCGGACTTATACATTACAGGGCTTATATTTTTATTTTTTAACATTTGTATTCCCCTTGCTGTAGCACGCACAATTGTGGCTGCTAAGCGTTTAAACAAAACAATGATAAGCGCTAATACACACCTTAAAGACAAAAATGAGCTTTATCGAAGCTTGTTCACCGAATCAAATAAAGCCAAAATTATTGTTGACGAAAACCTTGTCATTACTGATTTTAATCAACATGCTATTGATATGTTTGGTATAAAAAAAGAATTAAAAGAAGAATGCGTTAACCTCTCTCGTTTATTCCCCTCTTTAGTTTTTGACGATCCAAATGCGCAAAATAAAATTGTGAAGTACAAAAAAAGCTATTTTAAAGCCAGTTATCAGCAAATAACAATGAGCGCAAACTACCGTGTATACGACTTTTACGATTGCACGCAAGAACAGCTCATTAAGCAAAGCTTGTCTATGATGGAGCTAGAAAACAAACGATTACGCTTTAGAGACTCGCGAACAAGGCTACCTAATAGAGAATGGTTTGAACTGCAATGCGATAGGCTAACAAGTAAGTACCAAAAAGGTTTTTATATTGTTGTTGCGCAAAGTGCAAATAGTGAATACTTAAATTTAAAGCTCACTAAAGCCGACTCTCAAGCATTACTGATTAACGCATACAAGCGTTTAAAAGCGATGCCAGATGAGCCGCTGTTGTGTGCTCATATAGGAGTAGGAAAGCTTGCTTTTATAATTGGCGCAAACTCGCAAAACGAGCTTGAAGATAAGCTATTAATGCAAATAAAAAATACATTAGATAAAACATATAATGTATTTGGCACTAAGTGTCAGCAATCATTTTTATTTGGTTTTGCAAAGTATCCTGATCATGGAAAAAACAGCACAATAGTACTTAGCAATGCGTGCGAAGCACTTAAAATCGCAAACTGTAATACTCCACTAAGTGGGTATAACGAAAAACAGTCACAAGCTTTTATCGAAAAATACGAGATTTCAATGTTGTTAGACGAAGCGCTTCAACAAGGCGATTTGTCGGTGCATTATCAGCCTAAGGTAAATGCTACGGGTGAATGCATAGGGCTTGAAGCTTTAGCGCGTTGGAATAGTCCAATACTGGGTAATGTGTCGCCAGTGGTGTTTATTCCTATTGCTGAAGAATACAGGATGGTTAGTCGGTTAACCGATCTGATTATTCAAAAGGTGTGTGCTCAAATTGCTGACTGGACTAAAGCGGGTTTACCGAGTGTGCCGGTGGCAATAAATATATCTCTAATTGATTTTAGCCAAACCGATTTTATGTCAAAACTAGTTAAATACCTTGCCGACTTTAACGTTAAGCCGCCTCAAATAGAGTTAGAACTGACTGAAACTTCCCTTGAGGCTAACCAAGCCCATTCGTTAAAGCTTATGCAAACACTGCAATCGTGGGGTTTTACTATTTCGGTCGATGATTTTGGGGTGGGATATTCTAATATTGCACGCCTTGCCGACTACCCAATTAACAAACTCAAGTTAGATCGCTCATTAATAAGCCAAGTAACGAGCTCAAAGCGTCAAAAAAGTTTAGTTAAGGCAGTACATGCTATGTGTAAAGAGCTTGATATTAAGTGTGTAGCCGAAGGTGTAGAAACCCAAGAGCAAGTAGCAATAATGGCGCAAATGGGGTGTAGGGAATTTCAGGGCTATTACTTTGCTAAACCAATGCCAGCCGAACAATTTGCAGAACATGTTAGCCGCCATGGCTTAGTGTTTAACCCTGAAGAAGTGACAGTTTAACTTTAAATGTATTTAGTGGCCACTTTATAGAACATGCTCACCTAAGAGCTATGCATGTTCTATAAAGCTAGCTTGGTTTTATTACCTAATTACATAGTTGTTGGGCGTTTATAGTTATTTTGCACTGTTGCACAGCTCCCGATTTCCAATGCTGTATGTCTGATTGCGCAGTACAGCCTGCATCTTCAATTAAAGCAGTGTCAGCATCACATAAAAGTAATACGGCGTTATCATCTTGTACATCCACAATAAACGTGTACTCGTTAAAGGGCGTAAGTTTGCTTAAATCGTTATTAACGGCAGCTTTTAATAACTCATCAGTGGATGAATAGGTTGTTTCACTAAACTTTAAAGTGCCGTCTACAGCGGTAGCAATATCTTTTAATTGCGAGGCTAAATCGGTCATTATTTCTGGATTGTTATTTTTTGAAGTGTAACAACCGCTAAGTAATACAATTAAGCTTATGCAGAGTAAGTGTTTCATGTTATTTGCTCCATACCGTCATTGTGTTGTGCTCATCGTAGCCTGTATCTAGGTTCCAGTTTTTAATTTCACTGTAATCTGTATCTAAAAGTACGGCATTGGCAATAATGGTTATATAGCGCTGAATGTTGCTAACAGCAAAGTCAAAAATATCGTTGTAATGCATAGGCTCGTGCGGTGTTTTTAGTTGTTCAATAAAAGTGGAGTCTACTTCGTTTGGGCGAGGATAAAACAAACCTAAATCAGCAGCAACATGGCGTGCACAGGCAAATAATCGATAGCTTTCTTCAACATTATTTACCACAAACTGAAAACCGTTATGCCATGAATTAAAGTTAGGCGCGTGTTGTGCGGCGTAGTGTGGGTGAACTGTTAATAAAGCATGTTGCCAAATTTGTGCAATATCGGTATCAAAATTATCGTTCTCATTAGTACAAGACCCAATATTTTGTTGTACGCGATCAGCGTAGCCTAACTCACCTAAATTTAAACGTTGCCAAATAAATGCATCTTGGTTCATTTCGCAGGTACGGTGCGCAGTTTGGTTTTGCTCATATGGGCCAACTTTTAATTCAACAACTGGATGCACCGTTATATCTGCAGCAACATGGGCCATATAACCGCATAACCAAGCAAAGCACTTTTCAAATGCTTCATCTTCAAGTGTTTTACAGTATTCAATCATGGCTTTAAGTAAATCACCCGTGCGCTCGTAATGCATTAGATCGGCCCATGCATTTTGGCTAGGCTGCGCTACAGCTAAATAAGGGTAATCGGGGGCTACACAACCTAGTTCAAGGTATGCTTGGCGCTTGCTTAAAATAAGTTTTGCCTTTTTAGGCATATCCATTTTAACGAGTGACTTGGTTTGCGTTGCAATATTAACCGCAGTAATGTGCGCAAAAGCACCTGGCATTGTCATATCCCTATGATTTATAAATAGGGGTACAGACTAACATTGAGACAGCGTTAAATAAAGTTAACTAAATGCAAGTATAGAGTGGTTAAGGCTATTAAATTAATTGTTCAACTAATTGGCCGTTTTCATATAATTTAGCATATTGACGTTTGTGTTCTTCAAATAGGTAAGCTCTTAGTTGCTCTTGCCCGCTATGAATTTGTGTTATTTTAGCGGCTATACCTTGCGTGCTTTGCCTTACGGGTTCTACATCCATTGATATGCTTTCTTTGTTGGGTAAGGTAAAGCTCATGTGCTGTAATTTGTTTAAGCTTTTTCCATTTTTTAATGGTTTTAAAAATATGCCTGTACTGGAAATTGATTCAATATTAAAACCTTGGCTTTTAATATTTAGTTTACTCCAACGCCAACTGCGCTGAGTGCCTTTTGTATCAATTACCTCTGGTGCGCTCAAAATGGGGTTAATTACACCTAACGCATCAATTTTTAATTGCAGGGGAAACCAAAGTTGGTAATTATCAACTTCAGCAAGCAAAGTTAAATTAGCGTGGGTAAAAAGGTGAGCAATACTCGCGGGTACAGAGCTTTTCATTGTAAGCATGTGATTACGGGGAGAGCGCTGCTTTGTATTTGGTTTGAATAACTCAGCTAAAAAATTTACCTCTTCATTAGAAAAGTCCATATTTCACCCTCGTTACATAAAACAATGCACCACCGTAATTTAAACAATGGGTTTGATCAATAAATGCTCGGTTTAAATTTGTTTAGTCAATATTTACGAGGGTAGGGGCTAAGCTAAACAACGTATTTAAATGATGTGTTTAACGTTATTATTTTTTCAGTGGTTAGCATTATTTAACATTTATAAAAATATATTTAGGCTCAAGTGGCTAGCTGTTAAACTGCAACACATTAGTTTTATAATTTATATTAGAGTTTACATTATGGTATGTGCATTTTTACGTAATCAACAGCCTAAATTACGAGTTATGTTAGTGGCGTTTCTGGGTGCTGGTTTTTCAATAAATGCAGTGGCTCAAGAGCAAAGCCAAACTTTAATTTTAGTGGGCTCAGAGCTTGCAACTTGTACTAGCGCAAAGCTTAATAACTGCGAAAAAGAGACTGTTGTTGAAGGTAGATCACATAATCTATATAGGGTTAATAACTCTCAAATAAAAAACATCACGCAGCACTGGCCTAATAATAACATTGAGGCAAAAGCGGCTGTATTAAAAACACTTAAAGCCATGCAAAGTAAATCGTCAAATAGCGTATCAAAAACTGATTTACTCTGGCAGTGGCGCGATATAAACAACCAACAACTGCAAAGCCTTACCCAACAAGAATACAACTTTGTATTTGATATGCTAGAAGTACCGCTACTTAATAAAAATGGTGAGCGCTCTAAAGAGCAAGTAAATACCGATTTTAATAACGAGAGCGCAACTAATAATATTTTACAATTTGTATCGGGCAGTTTAAAAGTTAATAACGCAAATCCCACCATGCTGGCTATTACAGCATCGAGCCGAGACCCTTATGAGTCGGCGGATTTAGCGCAGAACCTTTTAGCACAATCAAATATAAGCACTCAATGGTTAGCACTTACCCCAGCGCTTGCTAAAGCGATTACGAGTAACTCGTGCGATGAATTACCCGCACTTAGAAATACATTAATGAATGTGTATAACCGTGAAGCAATTTACCCCGATCGTACAAAAGCCGAATACGCTTTATGCAAAAGTGGCACTGACGCACTTGTATCACTTATTAAAAACAGTACCGGTGTGATGTTTAATAGCGGTAATGCAGCCTTAACTCACAAGGTATTGTTTGATCAAAACAACAATCCATATCCGTGGACACAAGCATTGCAAACTCGCCCAGTAATTGTAGGTGAAGGAGCGGGTGCAGCAATCCAAAGTAAAGTGACGAGCATGTTTACGAATACAACAAGCCTTGAGGCTCTTCGTAAAAGTGAAACTAACGCTAATGCTGGTGGACTTGGTAGCTTTAACTTTGGTGTTATAGATACTCAATTTAGCGAACAAAACCACACGTTTAGACTCGCAGCTGCGCTAAATAATAGCGAAGCGAGTAATACTAAAACACAAATGCATCATGGCTTTGGTATTGATGAAAATACAGCTTTGGTTGTTATTAAATCGCCAGAAGGTAGTTTAATGACCGTAATAGGTAAAAGCGGTGTAGTGCACTTAACTAAGCAAGGCAAGCCTCAAAAAGAGGGTAATAACTATCGTTATTCTTACTGGCCTGCTAGTAGCGTAATTGATATTACCAACAATACGTTTACTCTGAGTGAGCGCACTATAAGCCAAGCGTTACCCGAGATAAAAATACCGCCATTACCAGTACAGCGTTTTGCCTCAATTTTAACAAACTCTAAACTACGCTCACTTACTCAAGCTATGTGCTTAAGCCAAGAGCAAAGTACGGTAGCCCAACAAGACGAGTTTATAATTAGCCTTACAGCAACCAGTGACACGCAGTATCATCGCGTAAATGCAAAAGAGTTTGGTTGTGCGCTAAGCAATTTAGGCTTAGCTATAAAGTCGATTTAGTGACTAATCTAAACAGAGGGTTTAAGTTTTAAGCTGTACTCTATAAAATAGCGTTCATAACGATTTAAAAGCTTTGCCAAGTGCAACGCGCGACTAAAAAGAGTTTTAAAATGAATAATGAAAATGACGTAATTAACACTTTAGCTGAACTAGAAAGTTTTTTAATAGATGTCGAAAGCGGTGGTTTTGGGCTTAAAGGTGTTGCGGGTGTTGGTATGGCCACTAATAACAAAGATGGTAGTCGTTTTGTTGCTGTGTTTGACGATCATCAAAAGCTACTTTTAGCACGCATGATTACAGAAGACGTATTCCAAACAGGACAAGACATGGTACGTAATGGTGTAGGACGCAAGCACTAAGTTTATTTATTAAGTTAGAAAGCGTTAATCGACGCTTTTATTTATTGGTTATTTTAAATTTAAAGTAATAACTCGCCGCAGAATTTTTTAAAAGATATTTGAACCAATAATAGATAGAGGTGCGAAATACTGTTTATTCTTACGTGGATGTTTCAATAGGCTATCCAAGCACTTGACCGAATACCATATTTGGTACGAATCAGAAGGTGATATCTGCATTGAAATATATCGCTTAGCAGATTGTCGGCCAATAGAGCTTACAGGAGCGCAGTACCACTACAGGCAATGCTCTTGTGATTAGTTAGATAATATTAAAGGGTCGAACCTTTCTGTAACGCATAGCAATAACTAAAAGGACGCCACATAAAATACCGGTGCTAATTACACCATCTAAACCAAACGAAACTATAAGCGGTCGCAAAAGAAATAGATAAATCAAAAACGTTGGTATTCTTGCTCTATTATCGTGATTTATATTTAACCTATATGACGAGCAATAATTTTATTGAGAAAATTAGAACATTTATGTTTATAGGACTAAATATCAACTTTTACGGATGACTGGTTATTGCTGTGAATTCAATTGCTCAAAGCGGTCAAAAAATCTAGTCTGTTTCATCTTTAAACGTTACATAAACCTTCAATGTTACAGCGGCAATGTCTTGTGACACTGCCGCCAGTAATCATTATTGAGATAATATTAAACCAATACCTTTATTTTTTAACCTTACCCTTAAGAACATAAATTTCACCATCGAAACTGCCTTGAATCGTTAGCCCTTGGCTTGCCAGCTCTTGCAAATATTCGATATGATCTTCAGTAATATGCTGGCCCGGTACTAAAAGCGGAATACCCGGTGGATATGGAGTAACTAAACCGGCGCAAATGCGGTTGTTACTTTTGCTAATAGGCACAGATTCGCGATCGCCATAAAATGCATCACTTGGAATACACGCTAAGTCGATAGCGGGTAAATTTTCAGGTAAGCGAGCTCTACGCGTCGATTTCGACAGCTTTACCTTACCGCTGTCTAGTTTTTTCAGCGCATTGTACAAACGAATGATCTTCGAGCGCGTGCCACCAAGCGTGAGTAAAACCAAGATGGTGCTGTGCGTGTATTTTTCTATCTCAAGGCCAATTTCATCCAGTAAGTATTTATGAATATCTTTTAATGAATAAGGTAATTCACTAATATCAATAAGGATTTTTAGCGGATCGTGACCCATGTTATCGCCACTAAAGTGCGGGAATATTTTCATAAAATCTTCCTTACCGAGCACTTTAATTTGCTTGAGTGATGCCATTTGTTGTTTAAACTCTTCAACATGATTTAGCAGCGCATTGAGTAATTTATAACCTTCCATCTCTAATTGCTTTTGGCATACGTCGAGAGACGCAATAAGCTGATATTTAGGCGATGTGCTCGCGTAGATACTGTAAATATCGCGGAAGAAATCTGCATCAAAATCGGGGTCGTTAATATGAATATAAGACGCCTGAGAAAATGCCGATACCACTTTATGGGCAGAATGGGTAATGTAGTCAGCCCCAGCATGTATGGCTGAATAATGACGAAAGCTAGGATGAAACAAAGAATATGCAAACCAGGCTTCATCTATAAACACTTTAATACCATGTTGATGAGCGTAATCTACCACTTGTTTCAGATCGCTAAGTAGGCCATCGTAAGTACAACCAGTAAGCACCAATAATTTAGCATCTGTATTGTTTTCAATTGCCAACTTAATATCGGCCAACGACGGTGGCGCGAAAATACCGTATTTTGGATTTAGTATACTCGCCAAATAAATGGGGTAACTAGCTGATTGTAAAATGCCATAGTGCACAGATTTATGGCAATTACGGTCTACAATGACTTTATCTCCCTTACGAAGTAGTGTCTGCAAGATGATTTTGTTTGAGGTAGACGAACCGTTTGTAACAAAGTAGGTATGCTTAACTTCAAACGTTGCCGCTGCTGACTCTTGAGCACGGCCAATGGTATTAGTGCTGTCTGACAATGAGCCTAGTGAATCTACCGAAACTGACAGATCGCCAACAAACACATTGCGACCGTAAAACTGATAAAAATCGTTTATATAAGGAGAGTTTCTAAAGCTAGAACCGCCGCTATGACCAGGTGTATGCCAAGAGTCGTTCGCTTCGCCAACATAACGACGATACGCCGTCCAAAATGGCGTTTCAGAGCGATCATCGAAGTCGTTGATCATATAACCTAAAATGGCTTCTGGGTCAGAAATCACCTCATCTTTAAAAAAGAAGGATTCGATTTCTTCCGATTCGTTGATGATTTCCAGTCCTTTAGTGTCGTCGCCTATAACATAAACTGGTAACTCGAGACGAATTGCCTTTAAATCTTCGATAAAGCGACTATAAATTTGTTCACCCACTTTATTGTGTACATCCCAACTGAGAACCACGGCTTGAATATCGCCATCTTCCTTTACACATTCCAGTGCCTGCTTCAGATCGAGACGTTCAATAATATCGATATCAATATCAACTCGCTCAAAATTAGGAATCGTTTTTGAAAGGTTAGCGCAAAGCTCTTGCAGGATGATTGGGTCTTGCTCAATTATCAAGATACGAAGTAAAGGTAGCATAGGGATTTCGCAATAAAATTTTATAATGCTCAATAGCATAACTAAAGGCGTGAGACTTGTGAAATTATTACTTTGAAAAGTTTACCTGTTAGTTTTATATGCCCAGTGAGTTGGGTAAAAGATGATAATAGAGAAATATTTTGGTGTTATGTTTGTAGGCGGGGCTTTATGCCGCGTTTTTGGGTTTTGTGCTTCATTGCGCGAGGTAAACTCGCGACTACAGGGTTGGCTTATATTTGTAGGCGGGGCTTTATGCCGCGCTTTTGGTTTTTGAGGTTTATGCTTCATTGCGCGAGGTAAACTCGCGACTACAGGGTTAGCTTATATTTGTAGGCGGGGCTTTATGCCGCGTTTTTGGTTTTTGAGGTTTATGCTTCATTGCGCGAGGTAAACTCGCGACTACGGGTTTGGCGTTATGTTTGTAGGCGGGGCTTTATGAAGCGTTTTTGGGTTTTGTGACTTTGTGGTTTATGCTTCATTGCGCGAGGTAAACTCGCGACTACAGGGTTGGCTTATATTTGTAGGCGGGGCTTTATGCCGCGCTTTTGGGTTTTGAGGTTTATGCTTCATTGCGCGAGGTAAACTCGCGACTACAGGGTTGGCGTTATGTTTGTAGGCGGGGCTTTATGCCGCGCTTTTGTGGCTTTTGTGGTTTGTGCTTTATTGCGCGAGGTAAACTCGCGACTACGGGTTTGGTGTTATGTTTGTAGGCGCGGCTTTATGCGGCGCTTTTGGGGTTTTGAGGTTTGTGCTTTATTGCGCGAGGTAAACTCGCGACTACAGGGTTGGCGTTATGTTTGTAGGCGGGGCTTTATGCCGCGCTTTTGTGGCTTTTGTGGTTTGTGCTTTATTGCGCGAGGTAAACTCGCGACTATAGGGTTGGCGTTATGTTTGTAGGCGGGGCTTTATGCCGCGCTTTTGGGCTTTTGAGGCTTGTGCTTCATTGAGCGAGGTAAACTCGCGACTACTTACCGCGCTTTTGGGGTTATTCAGTCTTATCTTTAAACTCACACAAGTCTTCAATAATACAACTACCACACTTAGGTTTACGCACTACACAGGTATAACGCCCGTGTAGTATTAACCAGTGGTGTACGTCTACTTTAAATTCTTTAGGGACAACCTTTTCAAGCTTTTGTTCTACAGCGACTACATCTTTACTCATGGCAAGCTTAGTACGGTTAGAAACACGAAATATATGTGTATCCACGGCTATTACAGGCTAGCCAAAGTATAAGTAAACTAGATGATGTGTTATTTCAGAGCGAAATTTTGCAAATGTCAGGTTTTAGTATTAACTCTATAAGACAAATTTGTTTGTTTACTAAAGTAGCATTTTGGTTAACATAATTGGTTGAGCGCTTTACTCTGCCTATCAGTATTCTCTATTTATAGCTCTGATATTACTTAGTTTGAAATATAGCCGCGTTGTGATTATGATGTACGACTGACGAACTAACTAAAATAACTAACTAAAATGACCGAGAGTATTGCATTACTAGTTTTTTTCACTCATTTATTAGTTGCGTTTTTTCTGCTCAATATTCATTCCGGCAATCAATTAAGTAATAGAATTTTAGCTGTATTTCTATCCGCTACTGCATTTGATATTAGTAATTTTATTTTTACTAGTTTTTATGGTGCTCATTTAAATCTAGATATGTTTCGTGCTAACTTTTCGGTTTTTACAGCGCCTATACTTTATTTTTACGTAAAATCAATTGTTTACAGTGATTTAAAACTCAAAGCTAAAGACCTTCTGCATGCTATACCGTTTATTATTGTATGTTTAATCTTTATCCCGCGTTTTCATCTTGAAGGTGACATTGCAAAAATGGCCTTTTATAACAACCATGAACCCTTGTTTGAAGTGTTGTTTGTTCATGTCGTGATCTACTTGCAAATGTTCATTTATCTAGCATTGATTTTTAAGAAGTTAAACCGTTATAAATTGACTGTTTTAAATAACTATTCAGATATTGAAATACTCAATAAGCAATGGCTAAGCAATTTTATGATGGTTTTTTTAATTGATTTCACTATTGTTTTAGCGCGTAATATTATTAAATTTACCGAGCTACAAGGGCTATTGAACTTATTAACTACTTTAATGATGGTAATCACACTATTTTTTGTTTGTTGGATATTATGGCAAGCACTTCATAACCCTTCCATATTTCAAGGTATTAGCTCAAAGGTTAAATCACTTGAACCAAAAAAACGTCCACAGAACCCAAGTGATGTTGTAATTGTTGATGTTAATGAAGCACAAAGAGTGTTATCTACAATTAAGTGCCATATGTCGCTAAATAAACCTTACCTGAACCCAACGCTAAATATTGACACATTGGCAGAACAATTAAATATACCAGCCTTAAAAATTTCAACCGTACTAAATCACCACCTTGGGCAACACTTTTTCGATTTCATAAATAGTTATCGTGTCAAGGACGCGGCTGATATCCTTTCTTTAAAAAGCAATAAACAAAAAGCGATTTTAGAGATATTGTTAGAAGTTGGTTTTAATTCAAAATCGTCTTTTAACACTGCTTTTAAAAAGAATTTAGCAGTGACTCCATCCCAATATAGAAAAGAACGATTAAACGATTAAATTTACCTCTTCTAGTGCAAACCCTTTAAATATAAGACGTTCGACTTTTATAGTCGGTCGAAATCAATCTCGAACCTTACTAATATCCCTATTATCAAATCAAAACTGCTTTGATAAAAACATTAATATGAATCAAATAATAGGTGTTTTATGTATAAAAAAATTACGTTAGCTTTCATTTCATTTCTTACTTTTTCTTGGCAAGTGCAAGCTAAAGATAGCGATGTAATCTCCAGTAAATACATTTCGAACATTGTAACAATGCACGCTAATCAACTCTTAAAGGACTCTCGTTTTGTTTCTACATCTATAGGGGTCGTTACGGAAGCGGATTCAGTTATATTACATTTTGGTGAACTCACAAGGTATAAAAAAAACACCCCGACAGATAATACAATTTATGAAATAGGGTCTGTAAGTAAAACTATGACGGGATTGATTACCGCTTATGCGGTGAAAGATGGCAAGCTATCTTTGGACGATAACATCAATAAGTATATTAATAATAAACTCGATAAATTAAGTACTGAAAAAAATCCTGTGACCGTTCGACAGCTTTTGACTCACAGTTCAGGATTACCAAGGGGATATGGAGATTTAGGTTTAAAGGCTGAAACATTATCCAAAACATCGTTTTTAAAGGCGTTAAATAATGTAAACCCTTCAGAAAATAAAGGTAAATACCATTACTCAAGTGCGGGAATAGAGCTTTTATCATATATCTTAGAAACTGTTTACCAAATGCCATTCGATAATTTATTACAACAAGTATTGTCATCAGAAGTTAATATGAAAAATACGAAAGTGGACTTGGTACAAGAACAGCTTAAGGACTTTGCATATGGTTATAATGAGAAAGGAGAGGTAGCAAAAGCCCACCTTACTCCTGAAGTACTATGGGGTGGCAGTGGTTATATAAAAACTACTATGTCAGAGCTTGTAAAATATATGCAGTTGCAACTAAAAGAAGAAAATAAAGCCATTAAAGAATCACATAAAAAATTATTTCATGTTAGTGGTAAAGATTATATAGCTTATTCTTGGATTGCTTCAGAGGACGAAAGCTTAGGAAATTATTATATACACCATGGTGGGTTAGAAGGTACACAGAGTTGGATAATTGTTTTTTCGGACCTTAATATCGCTGTTTCTATTGTGACCAACACTAGCTTTCCTGAAGCCGCAGGGCTACTGAGAGAAACGGGAATGACTATTATAAAAAATTTGAAATAGTATAAGTTATTTAATCAACTAGCATTTATAAATGGTTAAAGCCCAACTTTTAGTACTAAATAGTCCACCTTACTGTGCAGTTTGAAGTTTTGATTTTATGTCAAAACTTCACGCACAGCAGAAGAACTATTCAGTCTTATCTTTAAACTCACACAAGTCTTCAATAATACAGCTGCCGCACTTTGGCTTACGTGCTACGCAGGTATAACGTCCGTGAAGAATCAACCAATGATGCACGTCTACTTTAAATTCAGCAGGTACTACTTTTTCAAGTTTTTGTTCAACCGCTACAACATCTTTACCCATGGCAAGCTTAGTACGGTTAGAAACACGAAATATATGTGTATCCACGGCTATTACAGGCCAGCCAAAGGCGGTATTTAGTACAACATTAGCTGTTTTTCTGCCAACGCCTGGTAGAGCTTCTAACGCTTCACGATTTTCTGGCACGATGCTGTTGTGCTCATCCACCAATATTTGGCACATTTTGTACACGTTGGCAGCTTTAGAATTAAATAAGCCAATGGTTTTTATATAATCACGCAGTGTATCGTGACCTATATCTAAAATGGCTTGGGGGGTGTTAGCAACAGGGAACAATTTACGAGTGGCTTTATTTACGCCTACATCGGTTGCTTGCGCTGAGAGCGTAACAGCAACCAGTAACTCAAACGGGCTTGAATATTCAAGCTCGGTTACTGGGTGTGGATTATCGTCGCGCAGGCGCGAGAGTATTTGGTGACGTTTTTCTTTATTCATGCAACTTAAAACGCATTAACTATTTACTAAGTTAATGCGTTTTCCCCTTAAGTTAAGCTAGTAACGCGTGCGCGAGGGCCTTTTTCTGCCTCTGGCGGTGCAATTTGTTTTGATTTTATTTGTGCGTCAATTACGTTTTTAGCGGCAATAAGTAATCCAAGGCCTAAAAAGGCACCCGGTGGTAAAATGGCGAGTAAAAATTGGTTATCAAAGTTAAATACTTCTATGCGTAAACTTTGTGCCCATGGACCAAGTAATAAGTCGGCACCGTCAAATAAAGTACCTTGACCAATTAGTTCGCGCATTGCGCCTAAAACAACAAGCACAATCATAAAGCCTAAGCCCATCATTAAGCCGTCAAATGCTGATAAATGAACAGGATTTTTAGAGGCGTATGCTTCGGCGCGGCCAATAATGGCGCAGTTAGTTACAATCAACGGGATAAAAATTCCCAATGATTGATATAAACCAAAGGTATAAGCGTTCATCAGTAATTGAACAATGGTTACAAAGCCCGCGATGATCATGACAAATACAGGTATACGAATATCTTTTGGCACCCAGTTACGTACAATTGATACGGTAACATTAGAGCCTATTAGTACGAGTAAGGTTGCTAAGCCTAAACCTAAGGCATTTGTAACAGTTGATGTAACGGCAAGTAACGGACATAAACCTAACAGCTGCACAAGTGCAGGGTTATTTACCCATATACCGTCTTTATATAATGTTTTTAACTCACTCATTTAGTTACCTCTACACATTCACCATTAGGCGCTGCAAAAATATCATCAAAATTAGTTTGTGCGAACAATACGGCGTTTTTAACCGAACCCACAACAGCACGAGGCGTTATGGTTGCACCAGTAAATTGATCAAACTGGCCGCCATCTTTTTTTACGGCCCAACGAGCGTCGTCTTCACCTTCAACTGTTAAGCTTTTAAATGTTGTGATCCAAAGTGATTTTTTAACTTCGACTTTGTCGCCTAAACCAGGGGTTTCTTCGTGTTTAGTAGTACGAACGCCAGCAATAGTGCCATCGCTCAATACGGCTGTTAATAAGTTAATATCGCCACTGTAACCGTTGGGCGTAACATGCCTAATAACAACAGCGACCGGTTTATTGTTTTTACGAGCACGATAAATTACTTGGTCTGCGTGTGGGCCTAGCTTTTCGTCAGTAATAATTACGCAATCTTGTGATAATTGATTGTCGTAAGATTTTGGGTCGAGTACCTCTTGTAGTTGCGCAGTAAGTTGCAGCTGTTCTTGCTCTGCAATTTTATCAGCAGTAAGTGCGTTGATAGAGGCAACTAAACCCGTAGTTACCAGCGCAAAGGCCGTTAAAATGGCGCCGTTTTTGGCCATTGAAGAAATAATCATTTTACTGCCCCATGACCGTAAGTTCTCGGCTGTGTGTAGTAGTCAATTAGCGGTACTGCAATATTAATCAATAATACGCTAAAGGCGATGGCATCAGGGTAGCCACCAAAGGTGCGAATTAAATAAATCAATAAGCCAATTAGCGCGCCATAAATTAAGCGCCCTTTATTGGTGGTTGCTGCAGATACCGGATCGGTTGCTATAAAAAAGGCCCCCATCATAGTGGCACCACTTAATAAGTGAAATAGGGTGCCGGGCTCCGTACCTGGTGCTGCAATATAACCAATAGCACTACATACAGCTAAACTTGCGATAAAACTTACGGGAATATGCCAGTTAATTATTTTTGCTTTTAATAAGTATAAACCACCGGCTAAAAAGCCTAAGTTAACCCACACCCAACCAAGTCCAGCCCATTCGTTAAATAATGGCTTTTGCATGCTTTCGGTAACGGTTAAACCGTGTGCTATGTCTGTTTTAACAGTATCCAGTGGTGTTGCCATTGTTAGGCCATCAACTCCTGCACGTACTTGATCTAGACTAAACCCAGAGGCCGTAAAATCGGTAAATATGAGTCTTAGCTGTTCTGCAAAGCCTATTGGCGTATTTATTAAATCGGTGACAGGCAGCCACGCGGTCATTTGCACAGGGAACGAAACTAACAGCAGTACATAAGCCGCCATTGCTGGATTAAATAAATTAAACCCAAGGCCGCCATAAAGCTGTTTAACTATAACAATAGAAAATAAACAGCCAATAACGATTATCCACCAAGGGGCAAGGGGCGGAATACTCAATGCCAATAACATACCAGTAAGCCATGCACTGCCATCACTCAGTGTAGGCCAAACAGGGCGCTTTCGCATTAGCATTATGGCAGCTTCAAAAGCGCTTACAGCAACGAGCGCGAGCACCAGTTGAATAAGTACACCGGTTCCAAAAAAGAAAACTTGAGCAATTAGCCCAGGAATACAAGCAGCTATAACCGTGAGCATTAATCGCGTTAACGATTTATGGCTGTGATTATGCGGCGAACTGGCCATGGTTAATTTCATGACTGATTATTTCCTTCTTTTTGTAACTTTTTAGCTTTTGCTCTCGCAATTGCAGCAGCCACGGCGGCTTTTTTCTTATCGTCGGCTGATTTAGGTTTATCTGCTTCAGTAGAATTTGATGAGTCATCGGTGTTACTTTCTGCACTATTAGGTGCAGCACTATCAATTTGTAGCTCTTGAGTTTGTTCGGCTTGTGCAAGTGCTTTAGCCGCTTTTTTGGTTTTTGCGCGCGCAATGGCCGCAGCTACCGCTGCTTTTTTATCATCAACGGGGGCCGCGCTTTGTGGCGCTTCACTCACGGTTTGCTCGGCTTCTTCTAATGCTTTAGCTTCTTTTTTAGCTTTTGCACGAGCAATGGCCGCCGCTACGGCTGCTTTTTTGTCATCAGCAGGCGTATCGCTTTGTGGTTCTTCACTTACGGTTTGCTCGGCTTCTTCTAGTGCTTTAGCTTCTTTTTTAGCTTTCGCACGAGCAACGGCCGCCGCTACCGCTGCTTTTTTATCATCAACAGGGGCATCGCTTTGTGGCTCTTCACTCACTGCTTGTGCCGCTTTTTTAGCTTTAGCACGTGCAATGGCTGCCGCTACTGCTGCTTTTTTATCATCAACTGGGGCATCGTTCTGTGGCTCTTCACTCACTGCTTGTGCTGCCTTTTTGGCTTTAGCACGCGCAATGGCTGCCGCTACTGCTGATTTTTTATCATCAACGGGTGCAGTATCGGTTGATACCTCTGTTTGAGATTTTTGTTCTTTATACAGTCGAGCTTGTTCTTTACGTAGTGCGCGCTCTTTTGCTACTTCGCTGTTATCAGGCTCTAACTCTTCGCCTTGTTGCTTTTTAGCTTTAGCGCGTGCAATAGCGGCAGCAACCGCTGATTTTTCATCGCCGTTATCTGATTTGTTCTTAACTCGGGCGAGAGCATCGGCCACTTTTTGCTTTTCGTCGTCTGATTTAGCGGCAGGTTTACGCTTATGACGATTTTTACGTTCTTCTTGCTCACGCTCTAGGCGCTCTTTGCGTGCATCAAAACGCTCTTTTGCTCTGTCGGCTTTAATTTTGTCAGCTTGTTGTTCTTTAATTTCAACTTTGGCTATACGGTAGTACTGCACAAGAGGGATTTCGCTTGGGCACACATATGCACAAGCACCACATTCAATACAGTCAAATAAATTGTGCTCTTGTAGTTTGTCGTACTCTTTTGATTTAGCAAACCATTGTAATTGCTGTGGCAATAAAGAAGCCGGGCAAGCATCAGCACAAGCGCTACAACGTATACAGGCTTTTTCAGGGCCGGGCTCTGCAAGCTCTTTATGATCAGGCGCTAAAATACAGTTAGTTGTTTTAACTATACCAATACGAACTGTGGGTAGCGTAAAGCCCATCATAGGGCCGCCCATTACAACACTTTGTTGCGGTACAGGCGAAAAACCTTGGCAATCAAGTAAGTGCTTTATTTCAGTGCCAAGGAGCGCCCATACATTCCCTGGATTATGTATAGTGTTACCTGTTACGGTAACTACACGTTCAATCAGTGGTTTACCTTCATAAACGGCTTGCTGTACGGCAAATAAAGTACCCGTGTTATGCACTAAAATACCAATATCAGCAGGAATACCAATGCTGGGAACTTCACGGTTAGTAAGTAATTTAATTAATTGCTTTTCACCACCCGATGGATAAATAGTGGGAACCGTTTGAATAATAATTTTTGAGTTATGCTCAGCTGCCAGCTTCATAGCAGCAATGGCTTCAGGCTTATTATCTTCTATACCCACAATGCACAGTGTTGGGTTTAAAAGCTGCTGCATTATTTCAATGCCTTGGATAACTTCTTTTGCGTGTTCGCGCATTAAAACGTCATCGGCAGTAATATAAGGTTCGCACTCAACGGCATTTACAATCAAAAATTCGATAGGTTGCTTGGTATCCGCTTTCACATAAGTAGGAAAACCAGCACCACCCATACCGCTAATACCGGCTTGGTGAATAATATTTATCAGCTCATCATGACTAAGTTCAGCAGGGCTTTTATTTTTATTTAGAGCTGTCCATTCGTCTTTGCCATCTGGTTCAATAATAACACTTAGTTCAGGTAGAGCCGAAGGATGTGCCGATGGCATTGGTGCTATATCGGTAATAACACCAGAACTTGGCGCATGCACAGGTACCGACCAGTTAGCAGCAGGCGCTGTAAGTGGTTGGCCTTTTAATACGTGTTGACCTTTTTCTACCAGTAACTTGCCATTTGCGCCTATGTGTTGTTTAAGCGCAACAATAAGTTTATCGGGCAACGGTAGGCGAGTAATACTCGCACTATTAGAGAGTGACTTTTGTTGTGGTGGGTGTATGCCGCCAGGAAATGCCCACACGGTGCCTTTTTTTATTTGTTCAAGTAACTTGTCCACTCAAACCTCTAATCTATTTGTGTAACAGGAATAGCATCTAGTTGCCATTTCCAGTTTTGTTTAGTTTCGGCTACAGGTAGCATATCAATGCAATCTACAGGACAAGGCTCAACACATAAGTCGCAGCCGGTACATTCATCAATTAACACCGTATGCATTTGGCGAGTCGCGCCTAAAATAGCGTCAACAGGGCAGGCCTGAATACATTTGGTACAACCAATACATTCATCTTCGCGAATATAAGCCACTGTTTTTATAGGTTCTGCTTGCTCGCCGCCAGCAAGTGGTTTTTCATCAACCCCCATTAAGCCGGCAAGCTTTTTCATGGTTGATTCGCCGCCCGGTGGGCATTTATTTATTTCATCACCATTGGCAATTGCTTCGGCGTATGGGCGACAACCTGGGTAGCCACATTGTCCGCATTGAGTTTGCGGCAAAATAGTATCAATTTGTTCAACAATAGGGTTGCCTTCAACACGAAAGCGTATTGCTGCAAATCCTAAAATAAGTCCAAAAACGAGTGCTAGCGAGCCAATCGCTATCAAGGCATAAAACAAGGTCATATTAAAACTTCACTAATCCAGTAAAACCCATAAACGCCATCGACATTAAGCCAGCGGTGATCATTGCAATGGAGGCACCTTTAAAAGGCGTAGGAACATCAGCCGCCGCTAAACGCTCTCGTAGCGCTGCAAACAATACAAGCACCAAAGAAAAACCAACTGCAGCACCAAAACCATAAACTGCAGATTGTAAAAACGAATGATCTTCTTTGATATTTAATAGAGCAACACCTAATACCGCACAGTTAGTGGTGATCAGCGGTAAAAATATGCCTAGTAAACGATATAGGGTAGGGCTTGTTTTACGCACAACCATTTCGGTAAATTGCACTACAACGGCAATCACTAAAATAAAGCTCATGGTACGTAAAAATTCGATATCCAGAGGGATTAAAATATATTGATTAACTAAATAGCTAGTCACCGAGGCAAGAGTAAGCACAAACGTGGTTGCCAAAGACATACCAATCGCCGTATCAAGCTTACCTGATACGCCCATAAACGGACATAAGCCTAAAAATTGTACTAATACAAAGTTATTAACTAGAACGGTTCCAATCAATAACAAGACATATTCTGTCATGTGTGCCTCACGCTATTAAAGTCCTGCGTATTATCCTTTTTTCTGCCCCGATAAACAACATTTGCGAGTCGTTATCAGTTAAATAAACGCGAGGACAAACATATTGATCACAAGGCTGTAAAATTAATGTGATTTTGATGTAAGGATAAAATAGTAGAAACAAAAAAAGAGCAACGAATGCTCTTTTTTGTATTAATTAAAAACTAATTAAATGTCTTTAGGTTTTTCTATGTAATAACCTTGAACGCCATCTAAACACAAGGTTTCTATAATGTGCTTTTCTTCTTGGCTCTCAACACCTTCAGCAAATACGCTAACACCTATACGGTGGGCTAAATCGACCATTAAACGCATAAAGTACTGATTGTTTTTATCATCTTCTAGGCCGCGAGTGTAACTTGCATCCATTTTAATAAAGTCAGGTTTTAAATCGCGGAAAAACTTAAATGAGGTTAAACCAACACCAAAGCGTTCAACTGTAACGCGGGCGCCTACGCGGTGCACCATATCAATAAAGCGCTTACTGGCTTTAATATTTTTTTGTAAGCCAAATTCACTTACTTCAAAAATAAGTTTAGAGGCGATGTGCATGTCTTTTAATAAACGGCGCTCTAACCAAATAACAAACTGATCGTTATGTGCACTTGAGGCTGTGACATTTAAGCCAAAATATTTTTCAGATAAGTTGCGACTTTTCACTTTTTCAAGGGAAGAGTCAATAATTAGGCGGTCAATTTCGATTGCCATATCTAGCTTTTCAGCCATCGCTAAAAAAGAGGCTGTAGGGAGAACTTGATTGTCTTCTGTTTTAAATCGCACTTGTATTTCAGCATAGGCTTTTATGTTTTTACCTAATGGCATAATACTTTGCATAACTAAGTGTACGCGTTTTGATTCAATAACCTCGTTAATAACTTTACGCCAATTTTGATTACCAAATCCAGCACTTACGTTGTTTAATAAGTCGCTTTCACGCTGTACGTGCCAAGCATTTACTTGTTTTGATTGCGCCATGCTCATCGCGTTATCAACAACAGAAAGCAGTTCACCTAAAGGTTTGCCTTTCTCGTAACCTACGATACCGGTGTTAGCAACAGAGCTTAATTCTTGGTTTTGTTGGAATTGAGTAAAACGCGATTGCAAATTTTCACCAAAACGTTCTGCTTCTTTTAAAGGGATGTGAGGAAGTACTACAGCAAAGTCAGAGCTATTTAATCTAAATATTTGGCTGCCAGTGTATGTGCCACTTATATGCTTAATAATATCGGCAACGCCTTTAACGTATTCGTCACCTTTTTGATAACCACGGCTCTGGTTTATAGCCTGTAATTCGCTACAACGAACCATAGCTAAAGAACCAAATGTACTTTGTTCACTGTTTTCAATGTTTTTTTCGTAATACTCAACAAACATATTACGATTGCCAAACGAGGTCACTACATCTTTATACGCTTCATGTTTAATACTCATAGCTGCGCTTTGTAAGTCTTCGTTTTTACTTTTTAAAAAGTGAGATAAACGATTAAAGCTAGGGACTAAATCTTTGCCCATTTTTTTTAGTTTAGTGCCATCTAATGCTGCACCTAAATCATTATCAGCTTGATTTTGATTGATATAAATATCGATAATATCGGCAACGGTTATGCTTATATTTTTATTTAAACGATAAAAAATAGATTGCATTAGAATTACTGGAATAATAACTAAAATAGCAGAGATAAAAAGAACAATAAAAAGAGATGTTTGAAGCGGAGCTGCTAAATGTTCAATGTTAAGTACAAATTCGACTCTTATATCTTTAGCATCATTTACTGCAAACTGAGGGCGTACTGAGTTAAAGCTCGCTAGTACAAAATCAGCAAACATTGGTAATTGGGTAGGGGGGTTAATGCTAAATACCTCAGCATCTTGATAATCCCTTAAAGTAAAGTTTGAAAACGTTTTACCATCTGCAATGGATTGTTTTAAATTTTGAGCAGAAATTTCGCTTAAAGAGAGGTCACTAATGTATTTATTTACAGTGTTTTGTGCATTTTTTTGTGCATCGCTTACTGCGTTATCAAAGCCTATAGATATAAAGTAACTTCCTGCTGCTACACACAATAGCCAAGAAATAATTTGAATAAAAATAAATTTTTTAAATCCAGCCATTTTTTCAGTCTTTTAATAGTTCAAAAGGAAAGGAGTTAAGTCCCTGATTAATAAACTAAGTTACAGTATATTAGTAATAAAAATAATATTTTAGTTATGTATGAGAGGGTAATGGAATTAGTATAGGATGTCTATGAAATTCTTAGAGTTGGCTCCCCCTCCCCGACTCGAACGGGGGACCTGCGGATTAACAGTCCGTCGCTCTAACCAACTGAGCTAAGGGGGAACTAAAGTAGTGATATTATTATGATGATTTGGCTCCCCCTCCCCGACTCGAACGGGGGACCTGCGGATTAACAGTCCGTCGCTCTAACCAACTGAGCTAAGGGGGAACTACATCATAAACATAAACTTGGCTCCCCCTCCCCGACTCGAACGGGGGACCTGCGGATTAACAGTCCGTCGCTCTAACCAACTGAGCTAAGGGGGAATCGTTTATGGTTGAAAAACTTGGCTCCCCCTCCCCGACTCGAACGGGGGACCTGCGGATTAACAGTCCGTCGCTCTAACCAACTGAGCTAAGGGGGAAGCGTCTTGCCTTTCAACGGGGCGAAATATTAATGATGGAGCCGCTAAGTGTCAACATATAAAAGTCATAAATTGAAAAAAGAGGTTTATTCGTTGTTTTTGTGTTCGATCTGCGTGTTTTGTAGCTCTATTAAAGTTATTTTTATGAAAATTTAAGAACACCAATGTGACTTTTATTATTGTTGAGTCTTTAAATTGGTTAAATTAAATACGCTATTAAAGTCACTTGTAATTAAAAATCAGCCCAAAAACATAAAAACTCATTTTTTTCCTAGTGGGTATTCTTCGCATTTATTTACTTTTTTGCTTTAAATTTCTAAAAAATTACTTCTGTGAATATTCACAGAAGTATTTTTTACCCTTAATTGTGATCTAATCACTATTTATAAATAGGGTATTTATTTTCTGCGTTCAAAAATAGAACAATCAATAACTTAACTTTGTCTTAAACGTTTTTTGTTTACCAACGTACAACTATGTTAAGAAGAAAAACCGGTGAGCTACAATTTTTAGTGTGAATTTATAAAAATGCCACAATTCGCGAATGGTGGATTGGTTGATCCGTAGCTAAAATTGCGAGTCTCTCAAAGCCTTTATAAATGCGGGTTTGAATGAGTTATCCACGGTTTCTGTGGATAACTCTGTTTATGAAACTTTAAGAACACCATTGGCACCACTGGTCTAGGGTGCTGCAACGATTTCAAGCTTTTAAATCATTATTTTTAATCGCTTATAAAACAGTGGGTTATGTTTTAATGGCGAGCGAGTGTAACTCGATGAGGGAATTTTTTCATAACGATAAAGTAAGCTATCGATTTGTGTGAAAAATCACCAGATAACATAGAGGGTTTGTAATAAAAGTTACAATAATGTGTCTTAATTTCTTTTTAAGCTGTTTAGGCTCTGTTTTAACAAAAAGGTGCGAAAACTACGTTTTCGAATCATTAGTTACTTTGTTACACCAATAGTGGTGATAAATCCGTGGCTTGAACTGCCTTGATGCTTTAAAATGATCCGTTCAGTAAAAGAGGCCTATTTATTTTATGCGTGCAATTTCAAAATCTCAGACTCGCCCAGATTTACTAAACGATCCCATTTTGCCTACATTAAAGACGATGACCATCCCGATGATATTCGGCATGATCACGCTAATGATGTTCAATATTGTCGATACCTTCTTTATAAGCTTACTTGGCACCGAGCCACTTGCTGCTGTGAGCTTTACGTTTCCGGTTACTTTTACCGTTATTAGCTTAGCAATAGGACTGGGTATTGGCACATCTGCGGTTATTGCTAAAGCACTCGGTAGTAATAAAATTGATGAAGCACGCTTTGATGCCAGCATTTCTTTAATGGTTGGTGTGGTTTTAGTTATTGTGTTGTCGTCGGTTGGGTATTTAATGATTGACCCAATATTTACTTTACTCGGAGCGGGCGCACAAGTATTACCGTTAATACATGAATACATGAATGTATGGTTTATTGGTAGCTTATTTTTAGTAACCCCCATGATTGGTAATTCGGTACTGCGCGCCAGTGGTGATACAAAAACGCCAAGTATAGTGATGGGCGGAGCAGGGCTTATAAACGCGATACTTGACCCAATTTTGATATTTGGGTTTGGGCCAATACCTGCCTTAGGTATTCAAGGTGCAGCCATAGCAAGTGTTATTGCATGGGCAGTCGCAGTAATTATTATTTTGTATATATTAATGTTTAAAAAGCGTTTGTTGAGCCTAAAAGCGGGCAAGCAAACGGTTGTTGGTGCTATTCGTAAAATATTAAAGATTGGTTTACCTGCAGCAGGTGCAAACATGCTTACACCGGTTGCAATGGCCGTAATGACCGCTATAGTTGCGCACCACGGCCCAGAGGCTGTAGCCGCATTTGGGGTAGGCAGTCGTATAGAATCTATTGCAAGTATATTAGTGCTTGCGCTATCTATGACCTTACCACCATTTGTGAGCCAAAATTTTGGGGCTGGCAAATTGTGCCGCGTTAAAGAAGCGTACACAGGCACACTAAAATTTGTAATGGTATGGCAATTTGCCATTTACGTATTACTCATTGCATTTTCAGGTGTTATAAGCCAATTATTTGGTAAAGAACAAGCGGTAATAGATATAATTAAGCTCTTTATTTATACCATCCCGTTAAGCTATGGCTTACAAGGGGTGATCATATTATCAAACTCATCGTTTAATGCTTTACACAAACCAATGTACGCACTGGTATTAAGTGTCATTCGGTTATTCATATTTTATGTACCATTTGCTTATGTAGGCAATGAAATAGCCGGATTATTAGGGCTATTTATTGGCGCTGCTTTAGGCAACTTATTTACAGCAATAGTGGCGTATAAATGGTTTATGAAAAAACTAGAAACGTTGAGCGGCGAATCGTTACAGGAGTGCAATAATTGAGCGACCATTTTCAGTTAAAATCACATTTTGAACCAGCAG
This sequence comes from Pseudoalteromonas sp. TP27, assembly GCF_056470645.1. NCBI lineage: Bacteria > Pseudomonadati > Pseudomonadota > Gammaproteobacteria > Alteromonadales > Pseudoalteromonadaceae > Pseudoalteromonas > Pseudoalteromonas sp. TP27. The sequence continues at coordinate 464,128 of NZ_JARDAK010000001.1, read as the reverse complement.
GCGATCAGCCCACAGCGATTAAACAGCTGTGCGAAGGATTAGAGGCAGGCCTTGCACATCAAACTTTATTAGGTGCCACTGGTACAGGTAAAACGTTTACCATGGCTAATATTATTAACGACTTAAACCGTCCAACAATAATAATGGCGCACAATAAAACGCTTGCCGCGCAGCTATACGGCGAGATGAAAGAGTTTTTCCCTAAAAATGCGGTTGAGTATTTTGTATCGTATTACGATTACTACCAGCCAGAAGCCTATGTTGTATCAAGCGACACCTTTATTGAAAAAGATGCCTCAATAAACGAGCACATAGAGCAAATGCGTTTAAGTGCGACCAAAGCACTGCTTGAACGCCGCGACACCATTATTGTGGCGTCGGTATCGGCTATTTATGGTTTGGGCGACCCTAAGTCATACATGAAAATGATGCTGCTTTTAAAAGTGGGCGAAAAAGTAGATCAACGCGACATGCTACGACGCCTTGCCGAAATACAATATACGCGTAACGACATAGATTTTAGCCGTGGTACGTATCGTGTACGCGGTGAAGTGGTTGATATATTTCCTGCAGAATCTAGCACCTTCGCAATTCGCGTAGAAATGTTTGATGACGAAATAGAACGCTTAAGTATTTTTGACCCGCTTACTGGCGCCGTCGAGAAGCATATAATACGCACCACTATTTATCCTAAAACACACTATGTTACCCCGCGTGAGAAAATACTCGGGGCTATCGATAAAATACAAGAAGAACTAAAAGATCGAAGAGCGCAGTTACTCAGTGCTAATAAATTAGTAGAAGAGCAGCGTGTAACTCAGCGTACGCAATACGATATAGAAATGATGCGAGAGCTAGGTTATTGCTCTGGTATAGAAAACTACAGCCGCTATTTATCGGGCCGTACGCCAGGCGATCCACCGCCTACCTTACTTGATTATCTCCCAGACGACGCATTGATGATTATTGATGAATCGCATGTAACCGTATCGCAAATTGGTGCAATGTATAAAGGCGACAGAAGCCGTAAAGAAAACTTAGTTGAGTATGGCTTCAGAATGCCCTCTGCAATGGATAACAGGCCGCTGCGCTTTGAAGAATTTGAAGCTATTTCACCACAAACAATTTATGTATCGGCAACACCTGGTGATTTTGAATTAGAGCGTTGTGTGGGCGCAATTGCAGAGCAAGTAATTCGTCCAACAGGGCTGCTTGACCCACTTATTGAAGTGCGCCCAGTAGGCGATCAGGTTGATGATTTACTTTCAGAAATTTATAAAAGTGTAGAGAAGGGTGAACGCGTACTTGTAACTACACTTACCAAACGTATGTCTGAGGATTTAACCGATTACTTAAGTGAGCACGACGTAAAAGTGCGTTACCTACATTCAGACATAGACACGGTTGAACGGGTTGAAATTATTCGTGATTTACGTGCGGGTGTGTTTGATGTGTTAGTGGGCATTAACTTACTTCGAGAAGGTCTAGATATGCCAGAAGTGGCGCTTGTAGCCATACTTGATGCCGATAAGGAAGGCTTTTTACGCTCGGCGCGTTCAATTATTCAAACCATTGGTCGTGCAGCACGTCACTTAGATGGCCGCGCTATTTTGTACGGTGATAAAATTACAAAATCGATGGCTAAGGCCATGGACGAAACAGCGCGCCGACGCGAAATTCAGCATGCTTATAATATTGAACACGGTATAGAACCGCATTCACTAGCCAAAAAGATTCTTGATGCGATGGATGTAGGCGAAGAAGCCGGCCCTAAAGATAACCTTAGACTTGTTCGTAAAGACTCTAAAAAGGTACTTAGCGCCAAAGAAATTACCGTACAAATTAAGCAGCTTGAAACCAAAATGCATGCATACGCAAGCGACTTAGAATTTGAAAAAGCGGGCTCTGTTCGCGATGAAATACACGAACTACAACAACAGTTGATTAATTAAAAATGACAGCAAACTTTACTCCTCTTATTACTGCGCTTGACGATGCGCCAATTTTAAAAAATGAACTGTGCCGTGTTTTTCATGGCCGAGGCCACAGTGTTGAGGCGTTGAGCCATATAAATTTAGACTTTTATCCGCCCAGTTTGTTTTTGGTTTCGTACGACGAAATTGACGAGCAAACACTAACCGAGCTTACCGATGTTGTGTGGCAGTGGGCGCAAGCAAACCAGCCAGAACTTATTACGTCACTTGTTTATCAGCAACGCGCTGGCGTACAAAGCCAAAACACCGTGGTTTATGGGCAATTACCTAACCCGCATGTTGTAACCGAAAACGGCATTCGTTTTTTGGTTGATTTACAGAGCCGTCAAAATACCGGAATATTTCCAGATATGCGCAGCGGCCGTGAGTTTGTAATGGCTAACAGCAAGCATGGCAAAGTGCTTAATTTGTTTTCGTATACGTGTGGGTTTTCGCTTGCAGCAATGCAAGGCGGGGCAGATCATGTAATGAACATGGATATGAGCAAAGGGGTGCTAAAAGTCGGCAAGCAAAACCATCAACTAAATGGTTTTGAGCGCGGCGTCAGTTTTTTACCTCACGATATTTTAAAGTCGTTTGGAAAACTAAAAAAAGCCGCCCCGTTTGACTTAATAATAGTTGATCCGCCAAGCTTTCAAAAAGGCAGTTTTATTTTAACTAAAGACTACCAAAAAGTGCTGCGCAGGTTGCCAGAGCTACTTTGCGACACAACACAATTGTTATTGTGTGCTAATAGCCCAGAGCTTAGTGAAGACGCGTTTAAAGCATTAATAAACGAGCACACCGAAGGCGCCATTGAATTTGTTGAGCGCCTAGCCCCTACCGAACGCTTTATTGAAGTAGACAGCGACAGAAGCTTAAAAGCCCTTATTTACAAAACGTCACAACCTGCTGATTAAATGAAGCTTAGTAAACGCCTAACTGCCATTGATATATTAATTTCGCAGCATCACGATATTATTTGGGATTGCTGCTGCGACCATGGTTATTTAGGCATGGCGCTATTAAAACGCGCAGCTGCAAACCAAGTCATATTTGTGGATATAGTCGCCACTTTAATGAGCGACCTAGAAGCGCAATTATCATCGATTAATAAATTACAAAAAAACTGTAATAAAAAACCACAGTGGCAGGTCTTATGTCAGGATGTAGGCAAAATTGAAATTGCTCAAAGTAAAAGCCAAGCAGTTGTAATAGCAGGTGTTGGCGGTGAGCTGTTGTTAAGTTTAATACAACAAATTATTGCTAATAACGCAGTGGAACATTTAAATAATGTTCGGTTTATATTATGCCCAGTGCATCACACTTATAAGTTGCGAGTCGGTTTAAAGCAATTAGGTTTAGGGCTTGTAAGTGAGCAAATAGTTTACGACAACAAACGTTTTTATGAAGTGATTGAAGTGAGCTTTAGTAGCAATAATGAGATTAGTCATACCGGCAATAATATGTGGGATTTTACTTGTGCAGAGCACGGTATTTACCAACGGCAACTCATAAATCATTATAATAAAATGCTCAATAAAGATAAGCCATACTATCAAAAAGTCATAACAGACTATCAAGGACTCACCGATAATTAAAAAAGCCCGAAAGTAGGGCGTACATGTGATCTAATTACGACATTGACGACGTAATGTGTTCATAGTTTATATCGCACAACGCGAGTTTATTTGGTTTATTTATGTCAGATAACAAGAGTCACATAGAACATTTGCTTAGTAATGAGCAAAAATGGCAACACAGTTACGAGCAACCTATTTCTTATGCACCCCTTGTGCAATTGGCTAATAGTAGCTGGGTAGTACCACAACATTTTTTACGTTACAAGCACACGCTTGAAAGCGTAAACGAAGTACTTGAGAGTATTGAGTTTTCGGCTCACTTTAGAGTGCTTGCTGCACAAAAAGGTGACGAAATTTACCTGCAAGTAGCAGTGCTCAGCCCCGACAACTATCAAAAAAGTGCATCTGCAAATGAAGCCAAAGCTAAAAAACTGTTATTTGGTAGACGCTGGATAATAGAGCCAAACTTACCTACTTCAGAGCTTATTCAAACTGCATTTTTAGCGTTAAAAGTAGCGCGTGAACATGAAGTAAGAGAGCTATTTCAGTTAATGCAAAGCGGCGCAACAAGCACGCCATTTAATAACCACCACGACTTACCTGTTATGGCGCAAAACCCTGAGCTTGTTAAAAGCGAAAGTGCAAAAAGCCGTGTTGATGAAGTGCTTAAACGCATTGTATTTGCAGGAAAAAGTATTGAGCTTAAAAGCCAGCAGCAAATAGCCGAGCAACATTTATATACCGTTGAGCTTTTATGCGGGGTTTGCCAACTTAGCGAGTTTAATAACAAAAGTATTTCGTTTTTAACAGCAGACTCATCTGCTAATAGCTTTTTACACGCCTTAATTGCGACATTGGTAGCTACAAGTAATGACTACGTAGACGAGCAATTTAAGTACAAAGGTTTTGCCCGCTTTAGTAAACACGTTGCGGTTGAACAAATAGGTAACTTAAGTATCGCTATGCGCTCACCAAGTACCGTAGGGCTGTGCTCTATGGGTAAGCAACATGCTAACAAGTTAAACTTTGAGATAGACAGCGGGCGAGCACCACAGGGCTGCGGGCAAGCTATTGGTGGCTTTTTAGCTGCACATGGTATTGAGCAGCCAGAAAACGCGCATTTATATCCAAATTATTTATAACAATTTAAAGCTTATTAATTTCATCTTTAACATTAAAGCTTGAATCAGTAACAATAGCTTCAAGTGTTTGTACACGTTCTTTTAATGCAAGCACTTGTGCGTTTGTTTCAGCTAATTGTTTATGAGCATCGCTGTTGTTGTTTTGCATTTTATGCTTAAACTCAAGATGCTTTTTGTACATATCGTAAACCACTCCTGAGCCAACCGAAATTAGCACAATAAGTACAATCATCGTAGTTCCAGACATAATCTCATTCCTTATCATTTTATTATTCGTTTATGGTTAAAGTATAACCTTTAAGCGCTTTTGACAAAGCTGACAATTGTAACTTAATTTGTATACTTTATTTAAGTTCAGCTTTGAGCGTGTTCATCATTTATACACTTTAGATATTGTTTAATGGCTACTATAATAAACATACTTTAGTCAATACAGTGAGTTGCCATGTTAAATAATAAAATACCTCCCGTTATTGTTGTGCTGTTTTTTGCAGGCATAATGGCGCTTATTGCGCATTACAGTGTTATTGATTTCACCGCATTTATTACCTACTTAGCAGCAAGTTTGGTCATTATAGGGTGTGTTTTTTGTATTGCAGGTGTGGCGAGCTTTAAACTAGCAAACACCACAGTAAACCCTAATAAACCAGAGCAAGCGTCAAAACTTATTACTAGCGGCATTTATAAAATCTCACGTAATCCTATGTATGTGGGTTTTGCATTTATTTTAGCAGGGTGGGGTATTTGGTTAAGTTCCTTGTGGGCACTTTTATGTATTATAGGGTTTATTGCGTATTTAACGTTGTTTCAAATAATACCTGAGGAGCGTGCGCTCACTAAATTATTTGGCGAAGAGTTTACCGCTTATAAAGCGCGGGTAAAACGCTGGTTGTAATCTCTACGTTAAATTAAACAAACAAAAAAGGCTATCGATGATAGCCTTTTTTGTTTACAGCAATTGTATTACTAATTAATTGCTGCTTATTCGTATTCTAACGGGTCTGTAATGTTATTTAGTGCAAATGCTTCAAGGCGTTCTTGGCACGCGCCACATTTACCACAGGCCTTTTCACGGCCGTTATAACAAGTCCACGTTTGGCTGTAATCTAAACCCATTTCAATACCGTCGGTTAAAATACCAATTTTAGTATTGTTTAAGTATGGGCTAAAAATTTCTACAGCGTCGTAGTTAGCAATACGACACACATCATCCATTTTTTGCACAAATTCAGGACGGCAGTCAGGGTAAATAGCATGATCCCCAGAGTGAGCGCCGTAATAAACTTGGCCAGCTTTAAGTGATACCGCGTAACCAACAGCAAGCGAGAGCAAAATCATATTACGATTAGGTACAATCGTACTTTTCATGCTTTCTTCTTCGTAATGGCCTTCAGGGACTTCAATATCATCAGTAAGTGATGAGCCACCAATAAGTTGGTTAATCGCCGAAATATCAACAATTTTATGCGGAACGTTTAATTTTTCACACACACTTGCTGCCACTTTAAGCTCTTTTACATGACGCTGACCATAGTCAAATGATAGGGCATACACATCATGGCCTTGTTGCAGGGCTTTATTTAATACGGTAAATGAGTCCATACCGCCGGAATAAATAACAACTACTTTTTGCGTCATATCTGTTTTGCTCTTAGTTTTAATAGAGGTTTATATCAGGGCGCGATATACTACACGGCCGCAGCTTAAATAACAATTTTTGCACAGCGCTTTTTGGTTTTTTAATAGTAGCAATTTGGCTGCTAGGTAGTAAGTGAGATCTCTTTTGTACAAAATTAATGAAGTGTTTGAAACCATTCAAGGTGAAGCAAGTTTTACTGGCACACCCTCAATATTTTTGCGCCTGCAAGGCTGCCCAGTAGGTTGCTCTTGGTGCGACACTAAGCAAACGTGGGATGTTGATAACGTATATAAAGTATCGCTGGACGAAACCGTAGAAAAAAAAGCCGACTCAGATCATTGGGCTAACGCCAGCGCAGAGCAAATTTTAGCGTTGTTTAAATCGCGTGGTTATACCGCAAAGCATGTAGTTATTACTGGCGGCGAGCCATGTATGTTCGATTTAAACCCAGTATGTAACTTATTACACGAACACGGTTTTAGCACACAAATAGAAACCAGCGGCACGTTTGAAATACTTGCCCCAGAGCAAACATGGGTTACGGTATCGCCAAAAATCAACATGCGCGGCGGTTATGAAGTACTTACCAGCACCATGAAGCGTGCAAACGAAATTAAACACCCCGTTGCTATGCAAAAGCACGTAGAAGAGTTAGAAGAGTTATTTGCTAAAACAGGCGTTAATCCAAAGCTTGTTTACTTACAGCCAATTAGCCAAAAAGTATCAGCAACCAAATTAGCAATCGACACCTGTATTGCCAAAAACTGGCGCCTATCAATACAAGTACATAAGTATTTAGGAATTAGTTAAAGCGCAGTTTAAAGTTATAGTACGTAGGTTGGGTAGAGCGTAGCGAAACCCAACGAATCTCCACTTCCACACCGTTTTATAACAACGTTCTATAATATTTAAATACGTAGGTCGTGTACTTAGCTCGGATAAGCGAAGCGCCATCCGACAAACCTAAAGCTCATATCTTCTTCGCTAATAGCCGTAACTAGTTTACTATGCGCGACTTAAAAATATTTTACTACTTACCACTAGGCTTATATGTCCGCAAATGCGCTTTACACCGACCTTTCTGATTACTACGATTTAATGTGCGCAGATATAGATTATCAAGCCCAAAGCAATTCTATTCACAGGCTGCACCAAATTTTTGGCAATGGCGGAAATGCCCATCTCGATTTAGCGTGTGGCACCGGCCCGCATGTACGCCATTTTATAGATAACGGTTACCAAAGTAGTGGTCTTGATTTAAACCAGCCAATGCTTGATAAAGCAAAAATTCGCTGCCCAGAAGCGCAGTTTTCGTTGCAAAACATGAGCGAATTTAAAGTCACAGAGCACTTGGATTTAATTACCTGCTTTTTGTATTCACTGCATTACTGCGACGGTATTGATAAGTTAAAAGAATGCCTGGCTAGCGTACACAGTGCATTAAATACAGGTGGAATATTTTGCTTTAACGCCGTTGATAAAAACAAAATCGACAGCGATTCATTTGTAGAGCACACCGCAACAAGTGAAAATAGCTTATTCACATTTCGATCTGGCTGGCACTACAGTGGCACAGGCAATAAACAGCTGTTAAAACTCAACATAGAAAAAACCACCGCAGACAAAACACTCGTATGGCACGATGAGCACCCAATGGTCGCTTTTAGTTATACCGAGCTTAAAGAAGCCCTAAAGACGTACTTCGAAATTCACATATTTGAACATGACTACGACAAAATAACCCCATGGGCACAGCGCTCAGGCAACGCCATTTTTGTCTGCGTAAAAATTTAAGACAAAACACGTAGATATCATCTCTTCTGACCAGCCTCAAGCTTTCTTTAAACAGCTTGGGGCTGTGACTCTTCGCAACACCAAAACAGATGTGTGTTACTTTCTTATTGCAATTGTTTGAGTAAAAGCTTAGTAATTAGTCTTTATTAAGGTACTCAGCTACCTCAAGTACTTGCTCATGAGTTCCTGTAGGTAAAAGTCTGTCTACATCGTAGTCGTAGCATAAATACTCTTCTTTACTCCACACTGAAGACGTTTTGCTTCCAACTAAAAGCTTACTGCCACTTGTGCACTGGGTATAACCATTAGCGCGAGCTGCAATTTGCCAAGTAACATAATTCGCAATAAGCGTTACTATTGAAACAACTAGCATTACACCAACAGCTAACCCTAATTTCTTTTTTAAACTGTCAAAAAAAGGTTTCTCTGTTAAGTCCAATAAAACATCAGAAATACCTATCAACACAGCTAAACACATTACAGCCCAAGCAGGAAAAATAAGAATATCAACACTCGATGAGACAATTACAGGGTAATCACTGTATGGATATAGTAGCCCTTGTATTATTTCATTGAGTACATAAGACGCCATAAACCATGTAGCTAAAATAGTAAGGGCTATTGCGATAACTAACGCAATTAAAAAAGTAGCGTCGATATTACTAAATCGTTGTTTTAAACTTTTTACCATGGGTTAACTAACTCATTTATAAAACCATTCAACTCTTTTTTTACTTTAATCTTAACGGATTTCACTATTGATTCAGAAGTAACTAAATAGACTCTATGAAGCTCTTCTCCGATATTTATTGAAGCTCTTCTCATAAATTCTTTTTCTCTTTGTTCTAAGTATTTTATTAATGATTCGGTAATTTTAAGTCTTATATCTGCTTTATTTAATAAGATACTAATACCAACTCCCACAATAATACCAGCACCTATTGCTACTACAGCAATTGCTGCCTTAGCTACAAATAAACCAAAGAGAATCCCTCCTAAGGCACCTAAAACAGCTTTAACGATATCGGTACTCGTTGTCGCCAACCAGTTTGTCCAACGATAATCCTCTTCAAATAGCCAATTAATACTATTTAGAGTTACAGAAAAAAATACTGAAATATAAAACCCGCTTTTGGCTCCTTGCTTCAAAGCCTCTTTACCCACACCAACATTTACTACTTGTGTATTATTAGCGAGATACCTTGTTCCTTTTAGAATAGTTCTGACTTTGTGGTTACCTTTAAAAACGATATATTTCTTTCCATTGCGGGTAGTGCTCTCGTATTTACCAAGGAGGTTTCCTGAACGCTTAAAGTCGTTTACTATAGCCAGAAATGAAGGTGTATCTTTTATTGCAGAACCAAATGTAGCAGCACTTGCTAGTGAGATTTGAGCAATAGATAAACCTGTAACTTCTGCAAGATACTGTTCAATTTCCGCTTGAGATTTTCCACGCGCAGCCTGAACTGCCACCCATAGTTTAAAAAACTCTTCATGAGTAAGTACAAAAATATCTGTTTGGTATTTATTAAAGTCACTTTCTAGATTTGAGCGCAGCTTATCTCTTTTGATACTTGGGTGATTATGAGGTCGATGATTCAAAAACGGACCTGGCATGTATTTTATCCTTAACTCGTTAATTTAATCCTTTAATTTAAGTCCATTATAAGAGAAATGTTACCTAAAACAACCCCAATAGATAATTTTAAATAACCAAAAATTGAACTATCCTTGCGGCATATATCGTTATCCAACTATAGCTATATGCTTATAACCAAGAACCAAAGGGGGCAAATCTTGCCAGATTCAAGGTCAAAGTGCACCATCTTTACTAAACTATAAGTTCAGGAGGTGTGCCATGGGTACCCAATATTCACATTTATCTAACTTTGAACGTTGTCGTTTATTTGAGTGGGCTGTAGCCATACCAAACAAGGTGAATAGGGTCAGGTCTGAATGGCACTGCATTAAGCGATAACCATATGAATATAAACATTAAAAAATTAAAAATACAGAAGAAGCAGTCAGAAAAATTATATAATTGATTCACCACAAACCAATATAATAGATCCTGACTGCATGAATTATTTTATCACTGAATCCCCTCAAAACGCATTAAAAAACACCCCTAATTTTATTGATTCAGATTTTCTAAATATTTTAAAATCAGATCACATCGCATCGATTATTGAACGCAATATTCCTGCGTATCGTGAACGGATTTTTACGCCAACGGTAACCCTCGCAATGTTTATTAAACAGGCGCTAAATTTTGACCGTTCATGTGTAAGTGTGGTTAATGATTTCATTATTGATAACATTAATGAACTACCAAGGAACATCAGTAAATCAACAGGTCCTTTTTGTCGTAGTCGACAAAAATTACCTTTGAAACTTATTAAGGAATTAGTGCATTACACTGGGAGTGCTATCACAGAAAAAATACATAATAGAAGTGATATTGAGGGAAATATTTACTTAATTGACGGCACAACTTTTACGCTTCCTGACACGATTAAAAATCAAGAAAAATATCCGCAGCAGTTCGCTCAAAAAGCAGGTCTAGGATTTCCAATTTGTCGCTCATTAGGTATTTTTTGCTTAGAAAGTGGGGCTATTATTAATGCAGAAATTGCCCCTTACAAAGGGAAAGGAGCAAGTGAGCATTCAATGCTGAGAGCTATATTAAATACATTCAAAAAAGGCGATTTAATCATAGGCGATGCACTCTACAGCAGTTATTGGTTGTTGGCCTATTTACAACGTAACGGTATAAATGGGGTTTTTCAGCAAAATGGGGCTAGGGCTAAAAAAAATGATTTTAGAACAGGTAAAACAATGGATAAATGTGATCATATTGTAGGTTATGATCGACCACAAAGACCAGAGTGGATGACGATTGAACAATATCAATCCACGCCCAAAACAATTGAAGTTAGGGAATTAAAAGTAAAACACAAAATTATTGTGACGACCTTATTTGAAGCAGAGAAACATAGTAAAAGCGATATTGCTAAGCTATACCAAAGTAGGTGGAATATTGAAGTTGATTTCAGAAATTTGAAGACAACAATGGGCATGTCGGAGCTTAGTTGTAAGTCCCCTGAAATGTGTGAAAAAGAAATATGGGTCTATTTTTTGGCTAATAATATAATTCGAATCTTAATGGCGCAAACAGCTAAAAAATTTAAACTAAAGATCAGGGGAATTAGCTTTAAGAACACGTTACAAGTTTGGAACTCTGTCACTTCAAAATTTAAAAATGCGATGATGATCATTGAAGACTTTTTGTTTTTAATTGCAGGTCATCAAGTAGGGAAAAGACCTGGTAGACTGGAGCCCCGAGCAATAAAACGAAGAGCTTCAGCCTATTCATTGTTAATGGTGCCAAGACATGTAGCTAGAGCTATGATATTGAAAAATGGTCACCCGGCAAAGCAGAGGAAAAATACTGGAGTAAAGGGAGGAAAAGCTTAATGCAGTGCCATTCGGGTCAGGTCTTGCATTTTGCCTTTATGTAATTAGTGGCAAAAAACAAGACCTGCCCCCGATAGTTTGATAACCCGCATAATATATTTGAAAACGTAGGTCGGATAAGCGAAGCGCCATCCGACACCCTAACGTATTTGAGTTTTGGCGAATATAAACAGCTAATTAATTGCGATGTATGAAGTCAATATTTGACCCTTTTGGCTTTACCTTTGGCTTTAAAACAGTGGGCAAATTTTATTGACCACTACAATAACCTTATGTAGGCTAAGTGGGTTGATCTGAGTGATGATTTCTTATAGTTGTATTCTTTTAGGCAATATTTTACTCGAATATTTCAACGCTGTAATCCAAGCTAAAGTTGTTAACTTTAGCTTACTTTTTTCCGCCTTTATAAGCATTTTATGACTTCTACAATAAAGAGAGATGCACAAATGAACAAAAATCACTTAATAGCACTTTTATTGCTTTCATTGCTAGGGTGTACATCAAACGCCAAAAGAGATGATAATAAATACTACTTCAATACTAATATTGCACAAAACAACGTAAAAGAATTTTCAATTTCTAAAGAGTTTAAAGAACGAAATAAGCAAGAATCTTCTGGTCGTGAAGGTAGAAAGGGTGGTGGGCGTGAAGGTAGAAATGGTGGTGGCCGTGGAGATCGAAATCAAAATAGTGACCAGACAGGAACAGATAAAAGCAGTAAATTTTATACTCAATTAGAAGTCGCATTAGAAAAAGAATTAGCAAGCAGCAAGTTTTGTACTTCAGGTTATTCAGAAATTGAACGACACAGTAGCCAGGGTTTTTATTCAATTCGCGGACGATGCAACGAATTAAAGAAATAAATAAGAAACTTAGTTCATATTAATTAAAGCGCTTGAAATTAATAAAACTTCAAGCGCTAATGTATGAAATGGTTTAAAAAACTGTCAACAATACGCAGTAGGTGAGTCTTATTAGGGACTAGTGGAACGGCTATCGTTCTTTCTAGGCAGTCAAAGTATGAAGTCAAGATTTGATCCCTCTGGTTTATAAGACAAACAACGTAGGTTGGGTAGAGCGCAGCGAAACCCAACGAACCTGCAATACCCACGCCCCCAATAACCTGCATTATATATTTGAAAACGTAGGTCGGATAAGCGAATCGCCATCCGACATAGTAACGTATTTGAGTTTTTGCGAATATCAACAGCTAATTAATTATGATGTATGAAGTCAAGATTTGACCCTTTGGCTTTCTTTTGATTCAAGGTCTTGTTTCACTTGTGGGTATTGATAAAATAAGTTAGGTTATTGCTTAATAAAAACGTCGCATTTTTGATGTAATTAAATATAAAATCTAAGGATAGAATATGTATCTAAATCGATACTGTTTACGAAATTTTCGTCGATTAGAGGATGTTAATATTCCTCTGGAAGATCAAGATACTATATTTGTGGGTGCAAATAACTCTGGTAAAACATCCGCTACAGCTGCTTTTAGACTTTTTGTTTCACGCAAAGGTGATTTCAAGATTCATGATTTTCCGTCAAATCTAATTCATGAGTTCGACACTTTTGGCTCAACAGAATGTTTCTCTAATGATATAAAACTACCAACTATTGAGCTAGATTTGTGGTTTACAATTGATCCGTCAACAAACTATGGCAGTGTTGCTAAATTTTTGCCGGATTTAGCTTCATTACGCGCAGAAGTAGGAGTCAGGCTATCCTTTTCAGTTAAAGATCTTGAATATTTATATAAGTCATACTTAGAAGTATATCCACGGGCTAAAAAACCTGAGGAAGACGATACTATTCAACAAAAAACGTTATCTCATTATTTAAGTCTAGATTCTAATTTAAAAAAACACTTTTCATTAAAGTATTTTAAACTCGAAAAGATCAAAGAAAACGAACTGTGTATCCACCCTTTAGATGAAATGGATGGGAAAGCAACATTATCTTCATTGTTAAGAGTTGATTACGTTGAAGCCCAACGTAAAATTGATGATGATAGTACGTCGAGAAGTAATCGATTATCTAATGTATTTACGGACTTCTACGAAAGTAATTTATCTAAGCACGAAAACAGTATTGAATCACAAAGAGTCATTGAACAGAGCAATACTGAGTTATCTTCGCATTATAAACAAGAGTTTAGCTCGCTTATAAAAACCATAAGCGATTTGGGCTTTCCAGCAACTAATGATCGTGAATTACAGATAATTTCAAACCTTAATGCTGAACAGGCTTTGAGTGGTAGTGCTGTTTTAACATATATTGATAAAGATACAAATCATGCATTACCAGAAGCGTATAATGGTTTAGGCTTTAAAAATTTAATATTCATGGCTATACAAATAGCTCACTTTCAGATTCAGTGGTTTAATACTGAAACTAATAGACCTCTTTGCCAAGTGATATTTATTGAAGAACCTGAGGCTCATTTACATGCTCAGATACAGCAGGTGTTTATACGAAAAATTAGGGATGTTATTAAAAGAACAACGGAAGATCTTGGTTGCCTTAAGCACGTTCCACAGCTTGTGATTACTTCTCATTCATCTCATATAATTGCTGAATCTGATTTCAGTTCTATTAGGTACTTTCAACGCTGTAATTTACCTAAGACCTCTATATCGAAACTACAATCAAGCAAAGTTCTAAATTTGGCTCAGTTTGAGTTCGATAAAGATGAACAAGAGAATTTGGAGTTTTTAAAGAAGTATTTGGCTTTAACTCATTGTGATCTGTTTTTTTCTGATGCTATTATTCTGATAGAGGGTACTGTCGAACGATTATTGATGCCCCAAATAATCAAAACCCATTTCGATGAGTTACAATCAGCATACATCACAATTCTTGAGCTTGGTGGAGCTTATTCTCATAAGTTTGCTTCTCTACTTAGGTTCTTGAATTTACCTACATTAATAATTACAGATCTAGACTCAGTAGACCCATCGAATAACCGTAAATCTTGTCGAGCTGATACTGTTGACTCAGTCACGAGTAATGCATCCATAAAAGCTTTATTACTTGGTTGGAAAAAAACATTTAAGAAGGCTGAGTCGGAAGAAGAAGCTATTTATAAAGAAAAAACGAAAATCACTTATTTAAATTCGATGACAAATGAAGATAAAAAAGTTTTGAATTCATCTTTATATGTCACATTTCAGCAACCTGTTTCAGTGCTTTGTTATGGCGACAATAAGATGATGACCCCCAGAACGTTTGAAGAGGCTTTTATTTATGAAAATTTTGTTAATATTAGAAGTGGTAAAATTGATGCTTTAATAGCACTACCCGACAAATTGGATTATGAAGCAGACTATGAGCATGTCTTCAGCGAAGTTAGTCTTAACTTTAAGAAAGTTGAATTTGCTCTTAAGCAAATTGAAAATTCAAATAACTGGATTGTTCCTAGCTATATATCTGAAGGATTAGAATGGCTATCTAAAGAATTAAAACGTGTAAAACCAGATGACATTGCCTCTGTTGGGAATAAATAATGTTTTTTAAAGATTCAATAGCAGATAAGAGAATTAAGCGTTGTATAGATAATACAAATAACTTTACTGTTGTAGCGGGGGCTGGTTCAGGAAAAACAGGATCATTGATCAAATCACTTGCATATGTGCGCTCAACATCTGGTTCTACATTAAGATCTAAAGGACAGAAAGTAGCTTGTATTACTTACACGAATGCCGCTGTGGAAGTTATTAAAAAGCGAACTGATTTAGATGATTTGTTTTGGGTTTCAACAATACACGGCTTTCTATGGTCGTTAGTCAAGTTATATCAGAAAGATATAAAGAGCATCATTAAATCAGAGTTACTACCTGGAAGAATAGTTAAGAAAAGAAAAGATGATAATGGAGGGAATAGCAAAGAAGCTAAAAAAGCCAGAAAACAGTTGATTCGATTAGAAAGTGCGCTAGAAGTAATAGATTCAGTTAGTACATTTCATTATGATGATAGTGGTCGTCGTGATTATGCTTCAGGCCGTTTAGACCATGATGATGTAATAGATCTTTCCTCTTTAATGATTTTACGGCTTGAAAATTTACAAAAAATTATTGGTCAAAACTATCCTTATATATTTATAGATGAAGCTCAAGATACTTTCCCTAATGTAATAGATGCATTAAATGCAGTTACTGCTAATGATGGCTTACCAATGATTGGCTATTTTGGCGATCCTATGCAACAAATATACGAAAAAAGGGCTGGGCAATTTTCAGCCCCTGAAGGTGCAGAACTTATAAATAAAGAAGAAAATTTCAGGTGTTCAATTGAAGTTATTAAACTTTTAAATGCTATTCGTCCAAAACTAAAGCAAAAACCTGGCAATAAAAATGTTATTGGCAGTGTGGAAATCCGCTTAATAAAAGCAAAGGCTGGTGAAGGTAATAGAAAAACATATAGTGAGCAGCAAAAAGAAGATGCTGTACAAGAATTTGATAAAGCTTTATTGCATTTTGGTTGGTCACAGGATAATGATGTAAAGAGATTGTTTCTTACTCGACAAATGATAGCTCACCGTTTAGGTTTCTCTTCACTTAATAGACTATTTACAGGTATTTACTCTTCAAAATCATCGGAAGATGCTTTCAAAGAAGGAAAGCATTTTTTAGTTCGTCCTTTTGTTGAGACAATCATTCCATTAATGGAGGCTTTTCAGCAAAATGATTGGGCCGAAATAACACAAATAATGAGAAAGAATAGCCCGCTTTTAGACCCTACAGGAGAAAGTGAACATAAGACACTGAAACAAGTATCTGATGAATTAAAAATTGCTATTAATCAATTATTCAAAGCCTGGACAGAAAATACAATACGGGTAATATTACAAATAGCTATTCAATATAAAATTATTTCTTCATCTGAAAAATTAACCGATCATCTAGAAAGATCGCCTAGAGTTGAGGATTATAATGAGGTTGAACATATTATAGAAAAAGGAGATTGGTTAGCAGATCTATTCTTTGAGCTTAAGACTTCTGAACTTACCAAATATCAGCACTTTGTACTTAAGCTGACACCTTATAGTACACAGCATGGTGTAAAAGGGGATGAATTTAGTAAGGTTCTTGTAGTTTTTGATGATACTGAAGCAAGTTGGAATAATTATAGCTTTTCTAAATTGTTAACTCCCCTAGCGGCTGGAAAAGAACCAACAGATGGTCAAAAAACCAAAAGCTTAAATTTAGCCTATGTCAGTTTTTCTAGGGCAGAGAAAGATCTTCGTATCATTTTATTTACCCCTGATCCTAGCCAAGCAAAGAATGAATTAATTGCTTCTAAATTATTTAGCAATGCTCAAATAACAATTCAAAATTAAATTATCACTTTGAATAAGTTACATTTACCCTAACTACTTAGGTAAATGTAACTATCTAATGAATTTCCACGCTTACTTATTGAAATCTGTAGAAACCAAAGGCATCAAGCCTTGACTTCATGCATCAAAACTATCGATTGCATATTCATACCTTGAACATGCTTTTTTAGTAACTAACATAAAAAGCGTTGCCCTAGAGTAATACTTTTCTGTATCTTTTTAATAGCTCAAAGGCTATTCAGTCATTAAATAAGCTAGGGGCTACTTAATAGTGATCTTTAGCTTTAAATTTATGACTATAAAATCAATACTCACAAGGAAGAGCACTTGCATATCGAAATTGCAGTACACATTAAATTAGCTCCTTTAGTGGAAAGCGATGCTGCGGACATTTTAAAGACTGTTAATCTAAGTCGGGCAAGTTTAGGTGAATTTTTGCCTTGGGTAGAAGGGGTAAACAATATTGAATCAGCTAAAAAGTACATACTCGACAGAGTAAACAGCGGGCTTAATGGTTCGCGGTGGTTTAAAATTTATTATAAAGATAATCTGAGTGGTGTTTTTGCAGTTAAGTCTATTTGTCCTGAGTTGAATGTAGCGGAACTTGGTTACTGGTTAAGTAGTGATGCACAAGGCAATGGTATTATCAGTCAAGTAATTACAAGAGTGCCAAACATACTCAAAAATACAAGCGCTAAAGTCATTGAGTTTAGATGCTTAGAACAAAATGTAGCTAGTATTAAAATTGCTTTAAAATCAGGCGCAAGTTTAGTTGGTACTATTCCAAACTTTGTATCGGTTGATAATACACTACAACAACTTAATATATACCAGGTGGATTTGTGAATAATCCTGACTACCACACCCACCAGTAATAACTCCGTCTACTTAATTACTTTTCTCATCAATCTCTTTCCCGCAATTATAACAATTGTTAGTGGGGAGCTTATAACTAGAAATAGAGTGCATTACTTGGTTTTTCTTACAGGCAGGGCAGGCGTAATTAATTACAGAGATTATAAGTGCAATAGCAAAAACGAAACTACCGATATAAAACGGATTTGAGTAAAATTGCATACTTGGCTCTGAAAAATTAAAACCGATAATACAGATGATTAAGGCAGTTAAATAAAGTTTAAATTTTAGGCTTTTATTCAAGGTTTAAATATCCAATTGGTAAGGGGCTAATAATAAGTGCTTTAGCAGTTTTAACAAATTATTTATTCGATTACTATATTAATACCAACCTGCATAAATCTTTGATAAATTTAACGAATTAAATTGCACTATAACGTCGTTAAAAATTTTTTATTTAGAACAACTAGATACAAAAATTTTTGCCTAGTTCTAGCGTAATTTTCTTAACGTTAAATAGACCCCATATATAAGCAGGTTGGTATAAGTTTTACATAGCGAAAATGTATAGGCATAAAAAAAGCGTTGCCTTTGAGCAACGCTTTTCTGTATTTGTCTAATAGCGGGTAGCTAATTTACCCAACCACTAACTTACTCTGCAGCTAACTTATTCCGCAGCTAAATAATCCAAAACCACTTGGTGGTGATCTTTAGTTTTAAACTTATCAAATAGGTGTTTAATTTTACCGTCTTGGCCTACTAAAAACGTTAGGCGGTGAATGCCATCGTACTCTTTACCCATAAACTTTTTGTAGCCCCATACGCCAAATGCTTCAGCAATGGCATGGTCTTCATCGGCTAATAAATCAAAGTTGAGTTCTTTTTTAGTTTCAAAGTTTTTAAGGCGCTTAATTGGATCTGGGCTAATGCCTACAACGCGGGTGTTAAATTTAGCAAGCTGTGCTTGCTCATCGCGTAGGTTTTCGGCTTGTACAGTACAACCCGGTGTTGACGCTTTAGGGTAAAAGTACACAAGCACTTGTTGCTCTTTTAACAGCTCGCTTAATGTTACTGTTTCGTCGTTTTGGTTTTGTAGGCTAAAAGCGGGTGCAGTATCGCCAGCTTGTAATGGACTAATTGTGTTCATGTTTAGCATCCTTAACGAATTCGTTTATAAATATAATCTACGTTTAGTGTATGAGAAAGGTTTTCAAAACTTACTTTAAATTGATCTATATCTACATCAACCGGAATATTAAATTCGATTTCACAGCGCATTTTGGTATCGACTAGCTCATCGAATGTGTCTGATTTTAACGAGCAAATGCTAATATTGCTGTCGGCAAAAAAGCGCGTTACTTTGCTCAGTGTGCCGGGAGTGTCTATGCCTGTGTATTCAAGCGTGTAACCTGCACAAAACTCTTCAGGTGTATGGCTTGCTGTGCGCTTCATCATGGTTAGTAGGCCAAGTTCCATAGCTTTGGTTGGCAGTCCGTGCTCAATGCGGCTTATTGCCGACATATCGCCGCTGAGTAACATTATAAAGGTAAACTCGCAGCCTAAAATTGCAATGCGGCTGTCAATAATGTTGCAGTGGCAATCGCTAACCAGTTGGGTTAGTTCGCTTACAATACCGGGTCTGTCTTCGCCAATCGCTGTTAAAACAATTTGATGATTTGAAAATGTAGTCATGAGTTCAAATACCTTGTTACTTGAATTATATCAACCGAGTTGGCAACACCAAAAATACACATGAGAGGTTGCACGGCGGCGAAGTTTAACACAAAAAGGGCTCTAAACTACAATGCGGGCTAATTAAGCGCTTTTAAAGTGCGGTGTTTCTTGTTTTTACTGGCACGGGAAAGTACCATAGCTAAAATTTGCTTATTTGCGCTTAGTTTTATCGCTAAGTTGAAGTACTGAACTTTATTGCATTTAGGCAGCCAAATAATAAATGTAAAGTTAATATTGATTTTACACTGAACCAAATCGGCATTACCCACTCATATATTTGTTAAAACAATTAAAGGGTTTGCTAAGGAGAAATATCTGTGCAGTATTGGATCCCAAAAGCACTTGCAGTAAGTGTATTGGTAAGTTTATCAGGGTGTAGTGTATTTATTAATCAAGCACATGACGAGCGTAACTATCGCACGCATGAGCCTGTAAAAGCACCAGCGTCGCTATCTCAACCAGCTCAAGACCCAGTTTATAAAATGGACGTAGGTCAATACGACAACAATCCTGAAGCTACAAATTACCGCCCACCGGCACAAGTATTAACAATTGCAAAAGGCAGTTGGGTAGAAGAAGCAGATAAACAAGCGCGTATTTATTTTGATAAAAACGATGGCATTGCTGATTTAGATGAGTTTCTTTGGGACACGATTCAATCGGTACTTGCTGAGAATAACGCAGGCACAATTAAAGAAGATAAGCTTTTAGGGACAATTGAAACCGATTGGTACTCAATCATTAAAACAGAAGAAAGTTTTTGGTGGTGGGGCGATGAAGTAAACGATGACTTAGAAAAGTTTAGATTCACTATTGAAGAAAAATCACATCAGCGTACAGCGTCTTTACGTGTAGAGCTGATAGATTTTAAAGGTGATAAAACGCTAACCGATTTACTTAAACAGCAGTTAGAAGTTCGTGCGCTTAACCAAGTAGTGAGCGAGTTTGATTACCGTTACCGTCAACTTGAAGTTGATATGCGTAAACGCCAAGGTATTATTTCTCTTGAAATGGGCTTTGATAACAAAGGTAATGCAGCACTTGTAACTGAGCAATCTTACGACGCTGTGTTTGATCGTTTTTCTGGGTTTTTAGAGCGCTTGTCGTTCACTATTGTTGAAGTTAACCCAGATACTGGCTTAATTACTGCTGATTATACTAAACCTGAAAGTAGTGTATGGGATTCAATTTGGGGTGATGAGGTAGCTCAACTACCGATTGATGAAGGCCAATACCAAATTTTAGTAAGTAAAACTAAAGAAGGCGGTACTAGCTTAACGTGGATGGATGACAAAGGCGAAACGCTTGAACCAGGTACTATGAATGGTTTACAAGAAGCATTAGAAGCAGCACTCATTCAGCGCGGCATTAAAATTTAAATAATAATAAGTTTTACCACAAAAAGAGCGCTATGCTCTTTTTGTGGTTTTTATAGGTTAAAAAATATGTCTCAGCTACCTGAACGTTCACACTATACGTGGCGCACTTGGTTTACTTTTTTGGTTCCTTCGTTAATTGGTGTGTTTTTATTTATGACGCCAATTAGTACCTCGCAAGGGATGACCATTCCTATTGCTGTTATGGCAAAAGCAGTTCAAGCAATGATGCTTGGCTCTGGTCAAGCAATTATTACTCTCATTATTTGTATTACAGGGGTTCTTTCTGTAATTACTAAAGTGTTTAAACCCGCCGCTATATGTAACTCACCTTTGTTAAAGCATTTGTTTGATGTGAGCTGGACATGGCTGGTGGTGCGCTTATTTGGTATGGCGTTTGGTTTAATGACGTACTTAAGTTTAGGCAGCGAGATGATTACCTCGGCCAATACTGGCGCGCTGGTATTAAATGACTTATTGCCAGTGTTGTTTTCGGTATTTATTTTAGCGGGCTTATTACTGCCGCTATTAATTAACTTTGGTCTACTAGAGCTTGCTGGTACGTTAATGACTAAAGTCATGCGCCCTGTATTTGGCGTACCGGGTAGAAGCGCGGTTGACTGTACTGCATCATGGTTAGGTGATGGTAGTGTAGGTATTTTGATGACTGCAAAGCAGTACGATCAAAAACACTATACACAACGTGAAGCGGCTATTATTGGTACTACGTTTTCAGCGGTTTCAATTACGTTTAGTTTAGTGGTGCTTGGACAAGTTAAACTTGAATACCTATTTGCTCCGTTTTACGCAACGGTATGTTTAGCCGGTATTGTTGCCGCTATTATTGTGCCGCGATTACCACCACTTCGCTTTAAAAAAGATTTACTAATTGATGGCACTGAACCAGATAGAGACGCTGAGACAATTCCGGGCCATAAAACTTTATTTAGCCATTCGTTAGATGTTGCATTAGCTAAAGCTGATAACTCAACAGGTGTTAAAGGCACTATAAAAGAGGGCGTACACAACGCGCTTGATATGGTATTTGGTGTACTGCCTGTGGTTATGGCCGTAGGTACATTTGCACTGATCATTGCTGAGCACACGCCTATATTTGAGTATTTAGGTATGCCGTTTGTGCCATTTTTAGAGTTATTGCAAATCCCAGAAGCGGCAGCCGCGTCACAAACTATTATGGTTGGTTTTGCTGATATGTTTATTCCATCAATATTAGCAGCAGGTACAATTGAAAGTGATATAACGCGCTTTATTATTGCAGCAATGAGTGTAACTCAGCTTATTTATATGTCTGAGGTGGGCGCACTTTTACTTGGCAGTAAAATACCGGTAAATATTTTAGAGTTATTTATTATATTTATTTTGCGAACGCTAATTACTTTACCTGTTATTGCGCTGATGGCGCATTGGTTAGTAGGCTAGGTTTAGCACGTATTAAAAAGCCCTGATTAATCAGGGCTTTTTTGTGTCTGTTGTATTTTTTATATTGGCGCCGGACTTTTTAAACTCAGTTTTTGCAGAGAGTCTAATCAGCGCAATATTACCAATAATAATGGCAAAAACAACGGCGACAATAATTACAATATGCCAAGTTTGCATCGCAGTATCACTTAATATTTAGTACTTTAAGTGTGACTGTTTTACACTATAACAGCAATTAAATTACTCAAAACATAATCAATAACTTTAAACACAATCAATAACGTTAAAAACGTCTAGCTACCGAAAGCGTTAAAAAGTTAAGCCCTGGGTTTGGATTTTTAAAGCCTGCGTTTGAATAGTGAATTACTCTTAGGGCAACGTTAGTGTGACCTAAGTCGGCAACAAGGCCTATTCGGTCTTCGAACTGGTAGTGAGTGCTTATGTTTTTACCGGCAAACTGCGTTTCATCAATAAGTGATACACCAATCCCTGCTTCTACATAAAATGGGGTATTGTTAAAACTAAATACAGGAAACTGCAGTACAGGTGACATAGCAAGTACTAGGTTTGATTGTGTTTCATCGCCATGGCGGTATTCCCACATATTTACGCTGGTTTCAAAGTAAAAGCGTGCATCACCAATAAGGTTTTGCATACTCGGCGCATGATACTGATACGCAAGCTTAACGCCATTTACGTTGCCTTCGCCTTTAAGAAAATCAACGGCATAACCGTGATTCGATTGAGCAAAAGCAAGTTTGCCAAAAAGTGAAACTACTAATACTAAAGAGATAAAAAGTGTTTTAAGTGACGTTTTCATAGGTGCCAATTGTTTGTTTAGTTCAAAGTGATAACTAAATGATAAGGGCGATCTGTTAACAATTACAATGAGGACAAAATGCCGGTTGTATATAGGCTGTTAATGTAGGTTTGTAACTGCTTGAATTTTCATTGTTTATTCAATTGGTGCAATTTGAGCATTAATAAATTGCTTATTTGTGCCTTTTTTGTTGCGTATAGAACGGGTAAATTACAACCATCTTAATCACACAGACATATACAATTATGAAACTCTTTAAACTATTCGTTTTAGCCACTGCTTTTTTTAGTGGTTCGTTATTTGCACAAGCTCAGCAATCGCCTGATCAGTTATTAGAATCAGTAGCAGATAAACTTTTTGCAGACATTGGTCAAGTAAACTCAAAAGGGACAGCTAGCAAAGATGCGATGGCTGCCATTGTTGAAAAACGTTTAATGCCACACATTGATGTTAAGTTTGTGTCGTTTAAATTATTAGGTAAACACATTAAAGGTATTGAGCGCGAGCAAGCTGTTCAATTTATAGATGCAGTAGAGCATTACTTAACAGGCACGTACGCCGGTGCACTAATGAAGTACACAGGCCAAAAAGTTGTATTTGAGCGTAACAACGCAAAAAGCGACTCTGAGTACGCAACAGTTAATACGCAAATTATTGAGCCAAATGCGCCTACAATCGACTTGAGCTTTAAGCTTCGTTTAGGTAAAAACGATGAGTGGAAAGTATACGATATTGTTGCCGAAGGTATTTCACTATTAAGTGCTAAGCAAAAAGAGATTATTCAACGCATTTCTGAAGTGGGTTTAGATCAAGTTATTAGCGAATTAAAAAGTAAATAGACTATTTGTCTGGCTCTGATTAAGCCCAACCCCAACCTCACAAACGGCCAAGTACTTATGTACTTGGCCGTTTTTATATTCTTGTCTACTGTAATCCTAAAGGATTGTTGTTATTGCTCAATTTTGCGCTAGCAGCAAAACAAAGGTGTGCTAGAATATCGGCACTTTGATTAAGCGTGGTGTCAGCTAAAAACTGATATAACTTACCACCCCCCCAAGCCACACTGGAGTTGTGTTGTTTTAATGGAAAATGTACTGATTTGGCCAAAGGAATACCCATTACTCATTAAAGGACTAGTAGAACAAAACGGTGCCTTTATTTTAGATGCTTTGGAAGCCTGGCCTGCTTGTCGTTCTACAAATGAAGATGATGGTGTATGCACCACCGTGTTGCCGCCTATTTATTACTTGGCATGGCTAACCCCGCTAGAACCATTTGAAGAATGTTACTTTCAACATATTTCTGAGTATGACGAAGACGGACAAGCGTATATTAGTGCGGTTAAAAGCCATTACTATGATAATGAATTTACCCCTGAAAGCTTAGTACTTATGTTGTGTCAACGTCTTGAAAAATATGCAAGTGTGGCTGCACAAAATACCATAGATACACCACTGTCTTTAGTCGATTTGTTTTTTAGTAAACGCTATTTTACGTTAATTGAGCATGCGCTAAATAATAGCAGTAAACTTTCAGCAAAGGATACATTAGCCCTTTGGAAAGAAGTTGACTTTAGAGAGCGTTTAAGTGCGTATATTCCAGAGTCTATTGCTGATTTAGAAATGCTTAGTGAACTTGCCAGCGAAAAAGTGGCATCAGGGAAAGACTACTTTACGTTGCTTACACAGGTTTCTCCTGATGTTGACTCTGTTGTACTGCTAGAAAAAGCATTATTAACGCACCTACGTAAAAAAACAGCCAAGCAAACAATGGCAATGCGTTTTATTGAGCAAGGCGCTACCGGTGTTCTTGCTGATGAAAACAATAAAACAGCCTTTATGTGGGCCGCGGAAAAAGGCTTTGTAAATGTGGTTGAAACGCTACTTGCAAAGCAAGACAAAAAAGCGGTTGATGATTTAGGTAACACAGCGCTTCATTATGCCGTATTTGCTAAAAATGAATCGTTAATGGTGCTGCTTATTAAAGCGGGCTATAACTTTAGAGCGCGCAATAAAGAAGGCTTAAGTTGTTACCGTTTGGCGGTTAGTATTAAAGCTAATAACTTGGTTAAATGTTTAGAGCGTGACTTTGGTATTAAAGAGCTTTCGCCGGAAGGGCAATTTGATCGTATTAAAAAAGTACATGTGCTGCACGCTATTGTCACTATATTGCTGCCTTTGCAGTTGTTCTTCTTTTTTGATGAAACACTCTCCATTAAAAGTGAGCTGACGCTGAGTTTATCTATGGCGGCAGTGATTTGTTTTTTCTTTGCGACTACCTTAAAACGCTGTGCGTTATATCCACATATTAAACACCCTTGGGGTTTATTTGTACTTAGAGGCTTTTCGTTTATTAGCTTAATTGCTCAAATAGGGTTGGCGAGTATTGTGGTGCTAGCTGCCTTAAGTGATTTAGTTTAGTCACTTTTAAACAGCTAATAAAAAACGCGCTTAAAGTAATTTAAGCGCGTTTTTTGTTTATAGTATTTATGGGTGGTCTAATCGGTTTAAGTAATACCAACCTGCATAAATATTTTATCAATTTAACGAATTAAATTGCACTATAACGTTGTTAAAAATTTTTTATTTAGAACAACTAGATATAAAAATTTTTGCCTAGTTATAGCGTAATTTTCTTAACGTTAAATAGACCCCTTATATAAGCAGATTGGTATAAGAGGCTATTTACCGTGCTCATTTGCTGCTTTTTCTTCAGCTAGTTCTTCTTTAAGCTTACGGATTTTTAATCCTAACTCTTGTCCTCGGTGTCTTGCATAGTAAGTACAACCAATAAACATAGCAGAGGCAAATACAAGCTCTAGCAATACCCAAATTAATTCATCTGGTGCAACCCATAACATTGTAAGCCCGTGTATAAAATACAGCATTACAATAAAGTTAGCCCACGCGTAAGTATAAGTGTTGTCTTTTATTATCCCTCTAAGCGGGAGTAATAACGGAATGATTGGTAGAAAAAGCGACACCACATCAAGAGGGGCTTCTTGAGGGGGGACTGCATACATCCACAGTGGCATTAAAATAAATAATCCAATGTAGCCAAAGAGTGCTGTGCGCTGGAATTTTATCGTAATCGGCTTTTTAGCTGGGTTGTCAGCTGTATTCATTTTAGTTTTCTCGCAATGTGAGTAAGGCGTTTACCAACGCTTTGGCATATTTTAATTTCGTCTTTGCTTAGTTGTGCACTGTTAGCGCTGCCAGCAACGTGTGTTGCACCATATGGCGTTCCACCCGTTTGTGTTGCAAGTAGTTCGGGTACATCGTACGGCACGCCCAGTAGCATCATACCGTGGTGTAATAGTGGCAGAGATAAGTTAAGTAAGGTTGCTTCATTACCACCATGCATACTGCTTGATGACGAAAACACACAGGCTGGTTTATCGATTAATTGGCCTTTTAGCCATAAATCGCTGGTGGTTTCCCAAAAGCTTTTTGCTTGGGAGGCCATCATGCCAAATCGGGTTGGTGTACCAAATGCTAAACCATCACAATTAATTAAATCATCTTTGGTGATCACAATGTCGTGTGCATTTTTAGCCACAAAGGTGCGAAGCAGTGCTGTAGCGTCTTGTTGCTCTATCGACTCTGCTATTTCGTGAGCCATTGCTTCAACTGAGCCATGGCTTGAGTGGTATAACACCACTATGGTTGCACTCATTATAAAACGCTTAGTACGTTTTCAGGCGGGCGACCAATCGCTGCTCTATTGTTATTAACAACAATTGGGCGTTCAATTAGCTTTGGATTTTGTACCATGGCATCTACTAATGCTGACTCACTGCTTTCATCTTTCAAATTAAGTTCTTTGTAGGCATCTTCTTTAGTGCGCATTAGTTCGCGTACTGATGAAAAACCAAGCTGGCTTACAAGCGTTGATATTTGCTCGCGATTAAGAGGCGTTTTTAAATACTCTACAATATTTGGCTCTACCGCTTTACTTTGCAGTAGCGCTAGCGTTTCGCGCGATTTAGAGCAGCGAGGGTTGTGGTAAATAGTAACAGACATAAAATGATTCCAAAGTGTGAATTGCGTCTATTTTAGGGTAAGCGCTTGCAGACTTAAAGCCTCGCAAGCTCTTTTTGTAAAAGTCGATACTGGGTAAGTAGTGCTTTTAAACGCTGTTGTTTTACAAGCTCTGTTGATTCTACGAAATTAAGCGCTTTTTGGATTTCATCGGCGGCTTTTAAGTAAGCACCATATTGCGCTAATACATCAGCATTTGCTTCGTGGTAAGAGGCTAATTTATCTTGTTTTTTATACGCATCAGCAAGAAGTTGTTTACCCAGGTTGTGATCGGGCTTTTCAAGCAAAAAGCTTTTAAGTATATTTTCAGCAAGTTCGTACTGCTCAGCTTCAAGTGCAGCGTTGGCGTAGTTAAGCGTAATCACCTGATTATTAGGACGATACTGATTTAAATCAGCTAAAAATTTAACGGCTTCTCCCGCTTTTTTTTGTGCGATGAGTAAATCGGTATGAGTATCTATATAGAATAGGTTTTTAGGATCGTTTTTTAAAAGCTCATCTAACATTGGGGCCGCTTCATCAAGCTTTTTTTGATCAAGTAAACTAATAGCCAAACCGTATTTTAATGCTGTGTTGTTGTAGGTATTTTCGCGAAGGAGCTTTCTAAATAGCTCTTCCGCTTTTTCTGGTTTGTTGTAATAACGTGCCAGTACGCGACTTTTTGCTAAATTAAACTCAAGGCTCGCGTTTATATGGCGCTGAGGATACTGCTCTGCACGCAATCGTACATCTGATACACGACTCTCTGGTAATGGGTGAGTCAGCAAAAACGCCGGTGGCTTGTATTTATAGCGAATTTGCGCTGCAAGTTTAGTTAAAAACTCGCTCGATGCACGTGCATCAAAACCCGCATTATTAAGAGTTTGCATACCAATACGGTCGGCTTCTTGCTCGGCTGAGCGGCTATGCGTTAATTGACTAAAAGCAGATTGCGATTGGCTCGCTGATATAATGGCAATGCCCGCGTCGGGTGCAACAACGGTTGCGAGTATTCCGGCAATCATACCGGCAATGGTCAGTGCGCTGTTATCTTGTTGTTGTTGAATTCTACGTGCTAAGTGGCGCTGTGTTACGTGCGCAATTTCGTGACCAAGTACCGAGGCAAACTGGCTCTCGTTATCGGCTTGAGCTATTAGCCCTGTATGCACACCTACATGCCCGCCATAAAACGCAAACGCGTTTATTTCTGAATTGTTTATCCAAAAAAATGAAAACGGAAAGCGTACATCGTTAGCATTCGCAACGAGTTTACGGCCAATAGTGGTCAGGTATTCATCAAGCACCGGGTCGTTTATAACGGGCGATGAGCCGCGTATTTGCATCATCATTACTTCGCCAATAGCTTTTTCTTTTTCAAGTGGCAGCGCTTGTAATGCAGACGTTCCTAAATCAGGAAGAGTAAAGTTAGTTTGCGCTTTTAAAGGTTCGCTTACTAATAAGCTAAACGTAAGCGTGGCACTGCATAAAGTGATAAATGCTGATTTTAGCTGCATTTTATTCCTTGTTAATTGGTTCGCCAATTGCAATTTTGGCTATGTCTATTTCGTCACTGCTTGCACGGCTGTCTTTTTCGCACAATTGGTATAGTTCTTTCATTGTGACTCCATCAAGCTTTACAACGTTCAATTCTCGCTGCAAAAAAGTAATAATTTTATGTACTACTTAATATGTTGGCTAACAATAACATTTTTACGCAAAAGGCTGTATTAAAGCTCGAGACGTTTATCTATAAATATGTGGTTTAGAGCGATACAGAGGTGTTTTTTGATGTATATTTCAGTAAAGCTATTTCGGCAGTTCGATACAATTAAATTTTTTAAAGCAATTAATCTCTTTGAGTGTTGGATTACTTGGTAGTTGCGCTTTATTATGCGTTCCAGGCATTAACTTATCCTTACTGCTAGTTATGTTATAAGGATAAACTATTGCAGGTGTTGTTTTAAAAAAAAGTTACAACGGTTCACGTTTTATAAATACGTAGACCGACAATATGGGACTTATTATTCATTTACTATACGGATAAAGTAGTTATGGTGGAGCGCGATTTAAAAGAGTTTGAGTGTCCTCAGCAATTTGTGCAGTTTAAACTTGCGCTACGAAGTGCACAGTCATCAAAACACCGCATCACTTTTAGTCTTAATAAAGGTGAAAGTGCGAACGATATTGAACGTTTTTTGCAAAAAAATGCTTATAGTTACAATTTTGATAAACAACGTGGGTTGTTATTAGTGGAGCCATTACATGTTTGAATACGTAAAAACATGGTACGAAAGGAAGTTCTCGGATCCTCATTCGTCTACCTTATTATTTTTATTACTAGCCTCCGTTGCCTTACTTTACTTTTTTGGCTCGTTAATTGTTCCTGTGCTTGTGGCATTAGTTATTGCTTATTTACTTGATTGGCCGGTTGTTCATTTAGAGCGCGTTGGCTTAAAACGTTTTACTGCAACGATTATTGTAATGTTGATATTTATTAGCATTATGCTCACCCTTATTTTAGTTATTGGCCCTGTACTTTGGAAGCAAACCAGTAACTTAGTGCAAGAAACCCCGCATATGTTAGAGCAGGGTAAGTCTTATTTAATGGCTTTACCTGAACAATACCCAAGTTTAATTAATATAGATCAAGTGCAAGCTATTGTTGCAACGGTAGAGGCTAAAATAATCGAGTTTGGTCAGGCTGTACTGTCGTTTTCACTAACCTCTTTAAAAGATGTTGTTGCATGGCTTATTTACTTAGTGCTTGTGCCGTTGCTGGTGTTTTTTATGCTCAAAGATAAGCTTGAACTAACGGGCAGTATCGCTAAATTGATCCCGCAGCAACGACGTTTAATTTTGCAAGTGTGGCACGAAATGAATCAACAAATTATGAATTACATTCGCGGTAAAGTGTTTGAAATTTTGATTGTTGGTGGTGTGTCGTTTATTGCATTTACTGTTTTAGATTTACGTTACGCTGCGTTACTTGGCGTGCTTGTGGGTTTGTCAGTGTTAATTCCATTTATTGGTGCGGCACTGGTTACGATTCCGGTAGCGGCAGTTGCGCTGTTTCAATTTGGATTAGAAACCCAGTTTTGGACCATTTTAATTATTTATGGAATTATTCAGGCGCTTGATGGCAACGTACTTGTGCCACTGTTGTTTTCTGAGGCGGTTGATTTAAATCCGGTGTTTATAATTGTCGCTGTATTATTTTTTGGTGGCTTGTGGGGGTTTTGGGGCGTATTTTTTGCCATCCCGTTGGCTTCATTAGTAAAAGCGCTTATAACAGCGTGGTCGTCTACGCATGAAGAGATAAGTAAAGAGCTCAGTGAATAGTTACGTAAACAGACTTTTAGTCTAAAAAAGAATAGTAAACGCATCTCTAGTGCTAATTGATTATTACTCATTACCTGTAAATTTATGTACTATTGGTAATAAGATATATTTTTTAGTAATAAGGTGCGTTTTTTAATGTCTGAGTTTTTATTGCACGATGAGCCAGTAAAACAAGTTTACCTTGATGCAAACGCAACGACCCCTGTGTTGCCTTGTATAGCTGATGTTGTTTCTCATACCATGCAAATATGTTTTGGTAATCCTTCAAGCCCGCACATCACAGGTATTCAAGCCAAGCATTTATTAGAACAAACACGTCAAAAAGCACACACGGTTATTGGCGCAACTATTGGCGATATTTTATTTACCTCTGGCGCAACAGAAGGTATTCAAACTGCGGTGGTTTCAACGCTAATAGAGGCTAAAAAACACCCGATTAAAAACCCCGTATTGTTATATGGCGCTACTGAGCACAAAGCGGTGCCAAACACACTTAAGCATTGGAATAGCGTACTTGACGTTAATGCTGAGGTGCTTGCTATTCCGGTTGATAGCAACGGTATTTTAGATTTAGATTTTATAGCACAACATATAGATAACGCATTGATGATTTGCACCATGGCTGTTAATAACGAAACCGGTGTGTATCAAGATTTACCCGCTATTGAGCAGGTAATTCGTAGTCGCAATAAAAATGTATCGTGGATGGTTGATTGCGTGCAGGCGCTCGGTAAACAAGCGCTCGCGCTGAGCGATACAACAATAGATTATGCCCCTTTTTCTGGACATAAGCTTTATGCACCTAAAGGTATTGGCTTTTTATATATTCGTAGTGGTAGTGCGTACACGCCTTTTATAGCGGGTGGCGGTCAAGAAAGTGGTATGCGATCGGGCACCGAAAACCTACCCGGTATTGCAGGGCTAAATAAGCTATTTAGTATGTTGCTTGATAAGTCAGACGACACGTTTAAATCGGTTAGCGTACTTAATGCTTACCGAAGCCAGTTACAAAGCGCGATAAAAGATACCTTTGGCGATATTACATTCAATCATGATTTTGCTTATAGCGTGCCAACCACACTTAACTTTGCTGTTAACGATTTAACGAGCAAAGAAGTGATTGATTTATTTGACGCTGCGGGCATTCGCGTAAGCGGTGGCTCGGCTTGTAGTACGGGCGCATCAACAAGTTTTGTTTTAGATGCAATGGGGGCAAGTAAGTGGCAAAGCGAAAATGCGATTAGGCTATCGTTTGGGCCAGCGGCAACGCAGCACGATATAGATGATGCTTGTGTGCGTATTCGCGCATTAAAAGCAATTTTGCAAGCAAACTGTTTAATTGTGTCTGACAGCACTACACCACAACAAGAAGTATGCGCGCTTGGTTTAACTCAATTTAGGCATCAAGGGGCATGTAGTTGGCTTTATGTAAGCGATGATAAACACGCAGTTATAATAGACCCTATTATTGAGCTTATTCCGCGTTTTGAAAAAATAGCGAACACACAAAACTTAACTATATCAGCGGTGCTTAATACTCATCTTCATCAAGAGCGAGAGTCTGCGACTAATTTGCTTACCAGCGTTCTTGCATCAAGAGTTGTCAAAGGCGAGGTTGATTCGCTAGGTTGGCCGTTAAATACAGCAAATATTGGTTTGGCAAATGAAGTACTTGAAAAAGTAGCGACACCTGGGCACAGCAAAGATAGCATAAGTTATTTATTAAAAAACAGTAATGGTGAAACGCGTTACTGTTTTTGTGGTGATTTAATATTGCCTGCAGGGCTTGGTAATACATCGCTTATAGGTGGGGATGCAAAAGCAATGGCACACTCTATTTTAGTAATAAGTGAGCAACTTAATAACAGCAGTATTATTTGCTCAGGGCATGACTACCAGCAATGTTTTGCCATGAACTGGGCTGTACAACAAAGCCAAACGCCATTACTCAACGCGCTAGTGAACGGCAGTATTTCGGTTGATGAATTTGCAGTGCAAAAGCAGCAGTACGATGCTTCAAAAAAAGTAAATAACACGCAATTGTGTGGTTATGTAAATGCGTTACCTGAGGTTGATACACAGCAATTAAATTTTGATGACGCTAAAACAATGTTAAACACCAGCGATACATATTTAATAGATACTCGGGAGCCGTATGAGCACGGAGCAAATAATGTTGCTCAGTTATTTAATACGCTAGATGAAAAAACATTAAATATACCACTTAGCAGAATGGCAAATGCGGTATTTGAAGGCCAGTTAAACAAAAATAACAAGTACATTTTATTATGCCGTAGTGGCAACCGCTCAAAAGTTGCTGCAATTAACTTAATGCAACTAGGATATAAAACCGTTTATAACCTAAATGGCGGTTTAGCGCTTAGTAATTAAACAACGTTTGTAATTAGTACAAAATCGGCTTTAGGGCCGATTTTTTGTTTTTAAGGTTTATTTGTTCTAGAGATAAGCAAGCCATAGCAATTAGTGAATAATTATAAAAAGTAATTAGCGGGACTTATTTTAGCGGGGCTTATATGGCAGGACTTGTGAAAATTCATTAATATTTCATTTTTAGGGCTTAATGTTAGCTGGTACCTTTAAAACTGCGGATAAATTAATTTATAAAATTTTTATGATACCGGTGTCAAAAGCTAAAAATTGCGTTATCATCTGCATCTAAAATTATAAAAACAGCATTTTTTTTGCATTTTTAGTTATACTATTTACGCTTTAATTTAGTGTAAAAAAGCAATGTTAGTATTTTCGCTTTTATAAAAAATATTTTCAAATCAATAGATTGAAAGAATTAGAGGGTATATCCATGTCTAACCGAACGCAACTAGCAAGTTGGCAAGCACTAGAACAAAGTGCAGCTAAGATGAAACAAACACATCTAAAAACGTTATTTGCACAAGATGACACGCGCTTTTCTCAGTTTTCGACTCAAATACCGGGCGTATTATTCGACTATTCTAAGCAACTTATTGATAACGATGTTTTTGCTAACTTAATGTCGCTTGCTAAAGAATGCGATATTGCGTCGTGGCGCGATAAAATGTTTAGCGGTGAAAAAATAAATATCACTGAGGATCGCTCAGTACTACATACGGCACTTCGTAATCGCACTCATACTCCATTAATTGTTGATGGCGAGAACGTAACGCAAGCAGTAGATAACGAATTAGCTAAAATTAAAGTGTTTGTAGAAAAAGTTCGTAGTGGCAAATGGCTAGGCTATACCGGTAAAGCTGTAAAAGATGTTGTAAGTATTGGTGTAGGTGGTTCTAACCTTGGCCCACAAATGGCAACCGAGGCGTTAAAAGCACTTGCTGATGATACGTTAAATGTTCATTACGTATCTAATGCTGACGGCGTACAAATTTCGTCTATATTGAAAGCTATTGACCCTGAAACAACATTATTTGTTATTTCGTCAAAAACATTTACGACGTCAGAAACCATGACAAACGCTAAAACAGCGGTTGATTGGTTTTTACAAACAACAAAAGATGAAAGCACAATTGCTAAACATTTTGTTGCGGTAAGTACAAATTTAGAAAAAACAGCAGCCTTTGGTATCAGCGACGAAAACGTATTCACTATGTGGGATTGGGTTGGCGGTCGCTTTTCACTTTGGAGTGCGATAGGCTTACCAATTGCTTTATATTTAGGCTATGAAGCCTTTGAAGCCATTTTAGAAGGTGCCTTTGAAGTAGATGAGCACTTTAAAACCGCGCCGTTTGAACAAAATATACCATTAATTATGGCATTACTTAGCGTATGGAACACAAGCTTTTTAGGCTATACAGCCCAAGCTATATTACCGTACGATCAAGCACTGCATATGTTGCCTGCTTATTTACAGCAAGGCGAAATGGAAAGTAACGGTAAACACGTTAACTTTGCAGGCGAAACGGTACCTTATACTACAGTTCCAATTATTTGGGGCATGACGGGTATTAATGGTCAGCACGCGTTTTATCAGTGTTTACACCAAGGTAATGTAATTGTACCTGCAGATTTTATTGCATCAGTTAAGCCACAAGTGAATGTTGATAAGCATCACGATATTTTATTATCAAACTTCTTTGCACAAACAGAAGCGATGATGAGCGGTATGAATGCAGAGCAGGTTACCGCTGATTTAACCGCTAAGGGTAAATCGCAAGCAGAGATTGATGCGTTATTAAATCATAAAATTCATCAAGGCAATCGCCCTACAACATCTATGCTATTAGATACAGTAGATGCTAAAACAGTGGGTCGTTTAATTGCACTGTATGAGCACAAGATATTTTGCCAAGGCATTATTTTAGAAATATGTTCGTTTGATCAATGGGGTGTAGAGCTTGGTAAAGGTTTAGCATCTAAAATTGAAAGTGAACTCACTGATGAAAGCGTTAAACACGCTCATGATAGTTCGACAAACGGCTTAATGGCGTACTATAAGCAAAACCGTACGCAATAAAAAATTCGCTTACTCAAGTAAGTAAACCGAGTACCTTTGAACGGGTAGCGCTGGAGTGCTTAGGGTCTGTATTTTTGTGAGAGGAGATACAGGGCCCCTAAGGCTCATTTAATAAGCGCAATGATAAAAAATAACAATAAATCATCGATACAGAACAATTCAGCAGGCTTTTATTTAAGTACAGCTATGAAAGCCATCTAATCTAGCAATAAATAGGCATACCCGCGCATTTATAAAATGTACTGGGTATCACAACGTAGAGAGTAACTATGCTTAATCCTTTTGATATTATAATTTTTGGGGGCGGTGGTGATCTTGCGTTACGCAAATTGCTACCTGCAATGTACAGAGCATATCAAGAAGGTAACTTACCTGAAGGCTCACGTATCCTACCAACAGTGCGCGAAGAATCTAAACGTGCTGAATACATAGAAACAGCGCATAAAGCATTACAAGAATTTTTAAGCAAAGGCGAGTTTAACGCTAAAGATTGGAAAGCGTTTTCTACTTTTCTAGTGCCAGTGGTAAGTAATGTTACAGAAGCAGATGACAACTGGGATGTGCTAAAAGGCATTTTAGATGAGCACGAAAGTACTAAGTCTCGCGTGTTTTATTTATCGCTTCCGCCTGCTGTTTACGGCACATGTTGTGAAATATTATCAACTAAAGGTTTAATTACCCCTACATCACGTGTTGTTGTTGAAAAGCCAATTGGTTATTGCGGTGATTCTGCTGAAGCAATTAATGGAAAAATTGCAGAGTTTTTTAACGAAGAGCAAATTTTCCGTATTGACCATTACTTAGGTAAAGAAACAGTACAAAACTTAATGGCGCTGCGTTTTTCAAACTCATTGTTTGAAAATATGTGGGATGCTAAATCTATTGATAACATTCAAATTAGCTTATCAGAAACGGTTGGCCTTGAAAGCCGTGCTGGTTTTTACGATAAAGCGGGCGCACTTCGTGACATGGTTCAAAACCATTTGTTACAGCTACTGTGTTTAGTTGCAATGGAAGCGCCTAATAAGCTTAATGCTAACAGTATTCGTAACGAAAAATTAAAAGTATTAGAAGCACTTCGCCCACTAGTAGGTGGTGATGTTGATGAAAATATTGTGCGTGGTCAATACGTACCAGGTGACTTAAACGGTAAAATTGTACCGGGTTACTTAGAAGAGCTAAATGAAGGTTCTAGTAAAACAGAAACGTTTGTAGCTATTCGTGCGCATATTGATAACTGGCGCTGGGCGGGTGTTCCATTTTACCTTCGTACGGGTAAACGTATGGCTAAGCGCTGTGCAGAAATTGTGGTTGAATACAAAAAAGTATCACACAATATTTACGAAGATAACGTGGGTAACATTGAGCCAAACCGTCTTGTTATTCGCTTGCAGCCAGAGGAAACCATTCAATTAACGCTTATGTCTAAGCGTCTTGATAACCTTCAAATGCAACTTGAACCC
This sequence comes from Pseudoalteromonas sp. TP27, assembly GCF_056470645.1. Classification (NCBI taxonomy): domain Bacteria; kingdom Pseudomonadati; phylum Pseudomonadota; class Gammaproteobacteria; order Alteromonadales; family Pseudoalteromonadaceae; genus Pseudoalteromonas; species Pseudoalteromonas sp. TP27. The sequence goes on along the minus strand of NZ_JARDAK010000001.1, from coordinate 427,665 downwards.
GTAACAATGAACATTGAGCTTTCACAAGCTTACAGTAATGGCTTTCACTCAGATGCGTACAAACGTTTAATGCTTGATGCTGCTGCAAATAACCCATCGTTATTTATTCACCGTGATGAAGTTCGTCAAGCGTGGAAATGGATTGATCCAATTATTGACCGCTGGCAAGACAAAGGCAAACCTGCGCTTTATCGTTCTGGTAGCTGGGGTCCTGAAGATGCGGATGAATTATTGGCAGAAAAAAACCACGTATGGTTTAACACAGGCGATAAGGTATAAGCATGGCAACATTAGTTGAAAAGTTTTTTGACGATAAAGACGCGTTAACAGCTGAGCTTTCTGCAACGCTTGAGCAATCACTACGTGATGGTATTAAAAACGATGGCCGTGCTGTATTAATGGTATCGGGAGGCTCGTCTCCTGCGCCTGCGTATAAACATTTATCAACGCTTGATTTAGACTGGCAACATGTTGATGTTGCTATGGTTGATGAGCGCTGGGTAGAGCCAAGCCATGAAAAAAGTAACGAAGCTTTTATTAAAAGTACATTATTACAAAACTACGGTAGCGCAGCTAATTTTATTACGATGAAGAACGCAGCTGCAACGGCCCAGCAGGGCGCACAAGAGTGTGAAGAGGCTTATAGCGAACTAAAAAGCCCATACGATGTAACTATTTTAGGCATGGGCCCAGATGGCCATACCGCGTCGTTATTTCCAAATGCAGACGGTTTAGAGCACGGTTTAACAACCACACAATCAGTGTGTGCTATCAATGCAATACAAAGTGATGTGACGGGTAGTATCACTGAGCGAATGACACTTACTTTAAATGCCATTGCGCAATCTAAAGTGGTTAAGCTTTTAATTAGCGGTGAAGAAAAACTCGCTGTTTATAAGCAAGCAAAAGCGGGAGGTGATGTTAACGACATGCCACTGCGCGCTGTGCTTAATCACCCAAGTATAAATATTGAAGTATATTGGGCACCTTAATTTAGGTGCTAATTTAACTTTTAAAGGCCGCTTATGTAAGCGGCCTTTTTTATTTGCTCAAATTTAAGTCTAAACACGGCAAAAAAATAGTCCTGAACTGTTAACCAATGTTAATGAGTAACTTTGGTTTGTATTAAAATCAACCACGAAGTGTGTTGTTTTTGCACAAAATTTATGAATTTGAGTTGTGTGTTTTTTAGCAACGCTAAGATTTGGTTAGATTTTATTTTTTCATGGTCGTTGTCATAAAAGTTTCCCTTCCTTTTCTTGCTCAAAAGCATTAGCCTAAAGGTATTAACAATGAAACATATAAATTAAAATAAACGGAGCAGTAACATGGCGGAGCAACAAGTACAGCCTTTACACAACGAAAAACATGCCAACACTAAAATTCAAAACGGCATCAATGTAGAATTTATGAAAACTCAACATTTAGTGCCAGTAGTAGCACATGAGTTTGCACGCGTAGCAAACGAGTTTCCAATGTCATTCGTTAAAAATAACGAAAGCGGCACTTTTCAAGCTGTTGCTATGTTTGGCTTAGAGCCAGGCGAAAACCTTTTTGTAGAAGATGGTAAATGGACTGCAGCATTTGCACCTATGGCAACGACTCGTTACCCACTGGGCTTAGTTAAACACCCAGATCAAGATCAATACGGTATCGTAATTGACGAAGCAAGTTCGCTTGTTGGTGAAGACGAAGGCAATGCATTATTTGAAAACGGCGAAGAAACAGATTACTTAAAACGTCGTAAAGAAGCGCTTGTATCTTTCATTGAGTTTTCTCAAGTAACTGAAGCGTTCACTAAATTCCTTGCTGATAAAGAGCTACTCATTGCACAAACGCTAACAGTAGACATTAAAGGCGAGAAAAAAGACATCAACGGTATTTACCTTATCGATGAGAAAAAGCTAAACGAGTTAAGCGATGCTGATTTCCTTGAGCTTCGTAAACGCGGTTACCTCGCACCAATTTATTCTTTCTTAACGTCTACGCATCAAGTAGCACGTTTAGCGCGTTTAAAAGCTAAACAAGCTTAATTATACCAATTGCATTAAATTAGTGAGCTATTATAGCGATAAGAAAATGGCTCAATAACAAGGCTAAAATTATGATACATAGTTGTTCTATATAAATAATTTTCAACGTAGTTAGTGAGCTATTTAATACGCTAGAATGATCATGTTTTTAATAAAATTGGTATTACAAACACGTTAAATTTTAAAAAGCGCCTTAAGGCGCTTTTTTTATGCCATTAAACTCACTTTAGTTGAAATTAAGCCGGCAACCATTCACATTAGTTTATAACTTCCCCATAAAAGAATTTATTATGAAAACACCCTTATTAGCAATTTTTGCAAGCAGCCTTATAGCCTTAAGTAATAGCGCATTAGCTGCAGAGACGCCGTTTGCCATTGCGATTCATGGTGGGGCAGGGACAATCGAAAAAGCACGATTCACACCGGCTCAAGAAAAGCAGTACCGCGCTAAATTAACAGAGGCCGTAGAGACCGGTTATAAAGTATTGCAGCAAGGCGGTGAAAGCTTAGATGCGGTAACAGCGGCCATTACAGTATTAGAGCAATCGCCTTATTTTAATGCAGGGCGCGGAGCGGTATACACTTATGATGGCGGGCATGAGCTTGATGCATCCATAATGGATGGTCGAAACCGTGAAGCCGGCGCTGTTGCAGGTGTAAAACATATTGAGAGCCCGATTAAGTTAGCGCGCTTGGTAATGGATAACTCTGTGCATGTAATGCTTAGCGGCCAAGGCGCCGAGGAGTTTGCTAAAGAGCAAGGTATTGAGCTTATCGAAAATAACTTATTTGATACTGAGCCTCGTTACAAAGCGCTTTTAAAAGCAAAACAAAAATTAGATAAAGCCAAAGCAACCAGCAAAGAGTATCAAGCAGCGCACAAAGCATTACCTAATAACTATAAAATGGGCACTGTGGGTGCCGTGGCTCTTGATAAAAACGGTAATTTAGCAGCGGGTACATCAACAGGCGGTATGACCGCAAAACGTTATGGCCGTGTGGGTGACGCGCCAGTAATTGGTGCCGGGACATTTGCTGAAAACGAATCGTGTGCTGTATCGGCAACCGGGCATGGTGAGTATTTTATTCGCTATAACGTAGCAAGTGATATTTGTGCACGTGTTAAGTATCAAAATAAAACGATTGAGCAAGCAGGCGATGAAGTTATTAACCAAGTACTTGCGCCGATTGGCGGTACGGGTGGTGTAATTATTGTTGATACGAAGGGAAATATTAGCTTACCGTTTAATACCTCGGGTATGTATCGCGCGAGTAAATCGAACACACAAGCGACCTATGTAGGTATATTTAACGACGAATAGCGCATAAGTACATATATCTGGGCAGTTATGCGCTTTGTAGGATTAACCCTGAGCATTTAGTTTGATACAATTAATGCTCTATTATTAATATTATAAGGTATGCGGGTGGTTAACCTAGGTCAGTTGTTTGGCGAGCTAAAAACGTGCTTGAAAAAAGATCAATTTATTTTTAAAAAACGCTTACATGGCGTAAAAAAAATAACCGATGAAAACAAGCATGCCAACGCGCTTGAAAAAATAGCGGCTGATATAACCCGTAGCCAAGAATTACGTGATAAACGCTTAGCGGGCCTTCCTAAAGTGACTTACCCTGAGCAATTGCCAGTAAGTCAAAAAAAGGATGTAATTAAAGACGCCATTGCAAATAACCAAGTGGTTATTATTGCCGGTGAGACGGGCTCAGGTAAAACAACGCAAATACCGAAAATGTGTTTAGAGCTTGGCCGTGGTGTTGATGGCTTGATTGGTCATACGCAGCCTCGCCGATTAGCTGCGCGAACAGTGGCTAATCGTATTGCTGAAGAAATGAAGTGTGAACTTGGTCAGCAAGTCGGTTTTAAAATTCGTTTTAGCGATCAGGTTTCTAATAACACCTACGTTAAACTCATGACTGACGGTATTTTACTGGCAGAAATTCAGCAAGACCGTTTTTTAAATCAATACGACACCATCATTATAGATGAAGCGCATGAGCGTAGTTTAAACATCGACTTTATTTTAGGTTACTTAAAAAACCTACTTCCAAAACGCCCTGATTTAAAAATAATTATTACGTCTGCGACCATTGATCCTGAGCGCTTTTCAAAGCACTTTGATGATGCGCCCATTATAGAAGTATCGGGTCGTACTTTCCCCGTTGATGTACGTTACAACCCAACGGCCGATATTAATAAAGAAGATATGGAAGCCGAGGGTGATCAGCTGCAAGGTATATTTGATGCGGTTGATGAACTGTGCGCAGAAGGCCCTGGCGACATACTGATATTTTTAAACGGTGAACGTGAAATACGCGATACCGCTGATGCACTTAGCAAGCGTAATTTAAAACACACTGATGTATTGCCACTTTACTCGCGCTTATCTAACGCAGAGCAAAACCGTATATTTGCACCGCATTCTCGTCGTCATATTATTTTATCAACTAACGTAGCCGAAACGTCACTAACGGTGCCGGGTATTCGTTATGTAATCGATCCAGGTACTGCGCGTATAAGCCGTTATAGCTATCGTACAAAAGTGCAGCGCTTGCCAATAGAACCTATATCGCAAGCAAGTGCTAATCAGCGTATGGGTCGTTGTGGACGTGTTGAGGCCGGTATTTGTATTCGCTTGTACTCTGAAGATGATTTTTTATCGCGCCCGGAGTTTACCGACCCTGAAATACTGCGTACTAATCTTGCCTCGGTTATTTTACAAATGTTGGCGTTAGGGCTTGGCGACATGGCGCAATTTCCGTTTGTGCAAGCGCCAGATAGCCGTAATATAAGCGATGGTTTATCGTTATTAGAAGAGCTACAAGCAGTAAAACCAGACAAACGCGATAGCAAAACCAGTTTAACTCAATCGGGTAGAGAGCTTAGCCGATTACCGGTTGACCCTCGTTTAGCTAAAATGGTGCTCACCGCTCACAAACTTGGCGCATTGCGTGAAGTGATTATTATTGTGGCGGCGTTGTCGATTCAAGATCCCCGCGAACGCCCACAAGAAAAACGTGCCGCAGCAAACGAAAAGCATGGGCGCTTTGATGACCCAGATTCAGATTTTATCGCTTTTTTAAACTTATGGAATTACCTAGAAGGGCAGCAAAGCGAGCTAACCAACGGCCAGTTTAGAAAGTTGTGTCAAAAAGACTTTTTGGCCTATATGCGCCTGCGTGAGTGGCAAGATATTGTTTATCAAATAAGTACTGTGTGTAACGAAATGGGCATGAAAGCAACCAGCCAAGCGGCTGATGGCGAACTTGTTCACAAAGCGTTATTAAGCGGAATGCTAAGCCATATAGGCTTTAAAGATGAGAAACAAATATACAAAGGCGCACGTAATAGCCAGTTTCATATTTTTCCGGGTTCAGGCTTATTTAAAAAGAGCCCTAAATGGATAATGTCGGCAGAGCTGGTAGAAACCAGTAAGTTATATGCCCGTACAAATGCAAAAATAGATATTAACTGGGTAGAACCATTAGCACAGCATTTAGTAAAACGTAGTTACACCGAGCCACACTGGGAGAAAAAACCAGGTGCGGTAATCGCGTTTGAACAGCAAACTCTGTATGGCCTACTCGTTGTAAATAAACGCCGCTGTGTTTATAGCAATATTGACCCTAAAGTGAGCCGAGAGCTTTTTGTACGCACCGCATTAGTTGAGCAAGAGCTGGGCTTAAACGAGAGCTTTTTAGCATTTAACCGTGAGCTTATTGAAGATATTCAAGTTTTGGAAAATAAATCACGTCGCCGTGATATTTTAGTTGATGAGCAAACCTTATTTGAGTTTTACGATAAAAAAATACCTAAAGAAATTAATAACCGCGCTGCATTTTTAAAATGGTATAAAACACAAAAACAACAAAACAAACATTACTTACACATGACTCGCGAAGAGTTAATGCAGCACGGCGCAAGTAATATCACTGAGTTTGACTACCCTGATACATGGCAGCAAGACAATATTATATTGCCGCTTGCTTATCACTTTGATCCAGGACAAGCGGTTGATGGTGTTGCGGTACAAATACCGGTAGCGCTTTTAAATCAAGTGCAAGAGAGTGGTTTTGACTGGCACATACCTGCATTTAGACATGAGCTAATAAGTGGGCTTATAAAGTCATTGCCTAAATCGCTTCGCCGTAATTTTGTGCCAGCACCTAATTATGCGGATGCAGTGCTTGCAGCTATTGAGCCAATGCAAGGTGGTTTAATTGATGCCTTAACTACGCGTTTACTAAGAATGACAGGTGTAAGAGTTGATGCAGAAGCGTGGGATTTGACCGCGCTTGCACCGCATTTACGATTGCAGTTTGAAGTACGTGATGAGCACGATAAGTTACTTGCACGAGGACTTGATTTAGCCAAACTTAAAGCAGAGCTGCAAGGTGAAGTCACCGAAACGCTGTCTAAAGTAGCCGATAAAGGCATTGAAAAATCAGACCTAACACAATGGGACTTTGGTGAATTACCCGCTTCTTATGTGAAAAAACAAGGTCAATACGAAATAAAAGCATACCCTGCGCTGGTGGATAAAAAATCAGCTGCTGCAGTGGAGCTTTTTGATAGTGAAGCCAAAGCACAGCAAGCACATCAACAAGGTTTGCGCCGTTTAGTTCTATTAAATGTGCCGTCGCCAATTAAATACTTACAACAAAACTTACCGAATAAGGCAAAGCTGGGTTTGTATTTTAACCCATTTGGTAAAATAGCTGATTTAATTGATGACTGTATAGCGGCAGGCGTTGATAGCTTATTAGTGAAACACGGCGATATACGCGACGAAAAAGCATTTGAAACAGTAAAAGAGCAAATACGTGGTGAGCTCGGTGATGCGGTTGTATCTATTGCAACGCAAGTTGAGCAGGTATTAAGTATTGCTCATACGCTGCATAAAAAAATGAAAGGGCGAGTAGATTTAACCATGATCACCGCACATGGCGATATAAAATCACAGCTTGAGTCGCTTATATTTAAAGGTTTTGTAAGCGCACATGGAGCAGATAAAATAACGGATTTAATTCGTTATTTAAAAGCGATTCAAAAACGTCTAGAAAAACTGCCTGTAGATCCTAATCGAGATAGATTATGTGTATTGGAACTGGATAAAGTTGCTCAAGAGTATAAAAAAGTAGTTAATAAAACACCTAAAGGCTTGCCTATACCACAAGAAGTAACCGCTATTTTTTGGATGCAACAAGAGCTTAGAGTGTCTTTATTTGCTCAAACGCTTGGCACACCTTACCCAATATCGGCTAAACGGGTTCTCAATGCGATAAAAGAGATAGAATAAAACTTGCATTTTCTATTAAGCTTAGTACCTTAATAGAAGGATTTATTTTTGTTTTGAAAAGGAAGCGACATAGTTATGTCCTCATCGATTGAACATAAAACAAAGCGGCTATTAGTGGTAGATGACGAGTATTTTAATTTTGAAATGCTTAAAGCTGCACTGGCGTCGAAATTTGATGTTAGTTATGCAGATTCAGGGCAAAGTTGCCTTGCATCGGCAATTGCGAATCCGCCAGATATAATTTTGCTTGATGTTTGTATGCCTGGTCTTGATGGTTATGATACATGTCGGATGCTTAAGCATACTCCTGAGACAAAAAATATTCCTGTTGTTATGGTATCAGGTCTTGAGTCTCCATCTGAAAAAAAAGCAGGGTTTGATGCTGGTTGCAACGCATATGTTGTAAAACCATTTTCAGTGGGCGTTTTATTAGAAGAAATTAATACAGTTGTTTAGAGGGAACTTATGTTTAACGATGACAAACGAAATTTTAGGCGTATGCAGGTAAATACGACTGCAAATTTAACGAGTATAGAACCAATAGCCGGCTTGAGTTATACCGCAGAGTGTGTAGATTTAAGTGCAACGGGATTGTCACTTCATTTGGATGATTTTCTCGAACTAGACACTATCTTGTCTGTCGATATAGCATCTACTCATCCAAGTATTGAGCCGTTAAAGGCAACAGCAAAAGTAATACGTGCCAGCAAAGAAGATGATGGCACGGTAACCGCAGGACTTGAAATCATTCAGTTTAACTAAGTCGAATCCAGTTAAACTCAATGATTAGATATTAAAAAACCTTACAGATTAAGCCTTTTAAGTAAAAGCCTTCAGGGTAGCTGCCAGCAATTGGGTGATCGGCTGCCTGGTTTAATCGCTCCATTATAAGTAGGTCTTTACCTGCATCAAGTGCCGCATCGGCGACTACTTTTTGAAATAAGTTTTGTTCCATTAAACCAGAGCATGAGAATGTTAGTAACGTTCCGCCTGGCTTTAATATTTGCATAGCAATCATGTTGATATCTTTATAACCACGACACGCACCCGTTAGCTGCGCTTTATTATCAGCAAACTTTGGTGGGTCCATTACGATGGTATCGAACTGTCTGCCTTCGTCGCGGTACTGGCGTAGTAACTTAAATACATCCTGCTTAACAAAGCTTACTTTGTTTAAATCTAAGTTGTTGTGCTCAACATTACGTTTTGCTGTATCTAAAGCCGGTTGCGATACATCAACATTAGTTACATGCTCGCATCCACCACGTAGGGCGTACAACGAGAACGTACCTGTATAACTAAAACAGTTAAGTACCGTTTTGCCTTTTGAAAAGCGTTCAAGTGCGGCGCGGCTATCGCGTTGATCTAAGTAAAAGCCTGTTTTATGTCCGTCTATTATATCGACTTCAATTTTAAAACCGTTTTCATCAATCAGAACTGGCTGTGTTGGTTCATTCCCCCACAGAGCACCCTTAATTGGCTCTAAGCCTTCTTTAGTACGTACTTCTACGTCTGAGCGCTCGTATATGCTACTGCCCGGGAAAATAGACATCAACGCGCCAACAATCTCGCCTTTATGACGCTCAGCGCCAGCACTTAGTAGCTGACACACTAATACATTATCAAACTTGTCGATTGTAACGCCTGGTAAGTAATCAGATTCAGCAGCACATAATCTAAAGCCCGTTAACCCGCCTTCTTCAATTACTTGGCTACGTGCTTCTAATGAGCGACGTAAACGGCGTTCAAAAAAGTTTTGGTCGATGACTTCTTTTTCGTCAAAGCTCCAAACACGTGCGCGAATTTGTGAATGAGGGCTATAAGCAGCCGTTGCTAAAAATTTACCTTCACTATCGTGAATTGTTACTGTGTCGCCTAATCCTGGTTTACCTTTAATTTTTTTGATGGCTTTTGAAAATAACCAAGGGTGTTTTCTTTTTAATGATTTATCGCGACCAGCTTGTAGGTAAACGGCAGATGACATAGGGCTTCTCAGTAGTAATAAATAAGCGCTGTATTTTAGTCAAGCAGGGCTCAACATACAATGAATGTTTTGCAAGGGGAGCATAAAGCACGGTAAAGTACGGATAATTCATCCATTCATTAGATTTTGGAACCTAATAGTGCCTGACGCCGTTTTAAGCCCCGATTTAGAAATACTTAATTCACAATGTAGAGAATTTATAACCTCTTTGGTGTGTGCCGATGTAGCTCACGATATTACCCACATAGAACGGGTGGTGCGCGTTGCAATACAGTTATGTAATGCAGAGCAGGCAAACATGTCAGTTGTATTGCCTGCAGCATGGATGCACGACTGTGTGGCAGTTGCTAAAAACCATCCCGATCGCGCAAAAGCTTCTACGATGGCAGCCGATAAGGCATTGGAATTTTTAAAATCTATTAATTATGACGAGTCACTTTTTGATGAGATTCATCATGCCATTGCGGCGCATAGCTTCAGCGCAAATATAAAAATTAAAACAATTGAGGCACAAATAGTACAAGATGCCGACAGAATGGATGCATTGGGTGCTATTGGCGTGAGCCGGTGTATGAAAGTAGGCGGCTCAATTAGTCGTTTATTGTATAACCCAGAAGACCCTTTTTGTATTGAACGCGAGGCTGATGATAAAACATACACACTTGATCACTTTTTTATAAAGTTATTACATATTGCCGATAGTATGAATACGCCATCAGCTAAAGCCGAGGCAAATAGACGTACAGCATATATGCGTGAGTTTTTAGAGCAATTAAAGTCAGAAATTGGTGAGTAACGTGAATAATACAAACATACCTAAATTATCGGGGATTGATCATTGCCATTTAAATGTTGATAACTTATCGAATGCGGTTAAGTGGTATGAGCGTGTTTTAGGTTTTAGTGTAGTACCCGAACTTGCCTTTTGGGATGAGGACGGACGAGGGCCTTTAACCCTTGAAGATTCTAGTTCGACCACGCGTTTAGCTCTTTTTGAAGGCGAAGGACGCAGCAAAGGAATTGCATTTTTAGCCACGGGGGAGCAATTTATACAGTGGCTAAATCATCTTGAGAGTTTAAACATAAAAGCAGTGCTAGCGGATCATGGCGTAACGTTTTCTATGTACTTTAAAGATGAAAGCGGTAATAGCCATGAAATTACCTCACATGACTATCGTTATATAAAGTCTTACTACCCAAATGTTGAGCTTGGCTCTCACAGCGCTAAAAATAATTAGCTTTCTTGATTTGCATTTTTTATAGCAAGAATATCGTCTAAGTTTTTTACAAATAGTTCGATGAGAGCGGGATCAAAATGAGCTCCTGCTTGCTCTTGCATATGCAAAACTGTTTTCTCTACACTCCATGCCTCTTTATAAGGGCGTTTTGAGGTCAGAGCATCAAAAACATCAGCAACGGCAACAATTCTTCCTTCAATTGATATATCTTCACCTTTTATACCATTTGGATAGCCTGAACCATCCCATTTTTCATGGTGTTCAATTGCAAGTGTATGCGCAAGTTGTAATAAAGGAGAAGATGAGTTTGCTAAAATTTGTGCACCAATTAGAGCATGCTTTTTCATGTGTTCAAATTCTTCGCTGGTTAAGCGCCCTGGTTTTAATAAAATAGCATCGGGGATACCTATTTTCCCTACATCGTGCATTGGTGCCGCTTGGCGTAGTAATTCAGCTTGGTGTTCTGGCATCCCTAGCGCTAACGCTAATACTTTACTGTATTGGCTCATACGGACTATATGCTCGCCAGTGTCGGTATCTTTATATTCAGCAGCGCGGCCTAAGCGTTGTACTAAATCTACATGAGCTTGTTTTAATTGCTCAGCCTGGACTAACGATAAGTGTGTTTTAACTCTTGCTCTTACAATAGCAGGGCTTATTGGTTTTGTAATATAATCTACAGCTCCCAGCTCAAAGCCTTTATATTCATCGCTTTCATCGCCAAGGGCAGTTACAAATATAATGGGGATATGTGATGTTTTAGGGTTAGCTTTAACTATTTGACAGACTTCAAAACCATTCATATCTGGCATCATTATGTCGAGTAAAATTAGCTTTGGTAATTCTTTTTCAAGTAATGCCAGTGCAGCGTCACCCGATTTAGCAAACGACATACGATATTGATTACCTAACACTTCGCGCATTACTTTTAGATTTGCAGGCTCATCGTCAACAATTAATACTCGTGGCCTATCTGACGTAAAGTCCATTAATTAATACTCATTATTTGTTAGTTTTTCAAGTAAGGCTTCTAGAATTACGTGTGCTTTATCAAAATCAAATTCATCAAAGGCCTCGGCTATATCATCAACTTCATTTTTATAGATAGAAGGTGCGCCGCGTTGCAGTTTTGCTAGTAGTTCATCATTTAATTCTGCATTTTGTACATCTTGATAAAGTATTTCACACAATGACTTAATTTCATCGATTGATAGCGTGTCTGAACTATTATCTTCAGAGTTACTACCTGGCTTATTGCAGGTATTTGATGACAGCAGTTGTGAGATGACAAGTAACTCGCTTTTTATATCGTCTAAAGTACTAATAACTTTAGCATCACTTTGCTTTTGTTCTAAATCCGTTAATAACTTCATTAATGTTATTAGGCCTAAGTTACCAGCAACACCTTTGAGTGCGTGAATGGGGCTATCGGAATCTTTTATATTTGATAATTTATCATTAAAGAGCATCTCGAACCGCTTATTACTATCACTAATAAATTTAGTAATCTCGGTAAGCTGCTTACATTTAGAGCCCCAGAGTGCGAGCCCTTTTTCAAAATCTATGTGCTGTGCTTTAGGATCGCTTTGCGATATAACCATTTCTTTTGCAATACCAAGGCCAAGCACTTGTGCTATTTCTTGGTTTAACTGATTTATATCAATGGGTTTATGTGCAAAGCCATTCATGCCTGCTTTTTTAGCCGTGAGTTTATCTTGCTGTAATACACTGGCTGTAAGCGCAATAATTGGCGTGTATTTAATTTGTCTTTGGTTTTCTATTGCTCTTATTTTTTGTGTTGCTTGTATGCCATCACACAATGGCATATGGATATCCATTAAAATGACATCAAAATCTTGATTTTCAAATACTTTAATCGCTTCAAGTCCGTTTGATGCCTTGGTAACTGCATGCTGATCGCGTGACAGGAGTAAAGAAAGCAGTTCTGTATTTTGCTCTATATCATCAACTACTAGCACCCTAAGTGCAGGCAGTTGTGTGTGTAGACCATCAAAATGATCTATTTTAGTTTCGTCGCCTAAACTAAGCGGCAATGAAAAGTAAAAGCAGGTGCCTTTACCTAGTTCACTTACTAAGTTTATTGTTCCGCCCATAAGCTCTACAAGTTGTTTACTTATGGTTGTACCAAGACCTGTTCCACCAAAGCGGCGCGTAGTAGTGCCATCGGCTTGCTCAAAAGGTTGGAACACTGCTTGAATACGATCTTTTGCAATGCCAATACCTGTATCTTGTACTTCAAAAAACAGATGCTGATTTTGTGTCACGCCAACGGTTACGGTAACAGAGCCTTTTTCGGTAAACTTAATAGCGTTACCAATTAAATTAGTAAGTATTTGCCTGAGTCGATCTGGGTCACCGTAATAAGTAGCACTTACTGATTCTTTAATATGAAGTTTAAGTTCTAAATCTTTCTTTTTAGCTTCTAGCCAAAAAGTAGAAATAATACTGTCTATTACTGGCTTTAAACAAAAGTGTATTGGCTCAATAGTGAGCTTACCGCGCTCTAGCTTAGCAGAATCGAGAATTTCATTTAATAATCTAAGTAATGAACGCGCTGCATTATTTACGGTCACTAAATGTTTTTGTTGTTCTTGATCGAGTGGGGTGTCCATTAACAGGTCGCTAAAACCTATTATAGAGTTCATAGGTGTGCGTATTTCATGGCTCATATTAGCCATAAAAGATTGCTTTGCATGAGCGGCTTCTTCAGCTTTAAATTTAGCTTGCTCTAGTTTTTCTTCATATTCTTTGCGTTCTGTAATATCAACTAAAACACCATCAATCCACTTTGCTTGGCCTTGGGGGTCAAAGTCGATACTGCCTTTATCTAAAAGCCATAAGATTTTGCCGTTTCTGTGGCGAATCCTGTATTCGATTGAATACTGACGTTTTTCATCTACTGCTTTTGTTACGGCATCTACAATAGGCTGCTGATCGGACTTTAAAACCAGGTCGTTAAATTCAATGCAATGTTCAGTAAATTCATTTGGATTATAACCCGTTAAATCGTTGATACTCGGACTAATAAAAAGCATGGTCCAGTTATCATCAAACTTACATCTAAAAGCCACACCTGGCATGTTATTCATTAAAGAGCGGTATTTTTGTTCTTTTTCTTCAAGGCTTTTTTGTAAAGCTCGCTGCTCTGATAAGTCTGTAATGAAGCCAACGTATAGAGGATTTTGCCCAGGCTGATTAACTTCTCCAATCCCCAAGCGAATCGGGAATAAGTGGCCATTTTTATGCTTTGCAAAAATTTCACGGTTAACACCGATTACTTTGCCTAAATCAATATTTTTAGCTTTAGAAAGGTAACTATCGTGATGCATCGCGATAGCATCATCCATTAGCATTTTAATATTATGATTTTGTACTTCATTTTCATGCCAGCCAAAAATTTTACTGGCTGATTCGTTAAAACTTAAAATAATGCCTGTATGATCAATCGTTACAATTCCATCAATGGCAGTGCCTAAAATTGCGTTTAAGCGAGACTCGTCTGCTGACTTTTCTTCGAGCAACATACGGTATCGAACCATGCCATTTATAACAGCAACAATACTCGTGATTGCAATTGTTGCTGTTGCTACAGCAATAGCAACAAAAGTAAGGCCCGCATTAGCGTTTACATCATCGTAAATGAGGGGGGACGTTGCAACAAATCGCGTAGCAGCCATTCCCATGTAATGCATGCCGGCAACAGCTAACCCAAGAATTGTTGCGCTGATTAAATTATTTTGCAGCGGTGTTAGGCCTGGTAAAACACGTTCAAGATTAAAGCGACTGTACAAAGCAATAAAAGAAAGAACAACGGCAACTATAATTGATAAACCAAATGTGAGAGGGTCGTACCGAAGAAGTGGGGCAAGCTCCATTGCAGCCATGCCACTGTAATGCATAGTGCCAATACCAGCGCCAAACAGTACGGAACAAATAGATAATATTTTTAAGTTACCAGTACTGTTCACCAGCATCGATATTGCATACTGACAAGCAAAAAATGCAGGTAAAAAAGACAGCAGTGTAATGGTTGGATCGTAACTAATGTTGGTACACAATGAAAACGCGAGCATACCGATAAAATGCATACTCCAAATACCGGCTGAAAAAACAGTCGCTGCGGTCATATTTGCTATACGTTGATAACCAGGGAACTCAGTTTCTTTTGCTAAATCAATAAGACGGGTCGTAAAAAAAGCTGCAAAAATAGCAATCAAGATAGACATTGAAACTAAAACAGGATCATAAACGCCATTAATAATTAAGCTTGGATCTTGGTCAGTAATGAAAAAAGCTGATAACATAATGGCTCAAAATATAGTCTTTATTGCATAAGTTTAATCTAATTTACTAATAAATAAACTTTTAATTAAGTTAACCGTCTAAAATAATGTCTTTATAACTTTATACTACTTTTTAATCAGCAATTATTGTTTTTCTAAATCTGTTTTTTTGTTTTAATATCACAGATTTTATAATGTTAAGTTTTAATACGCCTGTTTTTAGCCTACGCAGGGTTGAGTTATAATAAAAATTTTATGAGAAATTGAGTGTTTGAATATAAGTTAAAGAAAAGTGTTAGGCGCAAAACAGTTGCTATAAAAGTACACAATCAAAAGGTAACTGTGTATGCACCACATTTTGTCGCAAAAAAGCAAATTGACACTTGGCTGTTTGACAAACAAGAGTGGGTTGCAGAGCAATTAAAAAAGCAATTTTTAATTGAGGACACTAAGCAATATCCTTTTGAGTCTAAAAAAATCAGTGTTTTTTCAGAAACTATTTATTTGAAACTGGACTCAGGCCAAGATTCCAAAGTAACCCAGTATGATGACTACTTGCTCATTACACTATCCCCTCGAGTTAAAAACACTTCTCAAAAGTATCAACAGCTATTAGAGACTTATCTAAAAGAGCAGCTTATTGCTTATATAGAAATGCGTTTAGCGTATTTTTGCACTCAGATGAATGAAGAGCTACCGGACGATCTAAAAATAGGGGTTTATAAGCGAAAGTGGGGGAGTTGTAATAGTAAGCGAGAACTCACTTTTAATTTGCATCTTATCGGTGCTCCTTATCATGCTATAGATTATGTGATTGTTCATGAACTTGCTCATTTAAAGTATTTGAACCATAGCAAAGCTTTTTGGCAACGAGTAGAGGCATTTTTCCCCGATTACAAAGCATCCTCTAATTGGTTAAAACAAAATGGTATGAGTTTGCAGTGGGTGTTTTGATACTGCGGAATATAGGAATATAGGAATATAGGAATATAGGAATATAGGAATATAGGAATATAGGAATATAGGAATATAGGAATAGTAGAGAAGTGGTGGAGGGAGCTGGATTCGAACCAGCGAAGGCTGAGCCGTCAGATTTACAGTCTGATCCCTTTGGCCGCTCGGGAACCCCTCCACACTAATTTTATTGCATTTGGCCCCACTTAACTTAGCGGTAAGAAAAGTGGTGGAGGGAGCTGGATTCGAACCAGCGAAGGCTGAGCCGTCAGATTTACAGTCTGATCCCTTTGGCCGCTCGGGAACCCCTCCAATGCAACGGCGCTGATAATAGCAAATTGCGTATTTAAGTAAAGAAAAAAGCTAAAGAAAATTGAAATAAAGCCGATAAATATCTATCAGTTACCACAATCGGCTAAAGACTATGCAAATAGATGATTTGTTAATCACAGAGAGTCAGTTAAACAGTCGACTCAATAATAGTGTGCATGAAAATCGTCGTGGCGAATTTTCACTATTATTAGCAATGTTGTCACATGACGCACTCGACTTTAGTCAATTTCATTTACCAAAAACTGAAATAGATAATTTAGTTATAGAAGAAGAGGTATTAAGAAAGCAATTTGGCGCAGGCCCAAAACAACTTTTAGCCTCTGATGAATATAATATGTTGGTTGGACAATTCAATGCTGCATTAATATCTCAAGAAGGAGAGCGTAGCGGCATGACGAGCATTAAGCTAATACAATGCTTAAACCCTGAACCGCTTGCGATTAGAAATGATGCTAAGCATATTCCACTTAATATAATAGATAACTGTGAACTTGCTGTTCGAAGAAGGATTAAAAGCGAACAAACGCAATTAGCTAATCCACCAATAGATGCAGCAGCTTTTTATGACAGCCTTAATAATGATGCAATACATCAACCACTTCAGCTTATTGCGGTGTGATATATGATTGTAATAATCATCAGTTAATATATGCTTTATAACGGGTCTGCTTTATATATTTGCTAATAATTGATTTAATGAAAAAAAAGCATCCAAAAATTAAATGCAGTTGCTATAATGGCGTCAAATGGTATGACATGAAATGCCATTATCATTAAACCAAGGTAATTAGGAACGTAATGAAGAAAACATTCACGCTAAATCACGAGAAAATCAAATACCCTCGTATGGTTGATGCTGCAAAGCACGAAGTGAAAAAATATTTGAAAAGAGAGCGTAATAAAACGCTACCTGAAGATGCTGACTATTGGGCATTTGACTGTAAGTTTGGTAATACAGCTGAAGATGCGCAAGTTGTGCACGTTGCTGAATTAAGTAACCAAATTGGCGAAATTGAAAAGCAAGGTTTGACCTCTTTCTATGTAGAGATTTTAGCTCGACCTGCTCAGCGTCAACAGTTAGATTTAGATGATGACGAATAATACTTAATTTAATTAAGTATTAGAAGTTATAAAAATGAGCCCAAGTGGCTCATTTTTTGTTTTTATACTTTAAAAGTTTTCGATGGACTAATTCTTATTGGTAATTAAGTAGCAACTACTTTATTAACATTTGCACAACAAAACATAGTGCTATAGGGTGTATTTAATTAATAAAATAAAATAGTTGTATCATGCCGATAAATTACTCTGACCATCAATTAAAATTAAGTTTGAAGAACTCTAAAGTACTTGTAGTTGACGATCAGTTATTAAGCTTAATTGTATTAAGAAAAATATTATCTGAGCATTTTAATGTTGTAACCGCTGGAAGTGGTGAAGAGGCGATTGAAATTTGTAATGTAGACGTACCCGATATAGTACTGCTCGATATTAATATGGGTGGAATGAGCGGTATTGAAACATGCTTAAAATTAAAAAATAATACTGAAACACAAGATATCCCGGTTATTTTTGTTACATCATTTGAAAATGAAGAAGAAGAGTGCTGGGAAGCTGGAGCTGTTGATTTTATTAAAAAGCCAATTAATACAGAAACATTATTTAGGCGAGTTCGTGCACATATAACATTAAAATTACAGCACGACTTACTCAATCAAAAAGTATTTTTAGATGATTTAACTAAAGTGTTTAATCGGCGCTATTTTGATGCACACTTTAGTAAAATGGAGCGAAGTGCCTTACGAGAAAAAGTCGACTATGCACTATTACTTATCGATATAGATTACTTTAAGCAATACAACGATATTTATGGTCATGTGCAAGGTGATACGGTATTAAACCTTGTTGCACAAACTATTACTAATAGTTTGCAAAGGCCAACAGATTTTGTAGCGCGTTATGGCGGCGAAGAGTTTGTAGTTGTTTTACCTCATACAAGCACTGAAGGTGCAATTTGTGTTGCCGATAAAATCAAAAAAAATATAATCGACTTAAAAATCCTTCATAAATATTCAGAGTACGGGTTTGTTACCATTAGTATTGGCGGTTCAACTTTACAACCTTACGAAAGTAACAAAAATACGTTGCAGATCGCAGACGAAAAAATGTATGAGTCTAAAACACAAGGGCGTAACAAAGTGTGCTTTTAAGCTTAGCGAGCCAATAAGACTAGGGCGTGTTGACCTTTCGTGATTAATTTTGCAGCTGTATGTTTGGTTTTTAGGCAAGGCAGAGCCTATGTAGTGTGGTTATTCCCCATAAATAGGCGATAACGCAGCAAAAATGCCAAACATGCGCTGCCCTTTGGGTTCTTTATAGGGGCGATTAACTCTTTGTTGCTCGGTTTTTACTTAGCCCACTAGGTTACAAACCTCGCGCCGCGATTAAATCGTCCCTAGATTGAACAAATTTCAATCCACAAAGTTCAATACGCCCTAGGTGATACTTAAAAACACTTTGTAGGTAATAAATGATCAAATAAAATTATTACACGCTATGGCATTTTTTATATTTTTTAGTGCTACCGCACGGGCAATCATCATTTCTGCCCACTTTAATATCTTCAACTGGGTATATAGCACCATCTAAATAACGCCATTTGGAATTTTCTTTAATAAACTGCGATTTTTCGTGAAGTTCACAAAATAAGTTTTGATAAAAATATTGGGCTTTAAATTCTACATTGCCAGTGTCTTCATCATAGCTTGAACTAATTACATCAAGATTGATAAATCGACAACTGTTAGCAAAATCATTGATTTCTTTAACAGGGTTTTCAGCTTGTTTTTCTTCAGCGTAGGTTTGATAAACATATTTTGCATTTTTAATAACATAAGCACTAAATCGTGAGCGCATAAGTTGTTCTGGAGTGTCAGCTTGCTTAACATATAAGTGAAGCGGCTCGCAGCAATTGGCATAATCGTGCCCACTGCTGCAAAAACATAATGTGGTATTGAGTGAGGTCATAATAATAATACAGAGTCTAAAACATTAGTTTAACAAGCTTGTTGGGCGAGTGGTATCTCTGTTGTTTGAGCATTTTTAGTAAAACAGTATAGTTTTGTATTCGTTTTGCTCAAATCGAACGATAGATTAGTAAGTAATTGGTTATTAACTATATCGGTCCAGGTAATTACTGCTGCAAAATTTCCGTTATGTAATGCAGAATTTAATACGTACTCTAAATTTACTAGGTGTTTTTGCCTAATTACTAAGAGTTTACTTGTATCAATTGAGCATGAATCAAGTAAAGCTTTACTCGGTACATGGTCTGGAGCAATTAATAACGTCCAAGCATTAGAACTATTGTATTGGTGTAATACTTTTAAAAGCTCAAAGGTCGCTGAAATTTCATCTTCAATTTGAATCAAATTTACGCAATCGCTTTGTTCATCTTGTTGGTAACTTTTAACTGTTCTTACGGTAATAGTCTGTAACATAATTTCACTCACTGGGTTTTTATACAGTATTCATATACAGTAGTTTATACAGTGCTTTCGTGCAAGCATTTTATGCTATTTATTTGTACAGTTATTCAGCTTTTAATCATTTATTTTTGTTTTTAATTTATAATTGATTATTAATCATGGCTTTACATTTTTATTTTTGAGAGGGTAATCTTAAAATAAATTTTTTAGTGGTGTCTTCATTATTGGCTTTTATACTGTATAGGCCTATTGCTACGACCATACACAGTACTTTCAAACACTGTATACAGTACTTTTTCCATAGTTAGCTTATGTGTTTTCACTCGTGCGAGGGATCATATGAGAAAACTGGAGTTGATGGATTTGTTCGTACAAACTTGCTGCATAACATTGGGCATCTTTAAATCGCTTAGTTTCAATATGCTTACGTATATCTGTAACCGCTGCAGTGGCAGGTGCGTAGCCTTGACTACTTGCTAAGCTTAACCAAGCAGCAGCATGAAACACACTTTGTGGCACGCCTTCACCTTTCACAAAAAATAAACCTAAATAAAACTGTGCTCTATGGTTTCCCGCCATTGCAGCAAGTCGCATCCATTTTGCAGCTAATGGAGGTTGATTATTTTTTAAATAGTATAGGGCTTTATTTAAAGTACTTTGCTCATTTTTTTTATTATCAACGGGCACAGAGGTATTTTCGGGTTGAGTAACAAAACCTAAAATATTATCTAGCTGTTGCTCTAAGTCTTGCTCACAAGGTGTTGTTTTAAGCATATTGGTTCATTTATTATTTTAACTATTTTAACATTTTAGTATATAGCAAGGTAAAATGTCCTGTAAAAGATAATTTTTATGTTAAAATCTCGCCACTTTTTACTATCACAAGTTCATTATGTTCGAAGCCTTATTTAAACTGAGCGAAAATAATTCAACAGTTAAACGCGAATGCGTTGCTGGCCTAACTACCTTTATAACCATGGTATACATTGTATTTGTTAACCCAGCTATGCTTGCTGAGGCAGGGATGGATCAAGGGGCTGCATTTGTAGCGACATGTATAGCAGCTGCGATAGGCTGTTTCATAATGGGTTTATGGGCTAATTATCCATTAGCATTAGCCCCTGGTATGGGACTAAATGCTTTTTTTACTTATGGTGTCGTGTTAGGCATGGGTTATACCTGGCAAGCCGCGTTAGGGGCTGTATTTATGTCGGGTTGTATATTTTTGTTTTTAAGTTTATTTAAAGTCAGAGAGTGGATTATTAATGCTATACCTCTGGTGCTAAAGCGAGCTATCGCTACGGGCATAGGTGCTTTTTTAGCATTAATTGCACTTAAAAATGCAGGCATTATTGTCTCAAGCCCAGCAACATTAGTGCAGTTGGGTGACATTACTTCTCCAGGGCCGTTATTGGCAATACTAAGTTTTTTTGTAATTGCAGCGCTTTTATACCGCGATTTTAAAAGTGGCGTACTTATTAGTATTTTATTAGTGACTGGCATTGCTCTAAGTTTTGGGCTTGTTGAATATCACGGTGTTATGGCTATGCCACCATCAATAATGCCTACTTTCATGCAGCTAGATTTTGCAGCCGCTTTTGATATATCAATGATGAGTGTTATTTTTGCCTTCTTATTTGTCGATCTTTTTGATACTTCAGGTACGTTAGTTGCTGTAACCCAAAAAGCGGGTTTAGCGGATGAAAAGGGCAATATGCCTCGTTTAGGGCGCGCATTAAGTGCTGACAGCTCAGCAACTATCGCAGGTGCAATGCTAGGTACTTCGACTACTACATCTTATATAGAATCGGTCGCTGGTGTATCTGTTGGCGGGCGTACGGGTTTAACTGCCGTTGTTGTTGGCATTTGCTTTTTACTGATGATGTTTTTTGCACCGCTCGCACAAATGGTACCGGCATATGCAACGGCGGGCGCTATTTTGTACGTAGCTGTGTTGATGCTGCAAAATTTAAAGTTTGTAAATTGGGATGATATGACCGATGCAATTCCCGTAACGGTTGTGTTGCTAATGACACCATTAACGTTCTCGATTGCGCACGGTATTGCGCTTGGCTTTATATCTTACACCGCGGTTAAAGTCTTGTGTGGTAAAAAAGATCAAGTCAGTATTAGTGTTTGGATATTAACAGCCTTGTTTGTTTTCAAGTTTGCATTTTTGTCTTAATGGCTAACGAAAAATAAAAAAAGCCTGCACAAATTTAATTTGTGCAGGCTTTTTAATGCTTTTATAAAAACACTACCATTTCTTTTTCGGGGCAAACAATATGTCTAAGTCGTCTTGCTCTTCTTCGGTTTTCTTTTTAAGTGCGCTTGCGTTAGAGGCTCTGAGATCAATACTTATAGCTTCTAAATAACCTTCTATTTCTTGATGCTTAGATGTTATATATTCATCAGAGTAAGTGACTGCATTAAGCGTTGCGCGTGCTTTTTCAAAATATTGTCTAGCAGAGCCAACCATATTGGCTGAGCGAGCAGATAGACCTCGTTTTATTTGATTTTCAATATTAATTCGCAGTTGAAGTTTTTCGAGACGCTTATCTTCAACTATAAAAATTTGGCTATCTACACGACCTTTATTATATTCTGAGCGTAGAATAGCGCGTAATCTTTTAATGCCTTGAATTAAACTTACCAGCTGCTTATCATTATTAGGCAAAGATAGAACTTCGTTATTACTGTTTTGTACAGGGTTGGATAAATGTGTTTTTGCTTCGCTAAGACGGCTCTTTAATGCTTTAGAATTTGGCGAATTAATAACCATAGTATTGAGTGCTTCGTAAATACGGCGTTGTAATGCGCGCACTATGTTTTCAGATAGTGGTATGTTTACACTATTCATTAGTGCTTCTTCGGTTTCACCAAGTATTACTTTTTGTTTGGTTAGTTCTTTGCGGCGTTCAGCTTCTTGTTTTTCTTTATATTGCTGTACAGCACTTACCCAAAGTGCAATCACAATCAATGCAACTATAAGCACTATTATAATAGAAACGATCATGGTGTAATTCTCGGATATATAAGCTAATTTTATAATCTTACATTAAATATGTGTTAACAGGGTAGCTTTGCGCTGATTAACTTAAAATATATACCAAAAATTGATAGGTTCAACCCTTTATAAACGGTAATAAGCCTAAGGGCTTATAAATTTAAGCTGAATAATCATCGCTACCTCAAGCATATTTATTATGCTAGCCTTGAGCTCTAATCAGATAATTGCATACCTAAAGCCTTAAAGTACTATTTTATGTAAATAACACTTGGTTTTAAGTGGTATTGCCTTTATAAATAATATGAATAATAACGTTAAAATTTGCAGCCATGAAATTACAACAACTCAGATACATAGTAGAAGTACAAAATCATAAATTAAATGTTTCAGCGACTGCTGAGAGTTTATTTACCTCGCAGCCAGGAATTTCTAAACAAGTACGAATGTTAGAAGATGAGTTAGGGGTGCAAATTTTTGGTCGCAGTGGTAAGCACTTAACGCATGTAACCGGTGCCGGCGAAGATATTATTAATATTTCTCGTGAAATACTCTCTAAAGTAGAAGGTATTAAAGCTGTCGCTAATGAGCATACGTTACCTGACCAAGGGAAGTTAAACATAGCAACTACACATACCCAAGCTCGTTATGCTTTGCCTAACGTTATTCAAGGCTTTATGAAAAAATACCCAGCGGTATCACTTCATATGCACCAAGGGACACCACAGCAAATATCTGATGCTGCAGCACGTGGTGATGCCGATTTTGCTATTGCCACAGAGGCTCTGCATTTGTATTCAGATTTAGTTATGTTGCCTTGTTACCATTGGAACCGCAGTATTGTTGTAGCTAAAGACCATCCATTAGCAAAAAAAGTAAATAATCTGACGGTTGCAGATATTGCTCAGTATCCACTTATTACTTATGTGTTTGGTTTTACTGGTCGCTCAGAGCTTGATAAAGCATTTAGCGCACACGGACTTGAACCTCATATTGTATTTACAGCCACTGATGCTGATGTTATTAAAACTTACGTACGATTAGGCCTTGGCGTAGGTGTTGTTGCTTCTATGGCAATTAACGAGGAAAACGACACAGATTTAGTGTGTATTGATGCAAGCCATTTATTTGAAGCTAGCACGACCAAAATTGGCTTTAGAAAGGGCAGCTTTTTACGTACTTACATGTATGATTTTATCGAACGTTTTGCTCCGCACTTAACTAAAGAGCGAGTAGAGCGAGCAAGCTTATTACGTAACCAAGATGACGTAGATAAATTATTTGCAGATATAGAGTTACCCGTTAAATAATGTCACTACATTAAACGAATAATAAAAAAGCCGCCTATTTTAAAAATAGGCGGCTTTTTCTTTTTATAACGAGCTGATTAACATTCGATAATATTAACTGCTAATCCACCGCGAGCGGTTTCTTTATATTTAGTTTTCATGTCGTTGCCGGTTTCAAGCATGGTTTTAATCACTTTATCAAGCGATACTTTTTGCTCGCCACTGCCACGTATAGCTAAACGTGAAGCGTTAATTGCTTTAATAGCGCCCATTGCATTACGCTCAATACAGGGTACTTGTACTAAGCCACCAACAGGGTCACACGTTAGGCCTAAATTATGTTCCATACCAATTTCTGCAGCGTTTTCTACTTGTACAACGTTACCGCCAACAATTTCTGTTAATGCACCGGCAGCCATAGAACACGCAACGCCCACTTCACCTTGGCAACCTACTTCGGCACCTGAAATAGAGGCATTCTTTTTATATAAAATACCAATAGCAGCAGCGGTTAATAAATAACGCGTGGCTATATCGCGGTCTACTTCTTTCACAAATGTGTGATAGTACATAAGCACAGCTGGTAAAATACCCGCAGCGCCATTAGTTGGTGCAGTTACTACACGACCACCTGCTGCATTTTCTTCGTTTACGGCAAGGGCAAATAAATCAACCCAGTCCATTGCACGAAGAGGATCGTTACTGACTTCTATATTTAGTTTTAAGTATAAGCTGGGCGCACGGCGTTTTACTTTTAAGCCGCCAGGTAAAATACCTTCGGTGCGCATACCACGGTCAATACACGCCATCATTACTTTCCAAATATGGAACAGCGTGTCTTTTATTTCATCTTCGGTGCGCAGTGTTTTTTCGTTTTTCATCATCAAACTAGAAACACTAAACCCTGACTCTTTACACATCTCTAGTAGCTCTTTTGCGCTACCAAATGGGAAGGGGGCCGGGTTTTCTTCTCTAATATCGAGGGCTGCCTGTTTTTCGTTTTCAAACTCTTCGTCGGTGACAATAAAGCCACCGCCAATAGAGTAATATACTTTGCTGTAAACTTTTTCACCGTTGTTTGAGGCGATAATTTCCATTGCATTAGAATGCTTAGGCAGCGTTTTACGACGATGAAAAACAATTGCACCTTGCTTTGGAAACTTGGCTTTGTGTATTTTGTTTAAATAAATAACTTGGTCTTTTTCAATGGTTGCTAAAATATCATCGACTAAATCGGCATCAATTGTTTCAGGATCGTAACCGGCTAAACCAAGAATTACGGCTTTACCCGAGCCATGACCAACACCTGTTTGACCCAAAGAGCCATAAAGCTCTACTTTAATATCGGTAACATTTGCTAATAATTGTTGTTCTTGTAGGTCATTAACAAATAAGCGTGATGCGCGCATTGGGCCAACGGTGTGTGATGACGAAGGGCCAATGCCAATGCTAAACATATCAAATGCACTGATCATAATGTGTGTGTCTCTACTTTGTTTTATCAGCACGAAGCTGCTCTTTGAACGGTCGAGCATGATAACGTGGAATTGTGATTGTGTAACTACTAATAACGAAGATTTAAACTGGTAAGGCGAGTTGCTTTGTAAAGTTTTTTATAATGCTTGCAGTCGCACCCCAAAGTAAACCATGCGGCGTTTTAAAACCTTGCAAAATAACCGTTTTCCCAAATCGTTGAAAAGGTAAGGGTTGCCAGTTAGCTTCGTTATTTAATTCAGTGACAGAGAGCAAAAAGCTCGCTTGTACTTCATTATAGTCATTTTCCCAGGTGGTGCCTTTTTTGAGTAAACCCACATAGGGGCTAATACTAAAACCCGTTAAGGTTGAATACTCAGGTAAGTGACCTAATACATTAACGTTGCTTTGGGCAATATTTAGCTCTTCTCTTAGTTCGCGAAGTGCTGTGGTGCGAAGGGTAATATCGCTTACTTCAAACTTACCTCCGGGCAAACAAATCTCCCCAGGGTGATGGTGTAAATAAGTAGGGCGTTTACACAGTAAAATATGTGCATGGTTATCTATATCAATAATTGGCAGCATAACAGCGCTAGCGCGTTTTTTACGCGTGTCTTTTAACTGGTTTGGCTCAGCTGTAGGGCTTAACAGAAACCGCGCCATAATGTGCTCACTATTCAAAGCGACCTACTGTTTTAATAAAGGGAGGATTTTATTTACTTTATCGTAAGTTTCTTGATATTCCAATTCGACTTTAGAATCAGCTACGATTCCACCACCTGCCCAGCAGTAAATTTGCGCTTTGTGGCACACCAAGGTGCGAATAGTGATGCTGGTGTCCATATTTCCACAGGCACTTAAATAACCAATTGAGCCACAGTAAATACTGCGCCGATGTGGTTCTAGTTCTTCAATTATTTCCATGGCCCTGATTTTAGGTGCACCGGTGATTGAGCCCCCCGGGAAAGCGGCTTTTAGCTGATCGACCG
Source organism: Pseudoalteromonas sp. TP27 (assembly GCF_056470645.1). Classification (NCBI taxonomy): domain Bacteria; kingdom Pseudomonadati; phylum Pseudomonadota; class Gammaproteobacteria; order Alteromonadales; family Pseudoalteromonadaceae; genus Pseudoalteromonas; species Pseudoalteromonas sp. TP27. Next base: position 401,258 of record NZ_JARDAK010000001.1, on the reverse strand, counting down.
CTGTTTTACCTTCATCAAGTTCTGAGGTGACCGTGCTCACTAAATGATGCACTGCCGGAAAGCTTTCAATAGCAAAAAGGGAAGGGACGTGAACGCTGCCTGGTTTTGCTACTTTGCCTAAGTCGTTACGCAGTAAATCAACAATCATGACATTTTCGGCGCGATCTTTAGCTGATGCTGCGAGTATTTTTGCTTGTTGTTGATCCTCTAATGCATCTGCTTTTCGCGGCATTGTGCCTTTAATCGGTTTAGTTTCGACAACGTTGTTATTTACAGATATAAAGCGCTCAGGAGAAATTGATAAAATAGCCCCTTGAGGGTGATTTATAAAGCTTGAAAAAGGGGCTTTATTTGCTTCTCGTAATTTTACGTAAGCCGCCCACGCAGAGCCTTCAAACTGAGCGTTAAAGCGCTGCGCTAAATTAATTTGGTAACAATCGCCACTTTTTAAATACTCCTCAATTTGGGCAAATTTTGCGGCGTATTCCGTTTCGCTCATATTTGATTGCCAGTCGCTGTTTAAGGCAAAGCACTGCGCACTAACTTGGGTATTTAAATATTGTTGATAAAGCGCTAATCGATCGGTATTTGGTTGCGATACATAAAACCAGCTTTGTTGCTGCCTATCGTAAATAAGGGCATCTAAATAAAGACCAATAGCCATTTGGGGTAAGTTAATGTCTTCGATAGCAATTGTGGGAATGCTTTCAATTGTACGCCCTAGATCGTAGCCAAAGTAACCAAGCCAACCGCCGTTAAAGGGTAAACCGTAATCGGCTTTAGTTTTATCAAGGCGCGAAAGCTCACTATTCATTATTTCAAAACAGCTTTTACTGCTTTGTTGATCATTTAAATAGCTCTTGTTGTTTTGTACTTCAAGCGTCTTTGTCGGTTCAATTGCTATAATGTCAAAACGACTATTTACATGCTCACTATTAGCAGAATCTAATAGAATAGCGTAAGGAAGGTGTGCAAAATGTGCAAATACATCAATACAGCTTTGTTTTATCGCCAATTTAATACAATTATTTTTATTGTTTAGCATTTACTACCCCTTTAAAAACTGGCTCGAAGCGGGCTGGGAGGGTATCATAAGTCAAATTTTTTGGCAGCACTAAGCTGCAAAAAACAGTGCAAACCACCGTCACCGGTTTGATTTAGATTACGCGACAACGCGTAACGGTAACTTAAGGAACCACTATGAGTACAATTTGTCAGCAAGACTTTATTGATAGCATTGAAGATGCATTGCAATATATTTCGTTCTATCACCCACTTGATTTTGTTCAAGCACTCGAAAAAGCCTACAACAAAGAACAAAGTAAAGCGGCTAAAGACGCCATTGCACAAATTTTAATTAACTCACGTATGTCGGCTGAAGGTAAGCGTCCGCTTTGCCAAGATACCGGTATTATTACCTGTTTTGTTAAAGTAGGTATGGATGTTAAGTGGGATAAAACAGATTTAACCGTTCAACAAATGGTTGATGAAGGTACTCGTCGTGCATATTTGAATCCTGATAACCCTTTGCGTGCATCTATTGTTGCAGACCCTGCTGGCACGCGTAAAAACACGAAAGATAACACGCCTTCGGTTGTGCATATTGATTTAGTAGCGGGTGGAAAAGTAGAAGTAATGGTTGCAGCTAAAGGCGGTGGCTCTGAAAACAAAAGTAAAATGGTTATGCTAAACCCGTCTGATGACGTTGCAGAGTGGGTAGAAAAAACATTACCAACAATGGGTGCTGGTTGGTGTCCGCCAGGCATGCTAGGTATAGGTATTGGTGGTACTGCTGAAAAAGCGGCAGTGATGGCTAAAGAGTCGTTAATGGACCCGGTTGATATCCATGAATTAATGGAGCGCGGCGCAGAAACGACTGAAGAAAAACTACGTTTAGAAATTTTTGACCGTGCTAATAAGTTAGGCATTGGCGCACAAGGCTTAGGCGGTTTAACAACGGTTGTTGATGTTAAAATTAAAACGGCTCCAACGCATGCTGCTTCAAAACCTGTAGTAATGATCCCAAATTGCGCGGCAACTCGCCATGTACATTTTACGCTTGACGGTTCTGGCCCTGCGAATTTAAAAGCGCCTAAACTAGAAGATTGGCCACAAGTAACATTTGAAGTAGGCGAAGGCACTCGCCGTGTTGACTTAAATACACTGACTAAACAAGATGTTCAAGAATGGAAAATGGGTGAAACCGTTTTACTTTCAGGCACTATTTTAACGGGTCGTGATGCAGCGCATAAACGCCTGCAAGATATGATCAACTCAGGTGAAGGTTTACCAAAAGGCGTAGACTTTGATAATAAGTTTATTTACTACGTAGGCCCTGTTGATGCGGTACGCGATGAAGCAGTAGGTCCTGCAGGCCCTACAACAGCCACTCGTATGGATAAATTTACCGATATGATGCTAGAAAAAACAGGCATTGTAGGCATGATTGGTAAAGCTGAACGTGGCCCTGCAACAGTTGAATCTATTAAAGAGCATAAATCTGTTTATTTAATGGCGGTAGGTGGTGCAGCTTACTTAGTATCTAAAGCGATTAAAAAAGCACGCGTAGTTGCTTTTGAAGATTTAGGTATGGAAGCTATTTATGAATTTGAAGTTGAAGATATGCCAGTGACCGTTGCAGTAGACAGTGAAGGCGCTAATGCGCATACACAAGGTCCTGCAACCTGGAAAGCTAAAATTGAAGAGCTTGATAGCAAACTAAAATAACCTAAATTGTGTTGTTAAAAGCGAGCCTAGTGCTCGCTTTTTTGTTTTTTAGATATAGCTATGATCAGGTTTGCACATCTGACCAGTTGGTAATAATCGCCATTTTTTACTTTAAACCTATAGAGTATAGCGCTTAGCGGGCAGTTAGTACTTGTATATTAAACTTTACATATAGTAACGACGTTACGTTCACGTAAACGTAAGTTAGTGTGGTTTTTATATTTTTAGTTTTTAAAACTGCCTAATGATAATTTTATGGGGTTTTTATCTGTATAAAGCTTTCAATTTGATTATTTAATCTAAGAGTCATGTTTTCATCGGTTTTATCATCTGTGAGTGTAGCGAACTCGAATATGAAGTGATAAAGTCTCGGCAATTTCCAGCGCGTATACCCTCTCACGGGTTAACTATTTCGGAGTATTTTAAGTGGCTGTGTTTAATCGAGTTGAATTTGATAACCATGAACAGGTGGTTTTTTGTTCTGATGAAGAGTCGGGTTTAAAAGCAATTATTGCTGTACATAATACCAACCTAGGTCCTGCTGTTGGCGGATGTAGAATGTGGGATTATGCGAACGACGAAGATGCCGTTTACGACGTGCTACGTTTATCAAAAGGCATGACGTATAAAAATGCAGTAGCGCGCCTACCATTTGGTGGCGGTAAATCTGTTATTATTGGTAATGCAAAAGAGATTAAATCTGAGCAATTATTCCGTGCATTTGGTCGTCAATTAGAGCGATTAAATGGCAGCTATTACTCAGCAGAAGATGTAAACATCACATGTGCTGATGTCGCTATTATGAATAAAGAAACTAATTACGTACTGGGTCTTGAGGGTAAAAGTGGAAATCCATCACCATTTACAGCCTACGGTACGTTTTTAGGAATTAAAGCCGCGTTACAACATCAACGTGGCCACCAAGACTTTGCAGGTGTTAAAGTAGCTGTTCAAGGTTTAGGTGCTGTTGCTTATGGTTTATGTAAACATTTACATGATGCGGGTGCTGAACTGTTTGTAACTGATATTAACCAAGCAGCAATTGACCGTGTAGTTAATGAGTTTGGCGCCACTGCAGTTGGTATTGATGACATTTACGACTTAAACGTTGATGTTTATGCACCATGTGCATTAGGTGCAACGGTTAACGACTTAACGATACCGCGTTTAAAAGCGACTATTATTGCAGGCTGTGCTAATAATCAGCTGAGTGAATCTCGTCACGGTGAAGTTATTCGTGAAAAAGGTATTTTATATGCACCAGATTACGTAATTAACGCCGGTGGTATTATTAATGTTTATTACGAAACAGCGCCAGAAGGTTACAGTGCAGCAGCGTCTAATAAACATGTTGAAGGTATTTTTAATACGTTAACTGAAATCTTTGCCCGCAGCGAAAAAGAGCAAAAATCAACGCATTTAATTGCTGATGAGTTAGCGCAAGAGATCATTAAAAACGGTCTATAAATTTAAGCTAAAATACAATAAAGGTGTGCAATTGCACACCTTTTGTTTATCTGTAAGTTAATGTGTGTTGATCTTTGCAAATTTAACCTTGAAAGATCAACAGACCCTAATGCAATTATTATTGAACAGCGGTACACTTTATTTTTAATTTTGTGCGGCAAATTATGACTCCCTCAACTTCTCTCCTGCAGCCTATCGATTTAGATAACTGGCCTAGAAAGCAACACTTTGAATTATTTAAACACTTTTCTCAGCCTTATTTTAATGTGTGTGTGCGTTTAGATGCTCAAGCACTGTACGACTATTGCAAAACCAATCAACTTTCTTTTTTTCAAGCGTATGTATATTGCACCTTAAAAGCGTGCCATAAGGTAGATTCAATAATGCTACGTATTATAGATAGTAAGCCATGGCTACTTAGCAGTGTTCGCGCAAGTGTGGTTGAACTATCTGAAAACGATACGTTTGTTTTTAGTTATTTTAATAGCACACGTGAGTTTAAAGAGTTTGCAAGCCATGCAAATGCCGTAAGTAAAAAAGCGAAATTACAGCCGTTATTCTCAGATGCCTTTGCTCAAACAGAAGGGCAGGCCGATTTAATTCATATATCTGTTTTGCCGTGGCTAAATTTTAGTGCGTTTTCGCATGCATTTAGTGAAGGGGAGAGTTTAGGCATTCCTAAATTCGTATTTGGACAGTTTGATAAACACACAGGCACAATGCCTTTAGCTATTGATGTACATCACTCATTAATGGATGGTTTGCACGTAGCAAAATTTATAAACATTTTGCAGGGTACGTTTGACACCTTTTGCAGAGGTTCACTTTAAATACATCATTTAGTGGCAGTGCAAAGCAGTAAAAAATTTACAAGTAATCTATAAGCAATACGATGTGAATTACTTTATATTCAAATACATAACTTTATATAGTTGAAAAGCACGCGTGCTGGACATATTTATATATCATACATTAGCTCAGGAAATCCCCATGATAAATGGACTGTTAATCTTTATTTTAATTCTTTTTGTGGTGATTTTCTGGCGTTGGCCATCAATTCAAAATCGATTATGGCGCAGTAAATATAAAGACTTTGCTTTAAATTCACAGGAAAAAGATATTTTACTGCGTTGTATGCCAATCTATAAAAAAATGACCGATGCCGACAGAGAAAAGTTAGAGCGACACATAACGTGGTTTTTAAACGAAAAACGCTTTGTGGGTTGTGATGGCTTAAAACTAACACCCGCAATGAAGCTAATTGTAGCGGCTGATGCGTGTGTATTAGTGCTCAACAAACCGTGGCCGTTATATAAAAATGTAAAAGAAATTTTATTGTACCCAAGTGCTTATTATGCACCGCAATCAACCCGCGATAGTGCAGGACTTGTTAGTTACCATAATACAGTAAGGTTAGGCGAATCATGGCCTGGTGGCACACTTGTACTCAGTTGGCATGATGTGCTTGAGGGTAATCGTTTACCAAGCGATGGACATAATTTAGTTTTTCATGAGTTTGCGCACCAACTTGATCAAGAAACAGGTAAAACGACAGGCACACCCATTTTAAAAAGCTCAGCAGATTACGCTGAGTGGGGCCGAATATTTAGCCGCGCGTTTACTCAGTTAAAAAGTCATGTTGCCTATAGCATGCCGCACGTTATTCACAGTTACGGTGCGACTAATGAAGCTGAGTTTTTTGCTGTTATAACCGAAACTTTTTTGGAAAAGCCTGCACAGCTGCGCCGGTACGATCCTGAAATTTATAGTATGTTGGTTAATTACTATCAATTTGACCCTATTGTCTGGCATTAAACCTATATAAACCGCGCTTTATCATATAACGCTGGCAAGTTGCGTTTGTTTTTGTTGCAATCATGTAAAATAGTTTTTACTGCAACAAAACAAGCGAGAAACGCATGAAAAAAATGCTTCATACAGTATTGGCGCTTTCAGTGTCACTAGCGATAGGGCAAGTGAATGCCGCTGAAAAAGAAGAACAAAAATGGCAAGTAGATTCACCTAAAGGGCAATTTGTTGACGCTGCAATAAGTGTTGAGCAAGGTACATGGATGAATATCGATGTAAGCCCAGATGGTAAAACAGTGGTATTTGACTTACTTGGCGATATTTACACTATGCCAATGAGTGGCGGTACAGCAACAAAACTCACCTCTGATATTGCATGGCAAATGCAGCCTCGCTTTAGTCCCAATGGTAAAAGTATTGCGTTTACGTCAGATCAAGGTGGCGGCGATAATATTTGGACAATGGACTTAGATGGCGAAAATCAACACGCTGTTACTGACGAAACCTTCCGATTGCTAAATAGTCCTGCATGGAGCCCTGATGGCGACTACTTAGTTGCACGTAAGCACTTTACGGCGAGTCGTTCACTCGGTGCGGGTGAAGTGTGGCTATATCACAAAGCGGGCGGCAAGGGTGTACAGCTTACAAAACGAGAGAACGATCAAAAAGATTTAGGTGAGCCTATGTTTTCTCCTGATGGTCGTTATGTTTATTTTTCGCATGATGCAACACCCGGTAAAACATTTCATTACTCAAAAGATTCTGTAGCGGGTATTTATAAAATTAAGCGCTACGACCGTGAAACGGGTGAAATTGAAACGGTAATAGATACGATGGGCGGTGCTATTAGGCCTACGCCGTCGCCAGATGGAAAAAAATTGGCGTATATAAAGCGTGATGACTTTCAAACAAGCTTGTATTTATACGACTTAACTAGTGGTGAGCACACTAAGCTTTTCGATAAACTTGAGCGAGACATGCAAGAAACATGGGCTATTCACGGGGTTTACCCAACCATTGCATGGACACCCGATAACGAAGAATTGGTATTTTGGGCTGGTGGTACAATTCACAAGCTAGATGTTGCAGACAAATCTGTAAAAACCATTCCTTTTAAAGTGCAAACGACTAAAAAAATTCAAAAAGCGGTGCGCTTTACACAAAACTTAGATACTGATGAGTTTGATGTAAAAATGCTGCGTAACGTGCAAGTAAGCCCCGATGGCGAAACGGCTATTTTTGAAGCACTTGGGCACATTTATAAACGCGATTTAGAATCGGGTAAAATTAAGCGTTTAACAAAGCAAACTGATCATTACGAATTATTCCCGCAGTACTCTCGCGACGGTAAAAAAATAGTTTACACCACATGGGATGATAACAAGCAAGGCTCAGTGCGTGTGGTGTCTGCGCGCAGTGGTCGTGGCGATACAATTACAAAAGAGCCAGGTAAGTACGTAGAGCCTACGTTTAGTCCAAATGGTAAAACGGTTGTTTATCGAAAAGCGACCGGTGGTAGTATATTAAACCCTAAGTGGTCACTTAATCCGGGGGTTTATAGCGTAAGTAGTAAAGGCGGGAAAAGTGAGCTGATTTCAAAAAGTGGTTACCAGCCTCAATTTGGTGATGCAAACGATCGCGTTTTTATAATGAGTCCTTGGCCAAAGCCAACGCTAAGTGTGGTTGAGCTTGAAAGTAAAAAAGTTCGCAAATTATACGAGTCAGAGCATGCGACTGAATTTAGAGTATCGCCAGATGGTAAATACCTAGCGTTTGCTGAGCGATTTAAAGTATTTGTAACGCCGTTTGTTCAAAGTGGTAAAACAATTAATATTGGGCCTAAAGATAGTCAATTTCCAATAGAGCAACTATCGGTACGTGCGGGTGAAAATATTAGCTGGAGTGCTAAAAGCAACACGCTTTACTGGACATTAGGTGCAGAGCTTTATCATGCAAGCCTTGATGGCATGTTTGCTATTAATAAAGCCGAAGATGCCGACTTTAAAGTAAAAAGTGGCGATAACATCGGTTTTAGTAAAAAAATGGCTGAGCCTAAAGGTATGATTGCGCTTACTGGTGCAAAAATTATAACTATGGATGGCGAAAAGGTTATTGAAAATGGTGTAATCATTACTGATGGCAAGCATATTAAAGCAATTGGTACAGCCAGCGATATAAGCATTCCTAAAGGCGCTGAGGTTATTGATGTAACAGGCAAAACTATTATGCCTGGTATTGTTGATGCTCATGCACATGGCTCGCAAGCAAGTGACGAAATTATACCTGAGCAAAACTGGAAAAACTTTGCAGGTTTAGCGCTGGGTGTAACTACAATTCACGACCCATCAAACGATACTTCTGAAATATTTACCGCAAGCGAAATGCAAAAAGCAGGCATGATTGTTGGCCCGCGTATTTTCTCAACCGGCACTATTTTATACGGAGCAAATATGCCAGGTTATACTTCGCATATTGACTCGTTAGACGATGCAAAATTTCATTTAGAGCGCCTTAAAAAAGTAGGTGCGTTTAGTGTTAAGTCGTATAACCAGCCTCGCCGTGAGCAGCGCCAACAAGTTATCGAAGCAGGCCGGATGCTTGAAATGATGGTTGTCCCTGAAGGCGGCTCATTATTACAACATAACTTAAGTATGATTGTGGATGGGCACACAGGTATCGAGCATTCAATCCCTGTAGAGCACATATACGACGATATAAAGCAGTTATGGTCGCAAAGTGATGTTGGCTATACACCAACACTTGTAGTGGCATTTGGGGTGAGAACTACTGGTACGATAAAACTGATGTGTGGAATCATCCGCGTTTAAGTAAATTTGTGCCTAAAAACCAGCTATTACCACGCTCTATGCGACGCATTAAAGCGCCCGATCATCACTATAATCACTTTAATAACGCACGCGTTGCTGCTGAGCTGCAAGACCTAGGTGTATTAGTTAACTTAGGTGCTCACGGTCAGCGTGAAGGCTTAGGTGCACACTGGGAGATGTGGATGTTTGCACAAGGCGGAATGACACCGCTTGAGGCTATACGTGCATCAACACTCGATCCGGCTAAGTATTTAGGTCTTGATAAAAACGTAGGCTCACTTGAAGTTGGCAAGCTTGCTGATTTAATGGTTATAGATGGCGATCCGCTTAAAAACATTCGAGATTCGGATAAAGTAGATTACACCATGATCAATGGTCGCTTATTCAATGCCGAAACAATGAATGAAGTAGGTAAAAAAGAGCGCGAACCACTTTACTTCGAAAAACTGTAATTTATTTTGATCTTTTGAAAGCGGCTACATAGCCGCTTTTTTAGCCTTACACGACTTATAAAGCTTTATGTTTTTGGCAAATAACAGATATAAAAAAACCGCTTAACGCGGTTTCTTTTAAAAATCATAAATGTTGATTAAACAACACCGCGCGGTAAGCGACAGTCATGATCTTTACGCGCTAAAATTACAATCCAAAGCTCTTCTGCTGTGTAACCTTCTTCGTTTTCGGTAACAACAGTGAATGGTGCTTTTTTCTGTGTTTTAACAGACGCAGCCGCTTTTGTTTTTTTCGTTTTAGTTGTTTTGCCAGAGTTTAACTTTTTAGTAAGCTCTGCTACGTCAGCTAGGCGTAAATTTTTACCGCCATCAATGCTGTACCAACCAGGTTTGGTTGTGATTTCAGGTTTTTTACCATTGGCAGTTTCGTACGCTGCTTCAAAGGCAGATAACACTTCTGTTTTGTCTAGTTTGCTCATCAGAGACCCTATACGTTGTGAACACAGATAAAGAAGCCGTATTTATACCTATTTTAAAACAGTTTTTCAATTTTTTGCGATTTTCCTTCCATTTTAAGCGTATAAACGCCAAAATTTGCACAAAATTCAGTGTTAAGTAAGGTAAGTTATATGCAGCGTAGAGAATTTAACCAACTCCTAAATGACATTTTAAAACCGCATTTAATTAAAGATTTTTGCCCAAATGGCTTACAAGTCGAAGGTAAAAACGAAATTAAAAAAATTGTGACGGGTGTAACTGCTAGCCAAGCATTAATAGATGCCGCTATTGAGCAACAAGCTGATGCTATTTTGGTTCATCATGGCTTTTTTTGGAAGGGAGAATCCCAACCTATAACGGGAATGAAAAAGCGTCGTATAGCTGCGTTACTAGCAAATGATATTAATTTATTTGGATATCACCTACCACTTGATATTCACCTAACAGTTGGCAATAACGCGCAACTTGCAAAGCTATTAGATATTGAAATTGAAACAGGACTAGAGCCAACTTCAAATAGCGTAGCAATGAAAGGGCGTTTAAAAACACCATTAAGTGGTGAAGCGTTTGCAGATAAAATTGCAAAAGTGCTTAACCGAACACCACTTACAAGCCTCGTGCGCTTAGCTAAAATTGAAACCATTGCACTGTGTACTGGTGGTGGGCAAGGCTATATTGACTTAGCTGCAGAGCAAGGCATTGATGCGTATTTAACGGGTGAGGCATCGGAGCAAACGATTCATAGTTCTCGTGAGCAAAATATTGATTTTTTTGCAGCAGGGCATCATGCAACTGAGCGCTATGGTATTAAAGCCTTGGGCGAGTTACTTGCCCAAGAATATGGCTTTGACGTCACGTTTATAGATATAGACAACCCTGTTTAGTAGTCTCTGTTTCTTAGTGAATAAGCTAAAGCGCTTCTGGGTTTGCCCAGCGGCGCACTGTGATCCATGCATTTCCAATTACTTCATGAGCGTACTGCGTTACTACCAACAAAGCCTGAGCATTAGGTATAAATTGTTTATGCCACGGTAATACAGCAAAGTTATGGTAATCAGTGGCGGCGGTTATTACTTCAATACCTTGAGCATTAAATAAGTCTTTGGCGCGGGGCATGTGCAGCACAGATGTTACTAGCGCGACTTTAAAATCAACTAATTTAGGTGCTAATAATTTAGCTTCTGCTGCGGTATCCATCGCTTTTGGATTTTGGAGTATACGATTTTTATTAATTCCTATACTAATTGCCGTTTGATACATAAGCCCGCTATTAGTGGTATTTTGGTAACCTCCTCCTGAAACGATAAGTTCTGCATTAGGATAGTGCTTTGCTAGTTTTACACCTTCTACTAAGCGCGTTAGTGCACAATTACCTAATTGATTATTAGCACTGAGTGCAGGATTTGGGTTTATATCGCAACCGAGTACGACTATTTTGTCTATTTTAGAATGCTTTGAGGCATTAAATGCAAGCGACGTAGGTTCGTTATTGTGGATAATTAAATTGGCGATAAAGGGTGTGCTCAATGCAAGTAATACAATTAAGCTTAAAGTAGATAAGAAGAGAGCGGATTTACGACCTTTAAATGCAAGTAGTAGCATCAGGCACGTAAATAAACCAAATAGGGGCAGTGGCATTAGCAAGCCACCAATCAATTTTTTAATAACAAACATAAGAGTTAAACGCTGTAGAGTTAATTACAGCGATATTACTCATTATATTGATGATTATCGACCGTTATTTAACTTACACGTATTTAAAAAGTGACGATAAACAGGGTTATCTTTCATGTCTTTTTTCATCGCTAAATACATAGGACGAGTAAGGCCAAGAGCGCCCAAAGGAATTGACTTTATTAGGCCTTGGCTCTCGTAAGGTGTAACTAGCCAATCAGGTAAAGCGGCAACGCCCATGCCGGCACTTACTAGTTGAAAAATAAGTAATCCTTGGTCAACCGTTTTTAACGTACCGTCAAAACGTGCATTTTGAATGAAATGCTTAAATATATCTTGGCGTTCACGCGGGATAGGGTATGAAATAATGGTTTCGTTTTTTAAATCAAGCGCTGTTACATACGCTTTTTTAGCAAGTTCATGATCCGGTGCCACAATCAGCTTTAATTTAAAATCAAATAAGTGTGCGTATTCTAATGTATCGGGTTCACGTATGTCTGATGTTAAAACTAAATCGAGCTCGTCATTTAATAAATCAGGAATTGCGTCGTAACTAAAGCCGCGCTCGTAATCAATTTTTATATCAGGCCAAAAGTTATTAAATTCTTTAATAGTAGGCAATAACCAATGAAAACATGCATGGCACTCCACACTTAAACGCAGTTGAGATATAGGCTGATTTAAGCTTTCTTTCAAACGGCATTTAGTCGCTTCCATTTTTGGCAGTATTTCGTGAGCTAATTCAAGTAATAACATTCCTTGAGGGGTAAAGCGTACAGGTTGAGTTTTACGCTCGAATAATTGGCAATCTAATTTATTCTCTAAGTCTTTGATTTGATGAGATAAAGCAGACTGTGTTAAAAATAACTCTCGTGCCGTATTAACCAAAGATCCTGTTTCTTTTAGGGTTGCTATGGTTTTTAAATGTTTAATACCAATCATCTTTAAAAATTCTCATGTGGAAAGTGAGTTCAGCTCAGATTAATTACATACTACGCCTATACAAAAAACGTTTCAACGTCTAGATGGCTAAAGTTTTGCGGTTTATTACAGTTTATTGCTACGAATCGTGAAAATATTAGAATTATTAATGATAAAAGTCATTTAAAAACTGGTTTGATAAGTTTTAGATGAGTTTGCTTCATGTTGTATTTTTAAGTTTATTAATTGCGATATGTTTAATCTCGGCGTAAATGTCGACTGTATAGATAATTAAGAGGTGAGGGTGTTACGGATAAATTACTTTAGATTGTGATTTTAAAACTAGGTTTGAGAAATAGCAGGGTAAGTACTTAGTTATATGCTTAAGGTAGTATAAGTACTTAGTTATATGCTTAAGGTAGTAAAAATCACGTGGAAAACTAAAATAGCTTTTACATGATTTTAGTTTAGATCAATAAAAATTATATACGTAATACCTGAGCCAGCGACCTACTCGCTGGCTTTTATATAAGGGCTTTTATATAAGGGCTTTTTTACAAGGGCTTATTAATAAGTAATATGGCTTCTTTGGCTATAACCGGTTTTGACTTTAAAAAGCCTTGTCCGTAATCGCATGCGGTTGATTGTAAAATAGCTAATTGTTCAGGTGTTTCTATTCCCTCAGCAACCACTTCAAGCTTTAACGATTGGGCAAGTGATAAAATAGCTTCAACTAGAGGGTTCGTGGAATCTTGTAAGTGATCAATAAAGCTTTTATCTATTTTTAAAATATGAATAGGCAATTGGTGTAAGTAGCCGAGTGCTGAGTAACCTGTTCCAAAATCGTCAAGGCATAACTTTACTTTTAGAGGTGATAGCCCCTCGATTATTTGGGTGGCGAGTTCTAGATTTTCTATTAAGCCTGACTCGGTAATTTCTAAGCACAAAGAACCTAGAGGTAATTGATACTTATTATAAATAGAGTGTATTTGCGCTACAAAATCGAGGCTTGCAAAATGTCGTGACGACACATTGACCGTTACTTTTAAGAAGCGATGACCTTGTTGGTGCCAATTTGAAATCTGCTGAGCGGCTAAATCAAGCAAATGTAAATCAAGATTTATAATTTGCCCTGTAGTTTCAGCTATCGATATAAAATCATTTGGTGATACGAAACCCTTTTTGGGGTGATGCCATCGCACAAGCGCTTCAAATCCGATAATTTCACTTGTGGTTATTGTAAAAATGGGTTGAAAATAGAGCTCAAACTCGTTGTGTTCGATACCGTGTTGTAGGTCGTTTTCAATATCGGCATGAGTTTTAAGTTTTTTACGCATCGCGTTGTTAAAAAACTTAACCTGACCACGTCCAGTCGATTTAGCTTCGTACATAGCAGCATCAGCTTGTTGCAGTAATATATAAGCTTTATCATTTATGTTATCGGTATAGGCAACACCAATACTAGTAGAGGCTTGAAGTAGGTGGCTATCTACATTAAGAGGTTTTGCTAATACGTCTTTAATTCTGTTTAAAGCTTCATTAACTTGGTTTTTATGCGTGATATTTTCCATGAAAATAGCAAATTCATCACCGCCTAAACGTGCAAATGTATCTGTGCTTCTTACTGTGCTTTTAATCAGGTCGCATATTTTTATAAGGAAATGATCGCCTACTTCATGCCCAAGCGAATCATTAATACTTTTAAAACGGTCAAAGTCTAGATACAACAATGCATGGCTAGTGCTTTTTTTTGCATGTGTTAAACACAAAATAGCATGTTTTATTCTCTCAATAAGTAATGAGCGGTTAGCAAGGCCTGTAAGCTCGTCATGTAATGCTTTATGCTCAAGCTCCTGTCGGGCTAACTGCCTATCTATAGCCATACTTATTTGGCGACTCACATAGGTGAGAAGGGTGCTATCGTGTTCGTTGTAATGCTGCGTTTTATCGTAACTTTGTACGACAATAACACCACTAATATGATCACTTGTTTTAAATGGAACGCCTAACCAAGACTCAGACTGCCTACCCACCATTTTAAAATCACCGTTATTAATGTGACTTTGAAACGCGTCTTTATCGAGTAATAAGGTTTGCTCTGTTTGCAGTAAATAATACGAGGCTGTGTCTTTTAGCTGTTCTTTAGATATTTTTTGATGGGTTTTGGAATTTATGCCTTCTTCGACTATATAAACGAGATCGAGTATATCTATTTTTTTGTCGTATAGAGCAATAAAAAAATTATCAGCGAGAAGTAAATTATTGATAATTGAATGAAGGGCTTCAAAAAACGTATCTAAGTCGTTAGCTTTATAGGTTAAATTGGCTATTTGCAATAAGCTATTTTCTAATTTTTGTGCATTATTAAGTTGTTCAACAGTTTTCTGTAAGCTGTTTACCGTATTTACTTGGTTGATTTTTGCACTGAGTAAGTGAGCAACGGTTGTCAGTATTTCAAGATGCGCATTGGTAAAATAACCCTTGATAGGATGCTCACAATCAATAACACCCAAAACCTGTTTTTTATATATCAGTGGGACACATAGTTCGGATTGAGCAGGGCGTTCATCAGCGATATAGCGACTGTCTTTTGTTACATCATCAATAATCACCGCTTTACCAGTTGTTGCTACAGCACCAGTAATACCTTCACTAAAACGTATTATTTTGCGTTCTGCTTGATATTTGTCACGCGCGTGAGCAATACCCATTGATGCAACTTGGTTTAATGTATTTGCTTTATTGTCAGCAAGATATATAACACAATCAACAAATCCTAAACGGTTTACAACATGCGTTGTAACATACTCAAATAACTCTTCTAGTGTATCGAGTTGTAATAAGCTAGATGAGAACTGATTTATAATACTCAATTGATCAGTTTTTATTTCAAGTGCTCTAGTAGCATCAATTTTGTAAGACATAGGCAATTTATATTATTCTTTTTATTTTTAAATACAGGATTAAGTTAACGTAATCTCGTATTTTTGTACAAAATAAAGCGATGAGTGGTTTTAATTTTTAGTTAAAAACCATGATAATTAGCTTTAGGCGATTGTAAATTATTGCAATAAGGTAATACAGTTGAATTAGCTCATTGCGCTTTAATTACATACCTCGGCAGTGTCATCAATATAAAATATTATTTTTAATAAAATCTTTACTCGAAAACATCATATGCCTATGATCGAATAAATTCAGCCGTGGAACAAAGTAATGACTAATACAACTTCAAACTCAGCAACAACATTAACAATAACTCGCCCCGATGATTGGCACGTACATTTACGTGATGGCGATCAATTAAAAGATACTGTACGTGATATTAGTCGTTATATGGGTAGAGCAATAATTATGCCTAATTTGGTGCCGCCTGCAACTTGTACAAATACGGCATTAGCATACAGAGAAAGAATTATGGCTGCTAAACCACAAGGTAGTTTTGAGCCTTTAATGGTGCTATACCTTACAGAACAAACAACGGCGGACGAAATAAAAAAAGCAAAAGCAACAGGCAAAATAGTTGCAGCAAAACTATACCCTGCTGGCGCTACAACAAACTCCGATTCAGGTGTCACGTCAGTAAAAAATATTTACCCTGTTTTAAAAGCAATGCAAGAAGTTGGTATGTTGTTGCTAGTGCATGGAGAAGTAACCGATTCATCTATTGATATTTTTGACCGCGAAAAAGTTTTTTTAGAGACTATTTTAGGGGATGTAGTAAATGATTTTCCTGAACTTAAAATTGTACTCGAACATATCACAACCAAAGATGCAGTTGAGTTTGTGGTTAATGCGCCAAGCAATGTAGCTGCAACAATTACAGCTCATCATTTACTTTATAATCGTAATCATATGCTAGCGGGTGGAATTCGCCCACATTATTACTGCCTACCTATATTGAAACGCAATATTCATCAGCAAGCATTGATGGCTGCAGCTATTAGTGGAAATAAAAAGTTCTTTTTAGGAACTGATTCTGCACCACATTATAAAGACAAAAAAGAAGCTGCTTGCGGTTGTGCTGGAGCCTATACGGCTCATGCCGCTATTGAGTTGTACGCGGAAGCATTTGAAGATGCTGGGGCATTAGATATGCTTGAAGGGTTTGCAAGCCACTTTGGACCTGACTTTTATGAGCTGCCACGTAATACCGATACAGTTACATTAGAAAGGAAACCGTGGAAAGTACCAGCAAGCTATACTCTAGGCGACTCTGAGGTTGTGCCTATAAAAGCGGAAGATACTATTGATTGGTTTGTTAAATAGTTAATAATATATATTCAAACTAAAAGCCGCATAAATTTTTAATGCGGCTTTTATGTTTCTGTTATTGGTATTATAAGAGTGTCACTTTGGTAATATGGCGGTTGTAGGGGGCTTTTTCATACACTTATAGCAATATATATTACAATAATACTTTATAGTTTTTGCTTGTAAATTAGTCAGTTAAAGGCGGTTTAAAACAAATATATATTTTTAATAAAAAATTCCCAATTAATAGAGCGAAAAAAAAAATAATGTGTTAATCTTACCTTGCTTTGAGTTTTATGTATTGAATTTACGGATATTGTGCTGCGTTTAAGGTTACCGGTTAGGTTATTACTTGTTCCTGTACTGTACCTCCATATTTTTGAGCATTGACTCAGGGAGGATATTGCCATAATAATATGGCTGAATTTTAATTATTGACTTACAGGAAAATTTAGTATGTCGGTTACTGGTAAAGTAAAGTTTTTCAACGAAGCTAAAGGCTTTGGTTTCATTGAACAAGAAAATGGTCCTGACGTGTTTGTACATTTCAGCGCAATCACTGGTTCTGGTTTTCGCACTCTTAGCGAAGGTCAAGCAGTGACATTCAGCATCAAACAAGGTCAAAAAGGCCCTGAAGCTGAGAACGTAGAAGCAGCATAATTTATTATGTGAACTCTAGTTCATCGTGGTGAAGC
Source organism: Pseudoalteromonas sp. TP27 (assembly GCF_056470645.1). Taxonomy (NCBI): domain Bacteria; kingdom Pseudomonadati; phylum Pseudomonadota; class Gammaproteobacteria; order Alteromonadales; family Pseudoalteromonadaceae; genus Pseudoalteromonas; species Pseudoalteromonas sp. TP27. Next base: position 383,933 of record NZ_JARDAK010000001.1, on the reverse strand, counting down.
AGTTTCTGTTTCACCATAATTCCCTCTTTTAACATATCTATCCACAAATTACTTAACACCTTAATTTAAATCCTATTTAATATCTGCTTAAACCTTTTATGTTTAGAAATGTAAAAAATTAACTATCTGCATAATCCAACGAATCAAATCATTCTCTAGCGTTTTTAAAACACTCCTCATAATTTATCCAACTGATCTGATACTACTTATATAAAACCGCAGCAGAATATCGATACGCGTAAATTTTGATATAATACCAACTCCAATAAATAGCTGATCTATTTTACTTGCTAAAACAACCCATTTCTTTGTTGTAAATTTCGCAAAGGGAACAACCATTTACATCAATTTACCCCTAGAACTGAATTATTTTTTCGGCGTAAAATTTAGATCAGATACTTAATGGGATTGGTATTACTGCATAAATTTAATTGTTAAATAGTATTAAAGATCACTTTAACAATAGCGAATATGCGCTGCCTGTATATTCGTTCTAAGGCTTTTATTAAGCCCGCTAGGTTGCAAACCTAACGCCGCGATTGAATTGCCCTAGATAGAATAAATTTTAATCCTGATTGGTAGCAGGCCCAGCTTTGGCTTGCTAAAAACTCATATATGTAAGGCTATTATTACTATTAGTGGGAAACACGTTTTAAACAGCTTTTGAAATTACGTGTTTAAAGTGGGGGAGTTTCGTTAATAGAGATTATCCAGTGTTGTTTTTTTGTGCGACAGATGGTTTGTTTTTTCAGATGAAGTGTAACAGAAGAGGTAAAATACGATAAAATCGTTTAAAAAATAACTTTTATTATATCCACTTATATTTTTTTTTGTTTTTTTTCAGTGCGAATTCAGCTTTGGCTAAATGTTGCAATAATGTTGTTTTATGTCAGTGCAATGCGAATAAATACACCCCTTAAAAGGCTTTAATAGAAATATTAAGAAAAAGCTTCGTTGCAATAATGTTAACTGTTGTGGGCTGGTACTTTTGTTTAAGCATTAACTTAGCTATTTATTTACTGAGATTAGTAAACATCAAGTTGACAGCGCTAATTGCATTTAGCATTATTGGAAGGTTGATATCTATTAAAAGATATCAGGGTTGTTCTCTTCGGAGGATAATTAAATTATAAAAGTAACATTACTTAATTGGTTGGGAACTATGTCTGTTAAAATCAGAAAGAGTCTTGTAGCAACTGCGTTGGTTGGCGCATTTGCATTTGCAAGCAGCAATGTGATTGCAGATCCTTTGAATGACGTGCAAAAAGCAGGTCAACAAATTCAAAAGGCTGCGGTTAAGTCTCAAACTAAAATTGACAATGTATATGGTCAAACTCAGGAGCTAATCGCTGAGTACCGTAGCGTTGTTGATGAGACTGAACTTATGAAAGTGTATAACGATCACGTGTCGCGCTTGGTTGATAGCCAAAACGCGTCTATTGAGTCGTTTGATCGTCAAATCGCTACGATTGATAACACGAAACAAAACGTTGTGCCTTTGATGTATCGCATGATCGATACGCTTGAGCAATTCATCAAAGCGGACGTTCCATTTAATCTAGAAACGCGTTTAGGACGTGTTGAAAGACTACGTGAAATCATGGTTTCTGCGTCTGTAACGACGTCTGAAAAATTCCGTCAAGTACTTGAAGCTTACACTATTGAAACAGCATACAGCTCTCTTGTATCTGCTTCACAAGGTACATTAGAAGTTGATGGCAAGAGCATTAACGTTGATATCGGCCAGTTAGGTCGTATCACTTACGTTGCTCAGTCTTTTGACTTGAAACATGCTTGGGTGTGGGATAACAACACTAAACAGTGGAAAGAGTTAGGTGAAGAATACCTAAAACCTGTTAAAGAAGTTATTCGTATGGCGCGTAAGCAAGCGACATTAGAACTTGTTAAACTACCTATCTTTGGCGCGGAGTAATCAATAATGAAGAAACTATTTAAAGGTTTTGCTGTTGCCGCAGTACTAACTGTTTCTGCAGGTACCGCGTTAAATGCACATGCAAATACTGGAGCTCTAGATAAAATTCTTGAGCAAGTAAAGCAAGAGCGTATCTCTGAAGGTAAAATCGATAAGAAGCGTGAGCAAGAGTTCTTATCAGATCGTGCTGACAAGCAATCTTTACTTAATAAAGCTAAAAGCCAACTTGCTTCTGAGAAGTCTCGTGGTGAACGCTTAACTAAGCAATATGCACAAAATGAAAATACGTTAGCAGAAAAAGAAGCTGCTCTTCAAAGTGCCCAAGGTACTTTAGGTGAGATGTTTGGTGTTGTACGTCGTGCAGCTCAAGACGCTATCGGTTCTATCGAAGCATCACTAGTTAGTGCTGAGAAACCAGGCCGTGCTGAAATCTTACGTTCATTAGCTGCGGCTAAAGAACTTCCAACTGTTCGTGAACTTGAAGAACTTTGGATTTCACTTCAAACAGAAATGACTGAATCAGCTAAAGTTTCAACTTTTGAAACTGAAGTTGCTGGTCTTGATGGTAACCCGTCAATGAAGAAAGTAACGCGTATCGGTAACTTTAACTTAGTTACAGACGATGGTTACTTAATTTACTCTCCAGAGACTAAGTCTATCCAGCCTCTAGGTAAGCAACCTGACGGTTATATCTTAGACGGTATCACGGCTCTTGAAAATACATCACCAGATAACTACGCTGGTGTTTATATCGATCCGACTCGTGGCGCTATCTTACGTATCAACACTCAAAAAGCGACCCTTATGGAATACTTCCATCAAGGTGGCGTAGTTGGTTATATCATTACAGCTTTACTAGCTTTAGGTATGCTAATTACTCTAATCCGTTTTGTTGACCTTACACTTACTACAGGTAAGATTAAGAGCCAACTTAAAAATGTTGCTACACCGAATACAAACAACCCACTGGGTCGTATTCTTAAAGTGTACCATGACAACAAGAACCAAGATGTTGAAAACCTTGAGCTTAAACTTGATGAAGCGATTCTACGTGAAACGCCACGCATCGAAGCTGGTATCAATATAATTAAGATTCTTGCTGCAATCGCACCGTTACTAGGCCTACTAGGTACAGTAATCGGTATGATTTTAACGTTCCAAACAATCACATTGTTCGGTACGGGTGATCCGAAGATCATGGCAGGTAACATCTCTCTAGCACTTGTAACTACAGCGCTAGGTCTAATTGCTGCATTACCACTAATTCTACTTCATGCTCTAGTAGCGGGTCGTAGTAAGTCGGTATTACACATCCTTGATGAGCAAAGCGCGGGTATCGTTGCTACTCACGCGGAGAAGGAGAAAGCCTAATGCTAGTCCTGATGGAGATATGGGAATCTATCAGGGATTTTGTTGGCACAGGCGGCCAGGTTTTATACGTGGTCGCGATAGCACTCTTTCTGATGTGGGTTTTAATGATTGAGCGCTATTGGTTTCTACTTGCAGAGTTTCCTCGCACAGCGAAAGAAATTGTAGCAAAGTGGGATGCCCGCCAAGACACTACGTCTTGGTACGCACACAGAATCCGTGAAGCATGGATTTCTGAAGCGTCTGAAAAATTAGATCAGCGTATGTTGTTGATTAAGACATTAGTAGCTGTTTGTCCTTTAATAGGCTTACTTGGTACTGTTACTGGTATGATCTCGGTTTTTGAAACCATGGCCAACCAGGGTACGGGTAACGCACGTTTAATGGCATCAGGTATTTCAATGGCAACAATCCCAACAATGGCTGGAATGGTTGCGGCACTATCTGGAGTATTTTTTAGCTCACGTCTTGAGACAAAAGCTAAAATGGTGAAAGCCAAACTTATTGATAGTATGCCTCATCACTAGAGAGAGAATTAAATATGGCACGTAAACAACGTTTTCGTGAAGAAGAAGAAGCAGCGGTTGATATGACGCCAATGCTTGACATCGTATTTATCATGCTTATTTTCTTTATCGTAACTACATCGTTCGTTAAAGAGGCTGGTATCGAGGTCAATAAACCTAAAGCGGCTCAAGCTACTAAGCAAAAAAATGCTAACATTTTTATTGCTATTCGTAGTAACGGCGAGATCTGGATTGATAAACAGCAGGTTGATGTTGAACGTATTTCAGCAAAAATCGAAAGTTTATTAGCAGAACAACCTACTGAAGTTGTAATTTTGCAGGCTGACAAAGAAGCAAAACACGGCGTAGTGGTTAAAGTTATGGACCAGATTAAAGCGACGGGTGATAACCTGAGAATTTCAATAGCTGGAGATCAGTAATGATTCGTTTTCTGTTTTCACTGATTGCAGGTGGGGCAGTTACTTTCGGCTTGTTCTACTTCATGGCCTTCCTCATCTCTGGTGGGGCTGACCGTAATACGGAACAAAAAGAGCAGATCATAGTCGAAATAATGACGAATCCGCCTGAATCTAAGGTGCAGGAGAGGAAGCGTGTACCGCCTCCTCCTCCACCACCGCCAAAGCAGCCGCCTAAACCGCAGCCGCCACAGCCGGAAAATAATAATCCAAACCCTGGTGCTATGTCATTTAACATGGGTAGCATTGATGTTGGTAGTTCAGCTGGTGGACTAAGTGGTCCTGGTGCATTTGGACGAGATGGTGATGCGACACCTATCGTTCGTATAGAACCAAAATATCCAACGCAAGCAGCACGTGATGGCAAAGAAGGTTGGGTACAACTTTCATTCACAATTGATGAGTTAGGTGGAGTAACTGACGTTGAAGTAATTGACGCAGATCCGAAGCGTATCTTTGACCGTGAAGCTAAACGTGCACTGCGTAAGTGGAAGTACCGTCCTAAGATCATTGACGGAAAACCACAAAAACAACCAGGTTTACAAGTTCAATTAGACTTTAAACTTAACCAAGGCAACTAAGGAGGCGAGTAATGAGAAATTTTTCTAAAGTAACTGCTCTTGCAATTCTTATGTCTGTGACTGGTGCTACTTTAAGTGCATCTGTTTTAGCGGCGCCAGATTACGCAAAGATTGAAGAGCGTAAGAAAGCAAAAACTAAAATCATGGGCGAGCGTACTGGTAAAAAAGTAATTAAAGCATTTGATTTGTACAACGAAGAAAAAGTTGATGAAGCAATTGTTTTGCTTAGAGAGATTGAACCTTCGAACGACTTTGATAAAGCGACCGTAAATCGTTACTTAGGTAGCATGTACGCTCAAAAAGAAAAGTATGACGAAGCAATTAAATATTCTAAACAAGCAGTTGCCCCTGATGTTTTAAACTTTGCTGACCAAGAACAAACTCTAAAACTGTTAGGTGATTTATACGCCGGTACTGAAAAGTATCAAGAGGCCAAAAAAGCGTATGTAGCTTGGATGGACTTTACCGGTCAAGAAGATCCTACGGTTTATACACGTATTGCTCAAGCTAACTATCAGTTAGAGCAATTTCGTGATGTTTTTGAACCAGCAGATAAGGCAATAAAGCTTCAAAAAGAACCTAATAAAGGTCCTTACCAATTAAAACTGGGTGCATACTTTGAACTTAAAGATTATGCAAACATGGTTAAAATTGGCGAAGAAATTGTTCGTGTATGGCCTGATGATAAAAAAGCTTGGGTTAGCTTAGGTAAGTATTACCTACAAACCGAGGATTATTCTAAAGGCCTGGCAACGATGGAAGTTGCTTACAAGAATGGTTACTTTGAAAATGAAGTTGAATATAAAGTCTTATCTAACTTTTACTCTTTAAACGAGATCCCTTTTAGAGCAGCTGTAACGCTAGAAAAGGCCGTTAAAGCAGAAAAAGTAAAACGTACAAAGCAGAATGTTAGCGCGATTGCTAGTAACTACCATCGCTCTAAAGATTTAGAAAAAGCTGCTAAGTACTACGAAGAAGCTGCTAAATTTGATGACGACGCTGAACTTTACCGTAAAGCTGGTTCGTTACTTTTACAATCTGAGAAATTTAGTGCCGCTGTTGTTCGTTTGAACAAAGCATTAGAGCTTGGCTCTGATAAAAAGGGTACTATTTACTCAGATTTAGCTGAAGCGTATTACTACCAAGGTAAGTATAAGCAAGCATATGCTGCAATTACTAAAGCTATGGATGACCCTCGCACACGCAAGTTTGCAAAAGGTTGGTCTACATATATTAAAGATAAAGCCGCTCGCAACGGTGTTAAAATTTAATTTTAATTAGCTAATGCAACTTATAAAAAGCCCCTCTGGGGCTTTTTTTATTGGAACTACTATGTATAAAAAGCTCTCTTTTTCATTATTACTATGTCTTTTTTTAGGGGCATGCTCAAAGCAGCCTCAACCTTATGAGTCATTTGAAGAGGCACAAGTTGCTTTAAAAACTTTAAACATGGCACTTGTACAAGATGATTCTAAAAAAACCGGTAAAATCACTAAAGAACAATTGGTTTTCTCAAATGCATATTTGGCAGAGCGTCATACTATTTATCAGAACTTAATGGATATTGAGCTTAATCTTAATCAAATTGCGCAAGTAAACTATTTGGTTATTGCGGAGCGATTTCCTGGGCGCTATTTTAATTGGCCAGCTCAAGTAGATGTATTGAAAAACATGCTTGCTTTTGAAGGCTCAAAAAACTCACCGGATAGTATTATTACGTGGCTTAAATCAACCCAAGACACATTAGACAGTGCTAAACAAAGTAATTTAAAGCTAAATAAGATTGAACTTACATTATTACAAAGCTATGTATCGAGTGCGATAGACAATAATGATGTTCAGCCAGTGTTTAAAAGTCATATAAGGGCTTTTAACGATTATTTAGCTAGTTATAAGCCCAGAGGTAGCATTGGTTTAAGAGGCTTGCCAAATGGCACAGAGTGGTATCAGAGCAAACTTAATTACTTTAGTGGCGAAGTACATTCTCCGTTGGAATGGGTTACTCTTTTAAATGAAAAAATAAAAGTATTAGATCGTGTTACATTCGATAGTAAAATGTCTACTTCTCATCAAAAATCGTTTTTAGCGCAATATTTATCGAGTGAAAAGCTAATTGAAGGGCTTGATTGGCAGACTGATTATCAAGACTTACCTGCAATGGCGAGCAATATGAATATGTCTGATAAAGGTAAAACATTGATGCTTGCAATGATGGAATCGGATATAGGCATTCATTATCATGCCTGGACTTTACCACAAGCAAAAGTGAACCTTATAAAACGCCTAGAAATGAGTCAAGAAGAGGCTCAGTATTTAGTGGAAGATATAATACTCTACCCAGGGCAATCATTTAGCTTTATACAACAAATTATATAATGGTTTTACAGTGCGCTTATGATGCGCACTTCGTACACCGTTGAGTTGCGGGGTCTAGTTCAAGTGATTTGGCTGATATTTTTTCTTCACAGTCACAGCAGTAACCATATTGGCCAATTTCTATTTGGCTTAGTGCAGCTTCTAGTTCAGTCATGCGGCTAATTAAAAGTGTATATTCAGGCCCAAGCTTCTCGGCGGCACAGTCTAACCATTCATTATTTGCTGTATTATCTAAAATTTGTATTAAATGCTGATGTGCAGGATAGGCTGATTTAGAAAGCATAGTTAATATATTTAATTTAACTTGTGCTATTTCATCGCTTAGTCTTTTTTGATGATGCATTATCAGTACAACCTTATTAAATTGGCTTTACGTTATACTGATATTATCAAGGGGCTTTAAGTTAGCTGTTATGATTTGAATCAAGTTGTGGTGCTTTGGCGTATTTATTTAATACACTGGCCACGTCTTCTTTACTTTTTAAACGCCTAATTTCATCAAATAAATCGATAGCTTGCGGATACTGACGCTTTAGATAGCCAAGCCATTGCTTGGTACGCGAAGCAAAGTACTTTTCATCTTTTGCAGGGTCTTGATGGATCGCAGAGTGAATTAAATGATAAATAATATGCTCCCATTGTAGGCCATCATAGTGTTCGTTATTTACATGAGCTTTAATTTTTTTTGCTAGATCAGGATGTGAAAGGGCGCCGCGACCAAGCATTAAATCAGTGCATCCACTTCGTTTTTGACAAAGCATTGCGTCCTCAACTTGCCAAATTTCACCATTGGCAACAACAGCAATATTTTTGTCTTTTATTATTGGTGGAATTTTTTCCCAATAAGCTGGCGGGTTGTAACCATCACGTTTGGTTCTGGCGTGTATTGCCACACTATTTGCGCCTGCGCTTACGACAGCATCTACAATTTCTTGGCTGTTACTGTCGTCATCAAAGCCTAAGCGAATTTTTGCACTTACTTCATGTTCATCATCTACGGCGTCTCGGACTGCCTTAATAATAGTGTACATGTGGTCAGGATCTTTAAGGAGTACAGCACCCCCTCTGCTTCGATTAACTGTTTTTGCTGGGCAACCAAAGTTAAGGTCGACCCCATGAGACCCCAATGCAATTGCTTTTACTGCATTTTCAGCTAACGGGTTTGCTTCTTGGCCAAGTAATTGAACACGCACAGGAGTGCCTGCTCGCGTAAAACCATTATTATGTAGCTCAGGACAAAATCGATGAAAAACTTTGTCAGGTAAGCATGTCTCAACCACTCTTACAAATTCGGTAACGCACAAATCGAACCCACCAATGTCTGTGAGTAATTGGCGCATTTTAAAATCAACGACACCTTCCATAGGCGCTAAAACAAGTTTCATAAGGTGATTAATTCTGATAAAAAACTGGACGCATAGTTTACCTGTAAATCACACATTGATAAATCTGTAATTACCAACCATATTTAATGTAGAAACTGCAAAAGTAAATAATATGAAAATAAATGAAAGTTTTTATTCTTGTACGGGTCTACTTAAGCATACAAGCAATTTAAAAATACATTTTTATTGCTGAGATTTACAATCCTTGATTAAAGAGAGTCATAAAATGAATACAATTAAAAAAAATACAATCGCGTTAACTTTAGGTGCAGTAGTTGTTGGCTCTGCAAGTTTTGTATCTGCGGATGTGCAAGCTAACCCATTTGAGTTCCAACAATTAGTAACAGGTTACCAATTAGACGCAACTGAAGGTAAATGCGGCGAAGGTAAATGTGGTGGCGACGCAAAAGATACTAAAGACATGAAAACCAAAGCTGAAGGCAAATGCGGCGAAGGTAAGTGTGGCGGCGACGCAAAAGATGCTAAAGGCATGAAAACTAAAGCTGAAGGTAAATGCGGCGAAGGTAAATGTGGCGGCGACGCAAAAGACGCTAAAGGCATGAAAACTAAAGCTGAAGGTAAATGCGGCGAAGGTAAATGTGGCGGCGACGCAAAAGATGCCAAAGGCATGAAAACTAAAGCTGAAGGCAAATGCGGCGAAGGTAAATGTGGCGGCGACGCAAAAGATGCTAAAGGCATGAAAGCAAAAGCTGAAGGTAAGTGCGGCGAAGGTAAATGTGGTGGCCGTTAATTTCTTATTCTAAATAAGTTATGCTAAAAGGGCCTTAAGGCCCTTTTTTGTTAAGTCAGAGGTAGCTATGACACAAACTCAAAATACAGATTTCGGGATGGTGGGACTTGGCCTACGACGAGAAATGCTTGGTGAACTGCTTGAGCATGTACCTAATCAAGTCGATTTTTTGGAAGTTGCGCCAGAGAACTGGTTAAAGCTAGGGGGCCGTTTTAAAAAACAATTTAAAACATTAACAGATGCAAATAACTTTGTGTGCCATGGTTTGTCATTGTCTATTGGCTCACCAGAACCTCTGGATGTTGAATTTGTTAAGTCTTTAAAAGTTTTTTTTGAAGAGCACAATATAAAAATTTTCAGTGAGCACTTAAGTTACTGCTCTGGCACAGGCCATATGTATGACTTAATGCCTATTCCGTTCACGCAAGATGCTATTACGCACGTTGTTTCACGTATTAAGCAAGTACAGGACATACTAGAACAGCAAATAGCGATAGAAAATGTTTCTTATTATGGCACTCCTGGGCAGCAATTATCAGAGCTAGAATTTACAAATGCTATTTTAGAACAAGCCGACTGCAAGCTTTTACTTGATGTGAATAATATTTATGTTAATTCGATTAATCATGATTATAACGCACAAGCATTTTTAACTGGATTACCTTCGAACCGTATTGCCTATGGACACGTCGCTGGGCATTACAATGAGGCTGATGACTTAATAGTGGATACACATGGCGCTGATGTAATCAGTCCTGTGTGGGAGTTACTTGATAAGGCATATGAAGTACATGGCGTATTTCCGACTCTGCTTGAGCGTGATTTTAATATTCCTACTATGGATGTGCTAACCAAAGAGTTAGACATAATTCATGAGCTACAAGCTAAATACCTTAATTCGACTATTTCAAAACAACGAGCTTAATATAAGCCTTTATAAACATTAAAAGAGTGCCTAGTTATGAGCTTTATTGAAATACAAAACGAATTTATGGCGCATATTCGAGAGCCTAAAAAAAATAAAAAGCCCAGCGGGATTGAAGATAGACGTATGGCTATTTATCGCGACCTATTTTTTAATAATATTGAAGGCTTTGTATCATCTGGTTTTCCAGTATTAAAAACCTTATATACCGATAAACAATGGCAGGTACTTGTACGCCAGTTTTTTAGTGAATATGATTGCCATTCGCCGTACTTTTTAGACATAGCAGGGGAGTTTATTAATTACTTATCAAGTGATTATAAAATGAAAAAATACGATCCTGTGTTTATGCTAGAACTTGCGCATTATGAATGGATAGAACTAGATGTATCGATTGCACACGAAGATGAGCAAGAACAAAAATTACTACCAACAGCGCTTACTAGTTCTGCTTTGTATTTATCCAAAGCAGCTAGAAATTTAAGTTATCAATTTCCAGTTCAAAATATTAGCAATCACTTTATGCCTAAAGAGCCATCACCTCAGCCTAATTGTTTTGTTGTATATAGAGATGAAGATGATGACGTTCAATTTTTAGCAACAAATGCCATGACTGCTTTATTACTGTCAATTATAGAGGCAAGTGATGGAGCAACATTTGACGACGTTTGCCAACAGGTATTAGCTCACGCGCCGCAATTTAATGCAGAGCAAATTGCTCAAGGTGCATTGGTTACCCTTAATGCAATGGTTGAGCGCGGTGTCATTGTGACAAAAAATCAAGATTAAGGTCTTTATTGATGATTTTACATCGTTTATTATGGCAGCCTTATTTGCCGTGCTTAATAAAAGGTTGTACCAATGTCAGATGATAAAGACTTTAAAGATCCGTTCAACGCTACTTACTTTCTTGCTTTCTTAGCTGTATTTGCAGGGATTGGTTGTTTAAATGCAATATTAGGCTGGATCACTAGCTTAACTTAAAATGCATAGCGTTTATTGAGGCTGTTACTTACTTCAGCCTTGAGTCTCTTTATTTTTAATTACACTCCTTTCACTTAATACTTCTTTTATAATAACGCCAAACTCGCAATTAAAGGTTAGTTAAGGTTATAATCACCTGCTTTGTAATATAAACAATTGAGCAGTTAAAATTATGACTCAAGTAACACCAGCAATTATCAAAAACAGCATAACTACAATTGCTGATTATCCAAAAGCGGGCATCATGTTTCGCGATGTAACCACTTTAATGGCAAATCCAGAAGCCTTTAAAGCTACTATTGACGCTTTTATCGCTGAATATAAAGATCAGGGTTTTACTAAAATAATTGGCACAGAATCACGTGGCTTTATTTTTGGTGCGCCATTGTCTTACGCGTTAGGCATTCCGTTTATTCCTGTACGTAAACCAGGTAAGTTACCACGCGAAGTTATTCGTCAAGATTACTTACTTGAATACGGTGAAGACACGCTAGAACTGCATGTTGATGCAATTGTACCTGGCGATAAAGTACTATTAGTTGATGACTTATTAGCAACTGGCGGCACAATTGAAGCCACTGCTAAATTAGTTCATAAACTAGGTGGCGAAGCCACAGATGCTGCATTTGTTGTATCACTACCAGAACTTGGTGGCGAGCAGCGCATCAAAAAAATGGGTATTAAAATCCTAAAATTGGTTGAATTCGAAGGCGAGTAATCGATGAGTTATCAGGTTCTAGCGAGAAAATGGCGTCCTCAAACCTTTCATGAATTGGTTGGGCAGTCTCATGTTAAGCAAGCGCTTGTAAATGCGCTTACACAAAATAGACTGCATCACGCTTATTTATTCACTGGAACCCGCGGTGTAGGTAAAACCACCATTGCACGTATTTTTGCTAAAAGCTTAAATTGCGACGAAGGTATATCTGCAAATCCGTGTGGTCAATGTAGCAGCTGTTTAGATATAGAAGCAGGGCGCTACATTGATTTACTCGAAATAGATGCGGCTTCTCGTACCAAAGTAGAAGACACTCGCGAAATACTCGACAACGTTCAATATGCACCAACACGTGGACGTTACAAAGTATATCTAATCGATGAAGTTCACATGCTTTCTAAGCACAGCTTTAATGCGCTTTTAAAAACGCTTGAAGAGCCACCAGAGCATGTGAAATTTTTATTAGCGACCACCGATCCTCAAAAATTACCTGTTACTATTTTATCTCGCTGTTTGCAATTTAACTTAAATGCCTTGTCGCAAAGTGAAATTAAAACACAGCTTGAACACGTACTGACCCAAGAGCAGCTTAGCTTTGATACCGATGCGCTTAGTATTATTTCAAAAGCAGCTGATGGCAGTATGCGTGATGCACTTAGCTTAACCGACCAAGCTATTGCGCAAACAAATGGTGATATTAATAATCAAGCAGTTCAAACTATGCTTGGTTTAATGGATACCCATTACAGCCAAAGCTTGCTTGCAGCATTACTTGCTCAAGATGGCGCTGCGCTAATGGATGAAATTGCACAAGTGGCAAGCCGTAACCCTAATTATGTAGCGTTACTTGATGATTTAATTGCACTTACACATTTGACTCAACTAACCCAGCTAGTGCCAGAGGCGGCAGGGCTTGATGAAAAAAATGTAGATTATATTGCTCATGTTGCACAGCATACGAGTCCACAGCAAATTCAAGTTTATTATCAGTTGCTGTTAAATGGTAAAAAAGATTTACAATGGGCACCAGAGCCTCGTTTAGGCTTTGAAATGATCATGCTAAGACTATTAGCATTTAAGCCTACAGACGCTCAACAAGATGTACCTATAGTTAACGAAGAGCCGGCTCAAAATAAGCAAGGCCGAGCAAGTGCACTGCGAGATATACTAAATAAAAATAAAACATCGCAAAATAGCTTATCAAGTGCTAGCCGTGAGCAGGTAACTAATGCCTTGCCGGTTAATAATACCGAGCAAACAAAACCAGTTGAAACAGCGCCAACAATTGCCGCTCAGACATCGAATAATGGCGTCCTACAAAGTAATAATGAGCCAAGCCAAGTTGCAGTAGAGCAACCGGTTCAACAAACAGAAAACACTCCTGAACAACAGGCTTCAGATAATGAGCAACCACTAGCTAATGTTGTTTCGGATGAGCAAGCCCAGCGTCAAAGTGAAGATGAAGCTTATATGCAACACAGCGATGCTGAGCAAACGCTAGCCTCGCAGTTTGACGATATAATGAGTAGCGCTGTAGATCAGGGCTTTAACCCTGCAACTAATACAAATTCAGAGCCTTCACCAGAGCTTGCAGCTAATCAAAATGTAAGTACACCAATTGCCGAGCAAGAAGCGCAAGCTCAATCAGCCATTGCTCGTATTTTACGTGACAGAAACATATCGGGTGCGGGTAGATTATCAGGTAAGAATACAAATACATCTGCAAGTAATGTTGCAGCACAGCCAAGCCAAGCGCCTGCTAAAAAGCCAGAACAGCATCCAAGAATGCCTAAAGCTGAAATTGTTGAGCAGAGCAATAGTGCTGCAAACACAAGCGAGCCTAGTAGTACGTCAAACACTGCATTTAGCGATGCCCCACCTTGGGTTACTGGTAGTGCAGGTGAGAGTGAAAAAAAGCATGAGCTCCCAGTAACAGGGAGCCAAACTCAGGCAAATAGTCACGCTAATACAAAACCAGCGCGTAAGATTGATTTTAAAGAAAAGCACCAAACAATTACCGAAAATTTAGCGCCAGAATTACTTGAGCAAATTAATCCTCAAAAAGCGCCTGAAGTTGTGCCAGAGGAAGTAAGTATTCCTGCACCTGATGATTTTCAAAGTCCAATTAGTGAAATTAGATTTGCGCATCAACAAGATGAATGGGCGTATTTAATTAAACGTATGGGATTAGGCGGTCGTATGCGCCAATTTGCATTGCATTCAATATTTACCAAGCAAGGTAACAGATTACATATAGACGTTGATGAATCACAAAAGCATTTAGATACCCCTATGCTTCGTCAAAGATTAGATGCCGCGTTGTCGAGTATTTATGAGCATAACGTGTCGTTAAGCATTAATTTTGCAAAAGGAGTCATTGACTCTCCTTATCTTATTCAGCAAAAAATTGATGCAGGTCGTCACCAGCAAGCAATCGATGTGATCACATCTGATGAAAACATAGTACAATTTCAGCAAGTATTTAGCGCCGAAATTGACGAAAACAGTATTCAGGCATTGTAATTACTTACAATCGCCCTTATGTTCATGTTAATTAATGTATTAAAAGAAAGAGAGAAAGTTATGTTTAAAGGTGGAATGGGCAACATGATGAAGCAAGCGCAGCAAATGCAAGATCGCATGCAAAAAGCCCAAGACGAAATCGCAACTTTAGAAGTTGTTGGCGAAGCCGGTGCTGGTTTAGTTAAAGTAACTATGCTTGGTAACCACAATGTACGTCGTGTTCAGCTTGATGAGAGCTTAATGGAAGACGACAAAGACATGATTGAAGACTTACTTGCAGCAGCATGTAACGATGCTGTACGCCGTGTTGCAGAAGAAACACAAGAGCGTATGGGTAAAGTAACTGGCGGTATGCAATTACCACCAGGTATGAAAATGCCGTTTTAAGTAAATAATGCAACTTTCAGATAGTTTAAATCAACTCATTGAAGCACTGCGCTGCCAACCGGGCATTGGTCCAAAGTCAGCGCAACGTATTGCTTTTCACTTGCTAGAGCGTGACCGTAAAGGGGGCACTCAGCTTGGCAATGCATTGACTAAAGCAATGACAGCCATAGGGCATTGTCAGTCTTGTCGTACTTTTTGCGAACAAGCTCAGTGCGACATTTGTTTAAGTACAAAACGCCAAGACAGCGGCATATTGTGTGTTGTTGAATCACCTACTGATGTGCTTGCCATTGAGCAAACAGGTCAGTACTTAGGGCTATACTTTGTTTTAATGGGTCATTTATCGCCAATTGACGGTATTGGCCCTAAAGAAATTGGCTTAGATGTTTTAGAGCAAAAACTTGCTCAAGGCGGTATTAATGAGGTTATTTTAGCGACTAACCCTACCGTGGAAGGCGATACTACTGCTCATTATATTGCTCAGCTTTGCCATAAATATAAAGTAGGTGCTTCGCGTATTGCTCATGGTATTCCTGTGGGAGGCGAGCTTGATTTAGTGGATGGTAGAACGCTTATGCATGCTTTTAGCGGCAGGCGTTTAGTTACACAAGACTAAAGCAGCTATTTGAAAACAAACTGTAAAAGCCTACATGATTAAATTATGTAGGCTTTTTTGTTTTTAAGGTAAGCTTAGAGGTGGCCTGTTATGTTTTACTCTTGTAGGCTATCTATCTAATTAGTAAGGAACACAATGAAAGATAATCAATCCTATCAAGGTATATTACTGGCCAGTAAGCGTTTTTTACCGCTGTTTATTACGCAGTTTTTCTCAGCAATAAACGATAACGTGTATAAGCAATCAGTGCTTATTTTATTGATATTTCAGGCCGCGACGCTTGCCGATGGTGCGCTTTATTCAAACATAGCTGCTGGGTTATTTATTCTGCCTTTCTTTTTATTTTCAGGGATGGCGGGGCAGCTCGCAGAAAAAACAGAAAAATCCAAACTCATTAGAATCGTAAAACTATGTGAAATCCCTATTATGGTTGTAGGGGCAGTCTCGATTTTAACGCAGTACGTTTGGTTGATGTTAGCCACCGTATTTTTAATGGGGGTACAAAGTACGTTTTTTGGTCCATTAAAATACTCTATTTTACCGCAGCACGTAGCGCCTAACGAATTAACAAAAGCGAACGGCTTGGTAGAATCAGGCACGTTTGTAGCAATTCTAATAGGTACAATCTTTGGTACTTACTATATTACTCAATCAGTAGGGCCCACAGTTATAAGTATCGCAGTATTAGTACTGGCCGTTATGGGCTATGTCAGTAGTCGCTTTATACCCATTAGTGAGGCAAACGAGCCTAATTTAAAATTTACCTATAATATATTTTCATCCACAAAAAACGTATTTTCAGCACTTAATTCGCAAACAGAATCGGTTGGTAAATCGGTACTTGGGATCAGTTGGTTTTGGTTAATTGGTGCGATCGTTTTAACATCACTACCGAACTATGTAAAACATACAATGGGGGGTAATGAACTAGTAGTAACAAGTGCGCTTGTTGTATTTTCACTGAGCATTGCCATTGGCTCTTTATTGTGTGAAAAGCTTTCCCGCTCTCGAATAGAATTAGGAATTGTGCCATTTGGCGCTATTTTAATTACCTTGTTTTTATACTTACTAAGCCAAGAGAGCGCTATTAGCGCGTATATGCCTCAAAGTCCTAAATTATTAACGCTTGAGCAGGTATTAAAAACAGGCGACATGTTGTGGCATTTTATATGGATGGCAGGCATTGGTATTGGCTCTGGTTTTTATACTGTACCACTGTATGCGCTTATTCAACAACGAACTGAAGAATCGAGTCGATCACGAGTAATAGCCGCTAACAATGTTTTAAATGCGTTGTTTATGGTGGGCAGTGCTATTTTGAGCATAGTAACACTGTCTGTTTTTCAGTGGAGTATTTCAGAGCTGCTACTGTTACTTGCTGGACTAAACCTGCTTATTTCTGTTTATATTTATACCAAGGTACCAGAGTTCTTTTTACGGTTTGTTATTTATATTTTGGCTATTTGTATGTACAGAGTGCGTACAAAAGGTGAAAGTAATATTCCAGATGAAGGCGCTGCGGTTGTCGTGTGTAATCACGTAAGCTTTGTTGATTGGATGTTTATTTTAGCCGCATCACCAAGGCCTATCCGATTTATGGTATTTGCCCCTATTTATTATTCGCCGGCCCTACATTGGTTATTTAAAATGGCTAAGGCTATTCCTATTAACAGTGAAAAAACCAATCCAGAAGCATTTAAAAAAGCCTTTGATGAAGTAGCTGCTGCGCTTAATAAAGGCGAGCTTGTTGGTATTTTCCCAGAAGGAAAGCTTACGAGCGACGGCTCTATCGATATTTTTCGCCGTGGAATAGAGCGTATTATTGATCGCTCACCCGTGCCGGTTATACCCGTGCACTTAGGAGGCTTGTGGGGAAGTATGTTTAGCCGTAAAGCTAAGTGGCAACTACCGAGATTAAAATGGTCTTTAGTGTCGGTTGCCGTTGGTGAAGCTATTGCCGCTGACAAAGTGGCTGCTGATGGCTTACGCGAGCAGGTTTTAGCTTTGAAAGCGCTTCATTCAAAAGATAGTGAATAATTTGATGATTAACTTAATGGCTGGCCCAACATCGCATACATCTTCAGAACCACACATTATTATTGATGACTTTGTAGCGCCTAAATGCGATAGGTTTATTGAAATATTATACCAAGATGATGATATTTTATTGATCAATAAACCCAGTGGACTATTGAGTTTATCGGGTAAAAACCCACTTAACTGGGACTCAGTACATTATCGTTTGGTACATGGGCAGGAAGGGTTAGCAGCCGCTTTTGCTGAGGCTAAGTTACCGCATCGGTTAGATTTGGGTACATCGGGTATTATGATTGTTGGATTAAACGCGATTGCGTCAAAGCACCTTAATAAACAGTTTCAGGCACGTACTATTCAAAAGCGTTATGTAGCGATGCTAGAAGGGAGCTTGGCTAGTAATGAAGGGCAAATCACTGCACCAATAGCGAAAGACAAACTGCTTTTTCCGCGTGTTAAAATTTGCCAAATTACTGGCAAAGCTGCAGTGACTGAATACAAAGTGCTTGAAAGACTGCAGAGCCCAAATAGAACCTTAGTGCAATTTACGCCTGTTACTGGGCGTACTCATCAGTTACGAATACACAGCCAGTTTATAGGCCATCCTATTTTAGGTTGCGATTTATATAAAAGTGAGCAAAGTGAATACATGGCAGAGCGCTTACAATTACATGCCAGCGATTTATATTTTGAGCACCCAGTAAGTGGCGAGAAAATCCATATTAATTGCCCACATCCATTTTAGATAAGCGAGATACTCTGTTTTTTCGTTTCACCTTTTTTTAATTTTTCCCTTGAAGTTCTAACACGTCACCCCATATTAAGTGCATAACGCAGACACTTTGCAAATTGGAGATATATAAATGACTGCAGCACAAAAAGAAACATTAGGCTTTCAAACAGAAGTAAAACAATTATTAAACTTAATGATTCATTCTCTTTATTCTAATAAAGAAATATTTTTACGCGAACTTGTGTCAAACGCATCAGATGCGGCAGACAAGTTACGCTTTTTAGCGCTATCTCAAGGCGACCTTTACCAAGGTGATGCCGATTTACGTGTTCGTATTAGCGCAGATAAAGAAGCTAACACCATTACTATTTCTGATAATGGTATTGGTATGACACGCGATGAAGTAATAAGCTCATTGGGTACTATTGCAAAATCGGGTACTGCTGAGTTTTTCAAAAACTTAACGGGTGATCAAAGTAAAGATTCACAGCTAATTGGCCAATTTGGTGTTGGTTTTTACTCAGCATTTATTGTTGCCGATTTAGTAACTGTTCGTACACGTAAAGCGGGTGAAACAACAGCTTACGAGTGGGAATCTCAAGGTGAAGGCGAATACACGCTTCAAGAAATTGAAAAAGAAGGCCGTGGTACCGACATTATTCTACATCTTCGTGATGAAGAAAAAGAATTTGCTGACGATTACCGCCTGCGTGGCATTGTTACTAAATACTCAGACCATATTTCTACACCAGTACAAATGTTCAAAGCAGAAGTTCCAGAGTCTGAAGGCGAAGACGGCGAAAAAATCCCAGCAGTACCAGGTGAGTGGGAAAGCATTAACCGTGCAACTGCACTGTGGACGCGTGATAAGTCAGAGCTTTCTGATGAAGAATACAAAGAGTTTTACAAGCACGTAAGCCACGACTGGGAAGATCCACTTAGCTGGGCGCACAATAAAGTTGAAGGCAAAACTGAATACACCAGCCTTTTATACATCCCTAAAAAAGCACCTTTCGATTTATGGAACCGTGAACGCCAAAGTGGCTTAAAACTTTACGTACAACGTGTATTTGTAATGGATGATGCTGAGCAGTTTATGCCAAGCTACCTTCGCTTTGTAAAAGGTTTACTAGATTCAAACGATTTACCGTTAAACGTATCTCGTGAAATTCTACAAGACAACAAAGTAACGCAAGCTATTCGTAAAGGGTGTACATCGCGCATTATTAAAATGCTTGAGCGTATGGCTAAAAACAAAGCTGACGATTACCAAGTGTTTTGGAATGAGTTTGGCCAAGTAATGAAAGAAGGCCCAGCTGAAGATGCAGCAAATAAAGAAGCTGTGTGTAAGCTATTACGTTTTTCGTCTACTCATACTGATTCAGAGACGCAAGATGTGTCGCTTGAGCAATATGTTGAGCGCATGAACGAAGGTCAAGATAAGATTTACTACGTAGTAGCTGATACATTTACTTCTGCGAAAAACTCACCGCATTTAGAAATCTTCCGCAAAAAAGGCATTGAAGTACTACTACTAAGTGACCGTGTTGATGAGTGGATGATGAGCCACTTAACTGAGTTTGCTGATAAGCAACTACAGTCAATCACGCGTGGTGATTTAGACTTAGGCAAGCTTGACGACGAAGAAACTAAAAAAGCACAAGAAGAGTCTGAGAAAGAAATGGCTGGCCTTGTAGAGCGTATTAAAACATCACTTGGTGAAGACGTTAAAGAAGTACGCTTTACGCACCGCTTAACAGACTCTCCAGCATGTGTTGTAAGCGACGACAATGACATGAGCTCACAAATGCAAAAGCTAATGGAATCTGTTGGTCAAGCAGCCCCTGAAGCTAAACCTGTGTTTGAGCTAAACCCAGAGCATCAACTTGTTAAGCATTTGAATGACGAACAAGATGAAGATAAGTTTTCACAGTGGTCACATGTTTTACTAGACCAAGCATTACTTGCAGAGCGCGGTACACTTAAAGATCCAACAGGATTTGTTACTCGCTTAAACAAGCTTATGCTTGAACTAAGCAAGTAGTCAGTTAACTACTAAATTAGTCCTGAACTTGGACATAAAGTATAAATAATATACTTTAAATAAAAGGGAACGTGTGTTCCCTTTTTTAATGCGCTGAAAATACACCTGCGACTCATCAATTAGTATAAGTTGCTTGAGTATCTGCGGCGCTTGTGGAAGAATTCAGGCTTTAAAATAATTATCCATACTAGAGGACAATAATATGCGCATTATTCTTTTGGGCGCGCCGGGTGCAGGTAAAGGTACTCAAGCTCAGTTTTTAATGGACAAATACGGTATTCCACAAATTTCTACTGGCGATATGTTACGTGCAGCAATTAAAGAAGGCACACCACTAGGCCTGGAAGCAAAAAAAGTAATGGATGCTGGTCAACTAATTTCTGATGATATTATTATTGGTTTAGTAAAAGAGCGTATTACTAAAGCGGATTGTGAAAAAGGCTTTTTACTTGATGGCTTCCCACGCACAATTCCTCAAGCTGATGCAATGAAAGAAAATGGCGTAGTGGTTGATCACGTTATTGAATTTGATGTTGCTGACGAAGTGATTGTTGAGCGCATGGGCGGACGTCGTGTTCATCCTGGTTCTGGTCGTGTTTACCATATTGTATATAATCCACCAAAAGTGGAAGGTAAAGACAACGAAACTGGCGAGGACTTAATTGTTCGCGCTGATGATACCGAAGAGACAGTACGTAAACGTTTAGGTATTTATCACGAGCAAACTATGCCATTAGTTGATTACTACCAAGCAGAGGCTGCTGCTGGTAATACTCAATACCACAAACTAGATGGTACGCAAGCTGTTGAAGCCGTTAGTTCACAACTTGGTGAGCTTTTAGGTTAATTATAAAAGCACATTAAAAAACCGCCAATTGGCGGTTTTTTGTTTTAAGGCCGTCTAATATTAATTAGTACTGCTTATATGCGTATTACAACGTTTTAAGTTTTTCAATCACACTGCTATATTCTGGTTCAGTAGAAAGGCTACCAACTAATTGTTTATAAATGATGTTATGGCTTTCATCTAAAATAAGTACAGCTCGCGTTAATAAGCCCATATCTTTAATAATCAATCCGTATTTTTGGCCAAAATCTCGCCAAACAGAATCTGATAACGTAGTGATTTTATCGATATTTTCGGCTTTGCAAAAACGCTTTTGAGCAAAAGGTAAATCTGCACTAATTGTTAGCATTACAACACTTGGAAATTGCGAGGCTACTTTTTCGTTAAAGTGTTTTGTTTGCAGGCTACAAATACCTGTATCAAGACTTGGCACTACACTTATCAATACAGCTTGGCCTTTGTAATCCTCAAGTGTTACCGGGATGAAGTTGTCATCAACAACTTTAAAGTTTGGCGCACTATCTCCTACTGAGACACCTTGACCTAATAAAGTGACTGGTTTGCCTTGTGCGGATACTTTTCCTACATCAAGTGTATTTTCTGGATAGTCTGCTGCAATAGCCACAGAGCAAAATGCACTCAAAGCAAAGGCAAGTGAACGTAACATAAGTATTTCCTTTTAAATTAACGCAATGGGCCTCAGTGTATTATACTGCACAATAGTAACCAAGCGATTATGGACCTAATGGAGTAGGGATCAGTTCTGGGATATGAATATTGTAACTGAGATAAATTTTGATTAACATGAAGTTACAAAAATCTTGAATAATAAAAACCTTTAAAATCATTAAATACTTATGACGGGTTTAGAAATAGAGAGATAATATGCCAACATCGGTATTAATATGTGATGATTCAAAATTAGCGAGGCGGCAGCTAGCTCGCTCATTACCTGAAGATTGGGATATCGAAATTGAATTTGCAATTGACGGCGTTGATTGCATTAAGCAAATAAAACAAATTGAACCTGAGATACTTTTTCTCGATTTGAATATGCCTGAAATGGATGGCTATGAAGTATTAATCGCCATAAAAGAACTTGGGCTTAATATACTCACGGTTGTGGTTTCTGGTGATATACAACCAAGTGCACATCAAAGAGTGCTTGAACTGGGTGCTATCGATTTCATTCAAAAACCATGTTCCCCCGAAAAACTAGCCAGCATAATTGAACACCATGGAATAAAAGACAAAGCTATTCGTGAGCGGCTTTCTAATTCATTAGGTGAGCAAATTGATCCTGATGTACGTGATATATACCAAGAGCTAACTAATATTGCCATGGGACAAGCAGGGGATTTACTTGCTCGTCTTCTCAATGTGTTTGTAAAGCTCCCTATTCCTAACGTTAATATATTAGAAGTTAGTGAGCTAGATATGGCACTACGTTCTATCGACAATAATGCTTCTACCTCGGGTGTTTGCCAAGGGTTTATAGGTGGAGGCGTATCAGGCGAAGCGCTATTACTCCTAAATGATTCAAGCTTCAAAGAAATAGCGTCGTTGATGAATTATGATGGCGAGTTAAACGATAAAGTTGAACTTGAGCTGCTTATGGATATAAGTAATATTCTAATTGGAGCTATTTTAACCGGCCTTTCAAAACAGCTCGATATGTCATTTAGCCAAGGGCACCCGATTGTACTTGGTCAGCACAGAGACGTATCTGAGCTGGTAAAGTCAAATAAGTCGCATTGGCAGCGTACGCTTGCTATAGAGATTAGTTACGGTATTGAAAACCATGATATAAATTGCGATCTCATGCTGTTATTTACTGAAGATTCACTTAAAACTTTGAAGTACAAAGTTGCTTACCTATTAGAAGATTAAGTTATGGCTGCTGATCTAGAAATGAATGAGATCCATTGGTTAATGGATATGTTTAATACCGTTGACGTAGGCCTTGTAGTGCTCGATAGAGATTATAAGGTATGTGTATGGAATGGTTTTATGGAAAACCATTCAGGATTGTTACCAAGTGCGGTAAAGCACAAAGATTTATTTGATTTATTTCCAACGATTAATGAAAAATGGTTTAGAAGTAAATCTGAGTCTGTGTTTGTGTTAAAAAATCGCTCATTTACTATTTGGGAGCAGCAGCCTTATATATTTCGCTTTAAAAACTATCGTCCAATTACGGGCAAAGCTGAATATATGTACCAAAATGCGACATTTATCCCATTGACCAATATAAGGGCTGAGGTGAGTCATATTTGTATTATTCTGTATGATGTAACTGATATTGCAGTAAATAAGAAAGAATTAGAAGATTTAAATAAAAAGCTTGAGAGAATGAGCCAAATCGATAATTTAACACAGTTAGCAAATCGAGGTCATTGGGAAGCTCTGCTAAAGCAAGAATACTTACGTACAAAACGCAGCGAAGGCTGTAGCGCTTTATTAATGTTCGACATTGATCACTTTAAAAAAGTTAATGACAAATATGGACATAGCTGTGGTGATGAGGCTTTACGGCATCTTGCTAAATTACTACGCTCAGCATTACGTGAAACGGATATAGCGGGGCGCTACGGTGGTGAAGAATTTGTAATCACATTGCTAGATACTGATAAAAAAGGTTCAATTGTATTTGCTGAGCGCTTAAGGCAGTTGATTGAATCAAGCCCTGTACTTTACAAAAATAATGAGATTAAGATGACTGTAAGTATTGGCTTAGCTTGCTTGAATCATGAATTTAAAAATCATGAACGTTGGATTGAAGCTGCTGATAAAGCACTGTATCACTCAAAAAATACAGGGCGAAATAAAGTAACTACCTATGCTGATATAAAAAATGACGCTTAAGCGTCATTTTTTATATCAAACACTCTTTAAATCGAGTGCGGCGGTAAAATAAGCAAGTCAGTTTTAAGTAACCGCATTATTTTTTCTGCTGTGTTGCCAATGAATTTTGCGGTTAAGCTTTGTATGACTTGCTCTGCCAAGCCTGCTTTAATATGTAACTTATCTCGTAAATTATGTTCATTAATTAGATTTCGTTGAACTATAGGTGGTTTTTCAAATGCGTTGAGTACTTGTTCGTCTGAAAAAACAATGTCTAAGTCTCTTAAAATAGGGGGAAACATGCACGGTATAACATGCATAAAACTCGCACCTTTGAACAGGCATAATCTAAGCCTCAGTTAGTAATCGCCTGGTTTAACTCATATTTAGATGCTTTTTCACTACCAAGATCGACAGCAGCTAATTCGTTGTTATTCTTTCGCCATTTATTATCAGCGGCTAAATAAAGCGGGATAGGCGAAAAACGAATAAGCCGCCAATCAAGATCGCTAAATTGAGTTTCCTCATCAATATGCCTGGTTTTAATGGCCATATCGTAGATTGATACGTTTATGTCTTCGTTTAGCCATTGCTTGGGTGATTAGTGCCTAACAGCTTGAAATACATAATACAGCCCGCTAACTCTTTTTCTAATTGAGGCTCAAGCTCAACTCTTAGTTGCGCGAGTTGCTCTTCTTGAATCGCCAGTATTTTTTCAGGCGATAATGAAGGTAATATATTGCCAGTTTCTTCAAAACTAAAGGCAACAACGTCAATGTGTTTGTTATTTTTTAATGTCTATTGTTTAGCGTGTTGTAATGGCGTTTTTGCATATTCTACTAAGTCGATCAGTATGAGAAGTTTTTTGTTATTCATTTTATGAGGGAGGTGCTAGGCGGACAATCTACCCCTAATATTAGCATCTCACGCTGAAATGTTAGGCGTTCATGATTACTCAATTATTACTGCGCTGAGTGAGCTTTATTTAATGCTTTAATGTCCTTGTTGTGTACCAATTCTAAAACAAAAAAATTAACACGGTATAACGTTATCATGGCGTATTGATCTTTGGTAGTTGAGTATGTAGCAGACTGTTTGGTATTTAGGCAAGGTGGGAACTATGATATAAATCGATCCTACATTGAATAAATTTCAATTCAAAAAAAAGACGCCTAAGCGTCTTTTTTACATTAGCGTTTAAAGGCTAATTAAGCGAAGTTAGCGTTCGCGAATTCCCAGTTAACAAGCGACCAAAAACCTTTAAGGTAGTCTGGACGAACGTTACGGTAATCAATGTAGTAAGCGTGTTCCCATAAATCCACTGTAAGGATTGGAGTAACGCCATCATCAGTCAATGGTGTAGCAGCGTTAGATGTATTAACGATGTCTAGTGAACCATCAGCAAGCTTAACTAACCACGTCCAGCTTGAACCAAAGTTATTTACTGCTTTGTCATTTAATGCATCTTTAAACGCATCAAAAGAACCCCATTTAGCGTTGATTGCATCAGCAACTGCGCCAGTAGGCTCGCCGCCGCCGTTTGGAGATAAGCTGTTCCAGTAAAAAGTATGGTTCCAGATTTGTGCTGCGTTGTTAAATACGCCGCCTTCTGATGAACATACGATCTCTTCTAGAGATTTGTTTTCAAACTCAGTACCAGGGATTAAACCATTAAGCTTAACCACGTAAGTGTTGTGGTGCTTGCCATGGTGAAACTCTAGTGTTTCTTTTGAAATATGTGGCTCAAGTGCGTCGATTGCATATGGTAGTGACGGTAGTTCAAATGCCATTTTTTTATCTCCATCTTCTTTGGTTGATAGTCCATTTGGTAATACGTAATGCCTGTTGGAACAGAGCGCTTACCTATACCAAGCGGTAATATAGTGTTACTATAATTGTTGAGTATTTTACTCAAGTTTAAGCAAACAGCAATGCTATTGCGAAAGACTATTTCAATTGCGGCTTTATTTGCCCATTTTAAGTTATATATTTATGGTCACGATGCGTTATTTTCAAGACCTAAATATATTTAGCTATCGTTACTTTGAGGTTGTAGATGGAAACCATTGATAAAATTAAACAGCAAATTTCAGAAAACCCAATAATCCTTTTCATGAAAGGGTCACCAAAATTACCAAATTGTGGTTTTTCTTCACAAGCATCACAAGCGCTAATGTCATGTGGTGAACCATTTGCATACGTTGATATTTTACTTAATCCAGACATTCGTGCTGAACTTCCAGCATACGCAAATTGGCCAACATTCCCGCAATTATGGGTAGATGGCGAATTAGTTGGTGGTTGTGACATTATTATTGAAATGTTCCAACGCGGTGAGTTACAGCCGTTAATTACCGAAACTGCTGCTAAATATAAAGAAGCTGACGCAGAGTAATTTATTACTCAACCTGAACTCAGGTTATTAAGCTCTTTAAACACAAAGCCACTTTTAAAGTGGCTTTGTTGTTTTTATAAATGAGGTATTACCAGCACTATAATTTTTACTATAAACCTTTATACCAATTCCATTAAGTATGTGATCTAAATTTTACGCCGAAAAAATAATTCAGTTCTAGGCGTAAATTGATGTAAATGGTTGTTCCCTTTGCGAAATTTACAACAAAGAAATGGGTTGTTTTAGCAAGTAAAATAGATCAGCTATTTATTGGAATTGGTATTACTTAGCCCACTTGGTTACAAGCCTTACGCCGCAATTAAATCGCCCCTTGATTGAACAAACTCCAATCCACAAAGAACAACACGCTCTGGTAGCGTGCCAATTATTAAAGCCTTGAAATTCAGACGGTTTTATTTTTCGAGATTATTAATATGTATGCGGACATAAATAGTGTCCGTTGCGGTTAGGTTAGTAAATAAAATTCACTATTACAAGAATAACACGCTTAGTATCAATTTCATCTATACCCAAACCACACTCAAAGTGTAAGTTTTAACACCAACCCTTTGGCGTTTCACAGGCACTTACTTTCGGCATTTTGCTCATTTAAAGGATCACCTTGATATTAATACCAACCTGCATAAATCTTTGATCAATTTAACGAATTAAATTGCACTATAACGTCGTTAAAAATTTTTTATTTACGACTGCATGGATGCAGGAGGTAGGAGGTAGGAGGTAGAGCAATGCAGGGAGCAATTGCCGAGAACAACTAGATACAAAAATTTTTGCCTAGTTCTAGCGTAATTTTCTTAACGTTAAATAGACCCCATATATAAGCAGATTGGTATAAGCCCCAGTGAGACGCTGCGCTCTGCATCTCTAGGTGATTTCGGTATATGATGCTTTGCATAACTACCTATATACAACTTATGTGTTATCACCTTCTCAGACCTGCTTGAATAAATATTTTGACAAACGAAATAGTGCTTTAATTGAATGAGTTTTAACCCACGCAGCACATCAGATCTTACCGCTTTACTGTAGTTTTTTATTTTTTGTACCTTTTATGTAATAAAATTCACGGCGTTAATTTTAAGTTAACACTGTGAAATTTAGATAAGCAATGTTGCTTGTCATTTGTGTAAATGGGAAAAAAATGAAAAATATTAATTATGAACACGTAAGAATAACAAGTGTACAACCTCTACCGAACTATTACTCATACTGGCCACAACATGTAACCCAAGATATTTTGCAGGGAAGCTGGAGTAAAGTAGATATCAATGAGCATATTAACTTAGCTGAATGGCAACATTACCTAGAAGACTTACCGAGAGATACTTATGTTGACGCGCGGTGGAAAAGGATGTCGTGGATTTACTTGGATCAATCAGGCGAAATTAATACCCTTGATGATTGTCCTATGGCGCAAGGTGGAAGCTATAATGATGCACAAACAATGGCAGACAAATTACGGTATTATCCGGCTTTAGATAGAGGGTTTTTAGCGCGAAATGATGTGCAATCATTTATAAAAGCATGGGCTGCGCTTTGGGGTATTAATCCCGAAGAGCCAATTTTAATGCAGATAAATGGCATAAAAGGAGCGCAGTCGATTGACCCTCTTCAAGGTCAAGGAATTCATCAAGATGGTAGTCAGTTTTTAAGCATACTGGTGGTAAGCAGGGAGAATGTAACTGGAGGGGAGAATACGCTTTATGAGGATAAAGCCGGTCAGCGAAAAATAACCCACACAACCTTAGTACCGGGTGAAATTATGCACATTAGAGATAATGAAGTATTTCATAATGTATCATCTATAGAGCCTCTAAAAGATGATATCCCTTTTGAACGGTTTGTTATTATCATAAATTGCCGTTTTAACGACGCTTTCCAAAATAAGATATTACGTCAATATTTCCCAGATGTCGTGCTTAATCAAGTTAGTTAAAAAGTTAGTTAAGTTGGCTGGTAACGCTAAGCCAACGATTTGCTAAACAGTGTATTTCTATTAATAGGGATACACTGTTTAAATAGTATATTGGTCATGTGAATAATATCTCAACTTAGATTAATGTAGTAAATAAAAATTCATTATTAATAGATTAAAAATGCCGCAAATTATAGTAACTATACTCATCATCATCAAAATAGAGGGAGGTTAAACCTAAAATTTACAAAAAGAGAATAAAACTATCTAAATGTAACTGAATAGCTTACCTGTAATTGAATACTTATTCACTGAAGCCCGGATTTACGTTTACGTAAGCTGTCGCTGTAAGGTCTCGTGTTTTTTACAGTCTGTTAAACTTGACACCAGTGTCATGAAAAAATAGCGGTTGAAATAACGCTAAATGTTAAAAATAATGATAAAAAGAAATCTTGCTATGAAGTGAGAAATATTCAAGAATGTGAATATGTATTCAAAGTGCTATTGACTCTATTTAAGATAGAGGCTAGTTTTGTCCGTCTGTTAGCAAATCGTCGAGCAGTTCATCCACGCTAACAGTGCAGCAAGGGGAGGGGTCTATGTTATACGACTCAAAGTTAGAAAAAGAAAATTGTGGCTTTGGCTTAATAGCCCAAGTTAATGGTCAAGCTAGTCATAGGCTTATTCGTACTGCTATTACGGGGCTTGATCGCATGCAGCACCGTGGTGGTATATCTGCCGATGGTAAAACAGGTGATGGCTGTGGTTTATTATTACAAAAACCAGATAGCTTTTTCCGTGCTATAGCTAGTGAACATAATTGGCACTTAGGCAAAAACTACGCAGTAGGTATGATTTTTTTAAATTCAGACCCTGTTTTAGCGCAAGCTGCAAAACAAATACTTAGCGAAGAATTAGAAAAAGAAACGTTAAATATTTTAGGTTGGCGCGTTGTGCCAACCGACCCATCAATGCTCGGTCCTATTGCTGTACAGCAATTACCAGGTTTTGAACAAATTTTTGTTAGCGCGCCAGAAGGTTGGCGTTCTAAAGACTTAGAGCGTCGCTTATATGTAGCACGCCGCCGCGCTGAGAAGCGTATTGTTGATGACGAAGCTTTCTATATCGCAAGTCTATCTGGTTTGGTAACTATCTATAAAGGCTTAATGATGCCTGCAGATTTACCAAATTTTTACCTAGATTTAGCTGATATTCGTATGACGAGTGCGATTTGTGTTTTCCATCAGCGCTTTTCTACTAATACTCAGCCGCGTTGGCCTTTAGCTCAACCTTTCCGCTATTTAGCACACAATGGTGAAATTAATACTATTGAAGGTAACCGACAGTGGGCACGTGCACGTTCATATAAGTTTGCGTCACCGCTTATTCCTGATTTACAAAGCGCAGCGCCGTTTGTAAACGAAACCGGCTCTGATTCATCAAGCCTAGATAATATGCTTGAGCTATTTTTAGCTGGTGGCATGGATTTATTCCGCGCTATGCGTATGCTCGTACCACCGGCATGGCAGAAAAACCGTGCAATGGACGACGATTTACGTGCATTTTACGACTTTAACTCTATGCATATGGAACCATGGGATGGCCCGGCAGGTATTGTTATGTCGGATGGTCGTTTTGCGGCGTGTAACCTTGACCGTAATGGATTGCGCCCAGCGCGTTATGTAATTACACAAGATGGCTTTATTACGCTTGCATCAGAAGTGGGTATTTGGGATTACACTGCCGATGAAGTCGTTGAAAAAGGCCGTGTTGGTCCAGGTGAATTATTAGTTATTGATACTAAGCTTGGCAAAATTTGGCACTCAGATGAAATCGATCAAGATTTAAAGTCTCGCCATCCTTACAAGTCATGGCTTGAGGAGAACGTTAAGCGTTTAGTTCCATTTGAAGAGCTGACTGAACAAGACGCCGGTAATCGCTCATTTGATGACGAAACGTTAGTTAAATATCAAAAAATGTTTGGTTATACCAACGAAGAACTTGATAGCGTTATTCGTGTAATGGGTGAAAATGGCCAAGAAGCAACCGGCTCAATGGGTGATGACACGCCATTTGCAGTGCTTAGTGAAGGGCATCGTTCGCTTTATGATTACTTCCGCCAAAAATTTGCACAAGTAACAAATCCACCTATCGATCCACTGCGTGAAAACCATGTAATGTCGCTTGCTACATGTATTGGTAGTGAACAAAACGTATTTAACGAAACAACAGGCCACGCTAAGCGTCTACAGTTCGATACACCAATTTTAATGTACGCAGACATGCAGCAGCTATTAAATGCTGATGAAGCGCATTACAGCTACTGTAAAATTGATATTACCTACACAGTTGAAGAAGGTTTAGAAAACGCGGTCACGCGTATTTGTGACCAAGCACAAGAAAAAGCAGCCGCTGGCTGTATTATGCTTATTTTAACTGACCGTAACTTTGATGAAGTAAATTTACCAATTCCAGCAGCTATGGCTGTAGGTGCTGTACAAAAACGTTTAGTTGATAACAACCTTCGTTGTGAATCAAACGTTATCATTGAAACCGGTAGCGTACGTGATGCACATCAGTTTGCTGTGTTATTAGGTTTTGGTGCTACAGCAATTTACCCATACCTAGCGTATGAGTCGCTTGTTGCGATGAGCGACAGCAAAATTATTAATAAATCGTACTGCGAGGTGACTCTTGCTTACCGTAAAGCCATTAATAAAGGCTTATACAAAATCATGTCTAAAATGGGCATAAGTACGGTTGCATCATATCGTTGTTCAATGTTGTTTGAAGCGGTTGGTTTATCTGACGCTATTGTTGAAATGTGCTTTAAAGGTGTTGCAAGTCGTATACAAGGTGCATGTTTTACCGACTTTGATGACGATCAACAAAGTTTGCATAAACTTGCTTTAAGCAAACGTAAATTATTAAGCCACGGCGGCTTGTTTAAGTACGTACATGGTGGCGAGTATCATGCTTATAATCCAGATGTAATCCAAACCCTGCAAAAAGCAGTTCGTTCTGGTGAATATAGAGATTACAGTGAATATGCAAAACTTGTTAATACGCGTCCTATTGCCACTTTACGTGACATGCTTGCGCTTAAAATTCCAGAGCAAGGCATTAGTATCGATGATGTAGAGCCTGCAGAAAACCTATATAAGCGTTTTGATTCAGCGGCAATGAGTATTGGTGCATTATCGCCAGAAGCGCATGAGGCGCTAGCAATTGCAATGAACCGCTTAGGGGGTTGTTCAAACTCTGGTGAAGGCGGCGAAGATAAGCTGCGTTATGGTACCGAGAAAAACTCGCGTATTAAGCAAGTCGCTTCAGGTCGATTTGGCGTAACCCCGCATTACTTACGCAGTGCTGACGTTATTCAAATTAAAGTAGCGCAAGGTGCAAAACCAGGCGAAGGCGGTCAATTACCGGGTGAAAAAGTAACCCCGTATATTGCTAAGCTTCGTTATTCTGTTCCAGGTGTTACATTAATTTCGCCACCACCACATCACGATATTTACTCAATTGAAGATTTAGCACAGCTAATTTTCGATTTGAAACAAGTAAACCCTAAAGCACTTATTTCTGTAAAACTGGTTTCAGAACCAGGCGTAGGAACCATTGCAACGGGTGTTGCTAAAGCGTATGCCGATTTAATTACTATTTCTGGCTACGACGGCGGTACAGGCGCAAGCCCACTTACTTCAGTTAAATATGCAGGTAGCCCATGGGAACTAGGACTTGCAGAAACGCAGCAAGCCCTTGTTGAAAATGGCCTTCGTCATCGTATTCGCTTGCAAACAGATGGTGGCTTAAAAACGGGTTTAGATATAATTAAAGCGGCAATTTTAGGTGCAGAAAGCTTTGGCTTTGGTACAGGTCCAATGGTTGCGCTTGGTTGTAAATACTTACGTATTTGCCACTTAAATAACTGTGCGACCGGTGTTGCAACACAAGACGAAACACTTCGTCAAAAGCATTACCACGGCTTACCAGAAATGGCGATGAACTACTTTAAGTTTATAGCGCAAGAAGCACGTGAAATCATGGCAAGCTTGGGTGTTGTAAACTTAACTGATTTAATCGGTCGTTTAGATTTGCTTGAAGCAATTGAAGGTAAAACAGCAAAACAGAAAAAAATTGATTTATCGTCTGTTATTGCTCAACCAAATAACCCAACAGGTGAGACTCTTTATTGTAGTGCGCCTAACAGCTCGCATTACTTAGGTGAGTTAAACGAAAGTTTATTAGCTAAAGCACAAGACGCTATCGATACTTCAAGCGGTATTTCGCTAGTGAGCCGAATTTGTAATACAGATCGCTCGGTTGGTGCAATGCTTTCTGGCTATATTGCCGATAAACATGGCAACCAAGGTATGGCGGCTGACCCTGTAGCAATTGAGCTACACGGTACAGCGGGCCAATCATTTGGCGTGTGGAATGCTGGTGGCCTTGAAATGACACTCGTTGGCGATGCTAACGATTATGTAGGCAAAGGCATGGCAGGTGGTAAGTTAGTTATTCGTCCGCCACTTGGTTCATCTTTTGAAAGTCATAAAGCAACAATTGCAGGCAACACATGTTTATACGGCGCAACGGGTGGCAAACTGTTTGCTGCAGGTTGTGCCGGCGAGCGATTTGCAGTGCGTAACTCTGGCGTGCAAGCGGTTGTAGAAGGCGTAGGTGATAACGGTTGTGAATACATGACGGGCGGCGTTGTATGTGTACTTGGTAATGTAGGTGTTAACTTTGGTGCGGGTATGACCGGTGGTTTTGCTTATATTTTAGATGAGCGAAATGATTTTGAAAAACGCATTAATCCAGAGCTAGTAGAAATAGTAACGCTGGATGAATTAACATCGCATCAAGAGCATTTGCGCGGTTTAATTGCTGAGCATTTAGAGCTTACGGGTTCGTGCAGAGCAGAAAGCATTTTAGCTAACTTTGAACTGTACTTACCGATGTTCAAATTAGTAAAACCAATATCAAGCGACGTAAAAAGTTTACTCGGGCATCGCGCTCGCAGTAGTGCCGAACTACGTGTTCAGGCGCAATAAGGGGGCAGTATGAGCGAAAATGTATATCAATTTATAGACGTGCAGCGTGTAGACCCACGCAAAAAACCAATCTCGTCACGTAAAAAATCTTTCGTAGAAATTTACGAACCCTTTTCAGAGAATCAGGTTAATTCACAAGCTGACCGTTGTTTAGATTGTGGTAACCCATACTGTGAGTGGAAATGTCCAGTACATAACTACATTCCACAATGGTTAAAGTTAATACGCACGGGCCGTATTATAGAGGCGGCTGAGCTTTCTCATCGTACAAATAGCTTGCCAGAGGTATGTGGGCGTGTTTGCCCACAAGACCGCTTGTGTGAAGGTTCGTGTACGCTCGATGAAGAGTTTGGTGCAGTTACCATCGGTAATATTGAAAAATACATTACTGATGAGGCATTTAAAATGGGCTGGAAGCCTGATATGTCTTATGTAACATGGACTGACAAAAAAGTAGCCATTATTGGTGCAGGTCCTGCAGGTTTGGGGTGTGCTGATATTTTAGTACGTAATGGCGTTAAACCAGTGGTGTTTGACCGTCATCCAGAAATTGGCGGATTACTCACTTTTGGTATTCCTTCTTTTAAACTTGAAAAATCAGTAATGCAAAAGCGCCGTGAAATTTTCACTGAAATGGGCGTTGAGTTTAAGTTAAATGTTGAAGTAGGTGTTGATATTACACTTGATCAAATTTTAGCTGATTATGACGCTGTATTTTTAGGGGTTGGTACGTATCAGAGTATGCGTGCAGGCCTTGAAAACGAAGACGCCGCGGGCGTTCACGATGCACTGCCATTTTTAATTGGTAACACAAACCGTGTAATGGGCTACGACGAGACAAAACAACCGTGTATTGATATGGCTAACCAAAAAGTAGTTGTACTTGGTGGTGGTGATACGGCTATGGACTGTGTACGTACGTCTATTCGTCAAAACGCTGCAAAAGTAACGTGTGCTTATCGTCGTGATAAAGAAAATATGCCGGGTTCTAAACGTGAGGTTAAAAACGCGAAAGAAGAAGGTGTTATATTTACGTATAACGTTCAGCCTAAAGGCATTGTATTGAACAATAAAGGTAAAGTGACCGGCGTTAAAATGGTTAAAACTAAATTAGGTGAACCTGACGCAAAAGGCAGAAGCCGTGCTGAAGACGTACCTGGTTCAGAGCATGTTATTGAAGCAGACCAAGTTATCATGGCGTTTGGTTTCCAACCTCACAAAATGGATTGGCTAGAAAAATACGATGTAGAAATAAACCACTGGGGTGGCATAAATGCACCAGAACAAGGTGAGTTTACACATCAAACAACTAACCCTAAAATATTTGCTGGTGGCGATATAGTACGAGGTTCAGATTTAGTAGTAACTGCTATTTTTGAAGGACGTAATGCTGCAGAAGGTATTATGGACTACTTGAAAGTTTAATTGTTTATTTGTATAAACAATATTAAAAGCAAGCCATGTGGCTTTAATGCCGATCATTTAAGAAATAGTTAATAGCACTTGAACGATCTTCTAGGTATGTAAGAATCCGAATTCTTTTGTAGAATTCGGATTTTTTTATGCAACTCTCTAATGCTCTCGATATTATTAACAACATCAAACCTAATGACGTTGAAACACTTGCAGATTTACTTCCTTTATCCCTTATCGAAGAAGCCTATGCGCTGACCGAAACCGTTACACTACGGAAAAGAAAACTAACCCTAGAATCGATAGCCGATGTCGTTAATATGCTCGACATTATTGACCGAGAAGGGAAGCCATTTGTTGCGCCAAGTGCTTTAACTCAGCGTCGTAAAAATCTAGGTGAAGCCGCCATGAAAGCCTTATTTGAATGCACCCAAAGACATTGGAATGAAGACGCTAACCACCCTCATTGGAATGGACTTACCTTGCTGGGTATCGATGGTGTTGTTTGGCGTACGGATGACTCCCCCCAAAATAATGAGGCCTTTACAAAACCGGCCAATACACAATACCCACAGGTCAGAATGGTGTGTCAAATGGAGCTGAGCAGCCATTTAATAACGGGGAGCGCTTTTGATGATTACAAGGTCAATGAAATGGTACTGGCTGAAAAGCTTATAGAAACTACACCCGATAACAGCCTCACTTTATTCGACAAAGGTTTTTATTCTTTAGGGCTTTTACATAAATTGCAAACAACTGGCAGTGAACGCCATTGGCTAATCCCCCTGAAAAAAAATGTGCAATATGACGTTATTCAAACATTAGGGCGTAATGATAAATTAGTCCAACTTAGCAGCAACCCAAGAGCAAGAAAAATGTGGCCAACGCTGCCTGACACCTTAATAGCGAGGTTAGTGACTCGAAAAATAAAGGGGAAATCATACAGTGTGATGACATCAATGACAGATCCGATGCGATATCCGTCAGCCGATATAGGCGATTTGTACAGTCACCGCTGGGAGATAGAGCTTGGTTATCGCGAACAAAAGCAATATATGCTGGGTAATCGATTAACATTAAGAAGTCGCTTACCAGCGCTTGTAAAGCAAGAGCTGTGGGGAGTGTTGTTTACTTATAATATGGTGCGATATCAGATGGTAAAAATGTGTCACACATTAAAAAGTGATTATTTACCGTACCAACTGAGTTTCAATGGTAGTTTAGCTCAAATAATGAGGTTGCTTGTTGGATTACCTTATTCAACACCTGGAGCCATACCACGTCAATTAAAATATTTTTATGCGATGGCAGAAAGCCTCATTCTAGAGCCTCGAAGGGGGCGAAGTTTTCCTCGTTCAGTCAGGCCAAGACCGCAGCGATACGCTAGAAATAAAAAAGCCATTCACCTTAAGTGAACAGCATTAGCTCATAGTTCGACTTTTTTCTTCGATAGGGTCTATAGCAATGCTTTATACCAACCTGCATAAATCTTTGATCAATTTAACGAATTAAATTGCACTATAACGTCGTTAAAAATTTTTTATTTACGACTGCATGGATGCAGGAGGTAGAGCAATGCAGGGAGCAATTGCCGAGAACAACTAGATACAAAAATTTTTGCCTAGTTCTAGCGTAATTTTCTTAACGTTAAATAGGCCCCATATATAAGCAGATTGGTATTAGATAGTTAGCTTAGCGTTTAACAGCAGCTATTGTTTAGTATGTACTTTAGTCGTTTGTTTATTTATTGGTGTCTAATATAAGTAGGGGGTAGAGAAGTCTGTCACTATAATTTATACGCACCATACGCACCATACGCACCATACGCACCATACGCACCATACGCACCATACGCACCGTATACGCCGTATGCACTTATGTTCTACTTAACTCTTACTAGCACAGAGTACGGGGCTTATATGAGTATTTCATATGGCTTATTTAATGCGCGAACTTAAGGGAGGCCATTTGATATAGTTTTATTTTTATCGGCGATTTTTTAGATTTTGCTATGCTAATATATTTAATATATGTAGCTATGGCCCTGAATTTTGCCTAATTGGTATTTGCTCTCACTCTTATATTTGTCGCGTCAATAATCAACTATTATGAATACTCAAAAAAGAATACAGCAGTAAAATAAATGGTTTGCGTCAAAAAATAATTTTTCAGCAACTATAAACCCTTTCGCTGGTCTGCCAAGTCATCGTTTTACTCTTAATAACCTTTTGATTATTAAGAGTAAGTTTAAAAATAAAAATAATAATATTCTATTTGTAATTTTATTAGCTGATGTCGATAACGTTAAAAACTAATGATCAACTTGGCCACGATTTCAGTGGTGGATCACTTATCAACTTGGCTAAAATATTTGAGGGAAGCATTCTTTAAATGCGATTGCTTTACGTTGGGACAGTGAAGAGTTTCTAATTGTCACTCCAAATGCAACAGCTCGGGAGGGAGAGCAAGTTGCAGAAAAAATTCACAACTCTCTTAACGCTTCCGCTGTGGGTTTGTTTTCAAAGAATGTAAATTTAACACTAAGTATTGGCGCAACGCCAGCTAGTGCAGAGCGCCCTATAGACCTCGACATCAAACGCGAGGATGAACTACTTTATAAAGCAAAAGAGCAAGGAAAAAACAGAACTTGCTCCTCTTAATTGTTATGCGCATTAGTCCATTGAAAACGAATCAAGGGATGGCTTTATTTTAGCTTTTCTGCGTTTTACGCTCAAATAACAAACTACATTACACGTAACTTGCATTGTAATTAAAGCCCAATAACTAATGCTTAAATCACTTAGCCCATTTACCTTTTCGTTAGAAAAGTAATAGGCCACAACGGCTAGTTGAAAAACTAAAAAGCTATTTAAAAACCTAAATAAACGTTGTTTAAAACAAGTATGTTTATATTTACTAAATATAATTAAACAGGTGCTTAGTACTAATAACAACCAACTTAAAATTATACAAAAATCAACTAAGGTATTGTGCATTATTTAATCC
This sequence comes from Pseudoalteromonas sp. TP27, assembly GCF_056470645.1. Lineage (NCBI taxonomy): Bacteria > Pseudomonadati > Pseudomonadota > Gammaproteobacteria > Alteromonadales > Pseudoalteromonadaceae > Pseudoalteromonas > Pseudoalteromonas sp. TP27. The sequence goes on along the minus strand of NZ_JARDAK010000001.1, from coordinate 346,095 downwards.
TTGAAGACGTTATTTACTAACACATTAAGCGTGAGCCATTATTAGTTCTTTAGCATTTGCTTTAGCGGTTTTGCTTACATTGTCGCCACCAAGTAAACGGGCTATTTCATTAATACGGCCATCTTTATTCAAAGGCAGCATATGAGTAAACGTCTCCCCTTGTGATATTTCTTTAGCTACAAAAAACTGCTGATGCGCACTACTAGCTACTTGTGGTAAATGAGTAACACAAATTACTTGAGTAGACTTACCTAGCTGGCGCAATAATTTACCTACAGCCGATGCGGTAGGGCCTGATATACCGACATCAACTTCATCAAAAATAAGCGTTGGGGTTGTTACTTTTTGGGCAATAATTACCTGTATAGCAAGGCTTATACGAGAAAGCTCACCACCTGATGCTACTTTAGCTAATGGTTGAAGTGGCTGCCCCGGATTAGTTGATACTAAAAAAGATACATTATCAAAGCCTAAGCTGTTTGGTGTACGATTACTCTCTTGAGTTAGGGCTATTTCAAAAACACCGTTTTCCATTGATAAATTAGCCATGCTTTCACTTATTAGTGTGTTAAGTGTATTAGCATACTCGCAGCGGCTTTTACTTAGCTGATCAGCCGCTTGCTTATAAGTAAGTAACGCGTTTTCTATTTCTGACTCTAGTTGCTCTAAGCGATTACTATTATTACTTATTGACTCGAGCTCTTGAGCAATCGATTGATGAAACTCAACCAATTGCTGTGGCTTTATATGGTGCTTGCGTGCTAAATCCATCGCACCACTTAACCTATTCTCTACTTCACCTAAGCGGGCAGGGTCTAAATCTGTTTGCTCAGTGTAATTACGCACTTCGCGGCTTGCTTCTTCAACTTGTACAGCCGCTTCGCTAAGCAGTGCAGCCACGCTTGCTAAACTTTCGTCATATTGAGCCAGTTCAGTAAATTGTTGAGCGCTATGCTGTAGTAATGAACAAGCATTTTGCTCATCACTTTCATACAAGTGTTGTAATTCACGTTGGCACGATTCTAATATCGTTTGGCTATTACTTAGTTTGTAATGCTCAGCCTCAATTAAATCAAACTCATTTTCTTGTAAGGCAAATTCATCAAGCTCAGCAACTTGATACTCTAACAATTGCTTTTGCGCTGCTTGTTGCTGCTGTTGTTGTTCTAAGTGCTTAAATTCTTTTTGTAAGTTAGCAAACTGTTTATAGCTTTTATTTACTGAGTTTACTAAATGATGATGTCCTGCATAGGCATCTAAAAGCTGTAACTGATGCTCAGCTTTTAATAAATGTTGGTGGGCATGTTGTCCATGAATAGATATTAAATATTGACCAAGTTCTTTTAATTGCGATGCAGTAACCGCACTGCCATTAATATAGCTTTTACTACGGCCATTTTTGCAGACAACACGGCGTAATAAACATTCATTATCGCCATTGTTTAGCATATGTTGCTCTAAAAATGCTTGAGCAAGTGGTAAATTTGTTAAGTCAAATTGTGCACATACTTCTGCTTTATCAGAGCTTGGGCGAACTGCTGATGCTTCAGCGCGCTCACCTAAGCATAGCGATAGGGCGTCAATAGCAATAGACTTACCAGCGCCAGTCTCACCTGTGATCGCGGTCATTCCACTGCACCATTCAGTGCTTAAATTACTTACGATTGCAAAATTTTTAACTTCTAAACCAATTAACATACTGTTTATCCATCCAGTCAATTAACTGTTAATTTATACAGTGTTTTTGGTTTTTGCAAATTAAATTTTTATTATCTACACAACGCTTACATCATGGCTTAATGTTGTATCGGAGGTTATATGAAAGTCATTTTTATTATTATCAATAGGTTGCGTGTTATTTTTGGATTCAAGCAGAGCTATAAGCATAGGTAATGTATTTATATAAAACTCTCTATTATAGTGGATTCCTTGCTGAGGTAATTCTGCTACAAAACGCTCCATGTTATCAATTAATGGCTGAATAAAGCTTGTTTGATTAGTTTTAATTAACTCATTAGATAAAGTATTTATTAGTAACCTTGTTGTATCTTCAAGTCGCTGTAAGTTTTCTTCTGTATATGTTTGAACAACAAAAAATTATTTACAATAGCTTGGATGCGAGAAATGTATTTTGGACGAATCAATTTAGCATCAAGTAATTCATTAAGCTTTGCTTTAAGGCAGAGGTTCACGTGAGTAGTACGTTCATGAAAGAGTTTTCTTTTTGCTTCTATTATCTTTTTACGATTACTTTCGATTTTTATATAACTAGCTAAAAGCGTAATTAATAGTAGTAAAGCAAAGAATACGGCATAACCCATTGCCATTTGTTCCTGATACAATTAATTATTATTTTTAGCCAGCATTTTGCTCTATTGCTTAACTTTTGGCAATAAAGTTAGAGGAATTTGTATTTCAGGTTGAATTTTTCGTTGTGTATTTTCTCTTCATATTAGGCATAACGTAAATAACGCGGTGCCCATCAGTGATAAGTTTAACGGTAAGCAAAAGTAACCATGTGTTGCTAACTACTTTCCTGAGACGATTATTTTTATGTTGACTGTCTAAATATAAGTCGGCCACCGAGCTTGTTGAAGAAGTCTAATATAAACGACTACCCCAATTGAGTTTTGTACGCAAAACGTTGTAGTACGAGTAATTTTTTGGATGAATTAAGCGCAACTGTTTATCAGCTTTTTTAATAACTACTTCATCGCCGGGCAATACGGCAAGCACGACATGGCTGTCGCAACTTACTTGAAGGCTGTCTGTGTTTTCTAAACTTAGCTTTAAACGTACTTCGTTATCGGCATCGACCACTAAAGGTCTGCTGGATAAGGTATGAGGAAACATAGGTACTAACGATATTGCATTTAGCTCTGGCGTTAATATTGGCCCGCCACCGGATAGCGAATAGGCTGTAGAGCCTGTAGGGGTTGATACGATTAAACCATCAGAGCGCTGAGAGAATACAAAGTCATTATTTATAAAGGCTTCAAACTCAATCATGTGCGCTACTTTATCGGCATGAAGTACCGCTTCGTTAACGGCTGAGTTTGCACTTTTTAATTCGTTATGGCGATATACTTCTACTTCTAATAAAAAGCGTTTTTCTTCAAGATATTCACCACTGAGGACTTGCTCTAAGCTCGCTTCAAACCCCTCAGGGTTTAAATCAGTTAAAAAGCCAAGGTTACCTCTATTCACACCAATAACAGCAATATTAAAGCGTGCAAGCACGCGTGCTGCGCCAAGCATGTTACCGTCACCGCCTACAACAATGGCTAAATCGGCTTGTTCACCTAAGTCGACTAATTTAACGAGTTTGTCTGAAGGGATATTATCTAATTGACTCCCTGTGCGTTTTTCTACTATTACCTCAAAACCAAGCGCAAGTAAAAATGTATGTAGACGCTGCAGAGTAGCCGCTGCTCCCGGATGATTAGGTTTGCCAATTAGGCCTATGGTGTTAAAAGGAGAGTCCATAATGTACGCACAAAGAGATTTAATAATTGTAGAGTAACTCAAAACAGAAGTGTTTGAAAATACAGATTATAGCAATATTATAAACCATCAGTTTTATTCACTGTGAGTTAGCTGCACGACTTGAAAAACAACTAAACGCCCCGATATCTCTTTCATGCAACAAGATGTAGATACCATGAAACTAAACCCACGAGATCAGCAAATTTTTTCAGCTGTTATGAACATGTACTGTAATGGTGAGGGTTTGCCCGTCCCATCAACAAAAGTTGCTAAGCTTAAAGGCATGGCAGTGTGTTCGGCTACGGTACGTAATGCTATGGCTCGCTTAGAAAAAGTGGGCTTATTGTACTCACCTCATACATCCGCAGGGCGAGTGCCGACAAATGAAGGGTTTGATTATTGGTTTGACGAATTTTTTGTGCTTGCTGATATTGCTAATTATTGGCAACCACAGCAGTCACAACTTGTTGAGCTCGCGCATGGCTTGAGCCAAAAGTATCAAGTATGTTGTTGTGTTGGTTTACCACAAGCCAGTTCGCAGCAAGTATTTAGAGTAGAAGTGCTTGATTTTGATTCTACCGACTGGCTTATTTTATTAATCGATAGAGCAGGGCAGAGTCATAATATTTGTATTGATAAACCTCATGATTCGTCAGACTCCGTTCGTTATCAATTTGCCACGTGGTTAAATACCGTATTTAGCCAGCAAACCTTAATGGAAGGTTTATACCGTATGCAAGCTATGGCAAATACAGCGCCTCGAAATTGTCACGATTCGCTTAATCAATGGACGCGTCAACTAAGCCAAAAGTTAGGCTCAGATAATAGTATTGTTGTTGGTGAAAATTACCTCTACAAACAAATAGACTGCGAACAAAGTTTAAATATTGGTGTTTCGTTTTTAAATTATGTAGAAGATAAGCTTGCTTTTAAAAATGGTGTATCGGTACTTAATAGCGAAAAATTACCTTTTACTGAGTGCGATGAATTGATTGTAATAAGCGTGCCTTACTTTCAAAATCAAGAATATCAAAGCCGCTTTTGTATAATTTGCCCTAAATCAGCGCAGATTGAAGAAATAATTCAAGAATTTAAATTAATTGAGACATCTAACTCTTGAATCTTTTTATTCAATCCCCATAATTACCGCAGTTGAAAAGAATTGGAGCACGTATTTTATGTCTGAGCAGACACAAAACCCTGAGCAAGAAGTAGAATTAAACGAAGAAATTTCTAAAATGCAGGCTGATGTAGAAGCAGCAGTTGAAGCCGCTGATCAACATTCAGAGCAAGAGCAAAGCCCTGAAGCCGAAATAGCGATGCTATATGCAGAGCTTGAAGCCGCTAAGCAAACAATTGCCGATCAAAAAGATGGCGTTGTTCGTGCAGCCGCAGACGTAGATAATATTCGTCGTCGTGCAGCACAAGATGTAGAAAAAGCGCATAAATTTGCACTAGAAAAATTTGCTAACGAATTACTACCTGTAATCGATAACCTTGAACGCGCGATTGAGTTTTCTGACAAAGAAAATGAAACATTAAAGCCGTTACTTGAAGGTATCGATATGACGGTTAAGAGCTTTAATGATGCTGTCTCTAAATTTGGTGTTGAAATTGTAAACCCACAAGGTGAGCAGTTTAATCCAGATTTTCATCAAGCAATGTCAATTCAACCAAGTAACGATGTAACACCTAATACAGTACTTGCTGTTATGCAAAAAGGTTACACATTAAACGGTCGTTTATTACGCCCTGCAATGGTTATGGTTTCTAAAGCTGCTGACGCTTAATTAATTTAAGATTATTAGCTTTGATAAAAAATGCCTCATAAAGAGGCATTTTTTTTGTCTTTTTTATAGTGAATTAGCTGTACGAGCATAGTGAGTAACACAGCACTAAACATTAAACTCGAAAATGGCACTGCGCTTTTTGCATGCATAATAGCGAGTAGCGGGCCAACTAATGCGCCACTACCAAAACGAAGTGTGCCAATTACGGCCGTTGCTGTACCTGTGTTTTTTTCAAACTTCATTAATATTAGCGAGTCTGCATTACTTGCTGTGACGCCTAAACTCATCATTAATGGCGCAATAGCAGCCACAATATAATAAAGTGATAAGTGCAATAAGCTAAATGTTAACAGCGCAAGCCCCGATACAAACCCACATACAAGCCCAATATAGAGCATTTTACGAGAGCCAAGCCTAGGCACTATTCGCGTATTTAAAAAGTTACCAAACATCAGAGCCATTACGTTAAACGCAAACAATACGCCAAACAACTGTTCCGATACTTTATATAAATCTAAGTAAATAAAAGGCACTGAGGTTAAAAAGCAAAAAAATCCAAACGATACAAACATAGAACTGAGTATGTCGGCACGGGCATCTTTATTACTTAGCACTGTTTTATAGCTATCAAAAAATAACGCGAGGCCTTTTTTCTCATTTTTATGAATAGGTATATCTATTAGATACACTTGTACAAACACCAATATTAAAAAGCTATATCCAGCGAGTACTAAAAATATACTCGACCAAACAGAAAAGCCTAAAATAAATGAGCCAACAGAGGGAGCTACTAACGGTGCTACCATCATGATCATCGATACATAGGACATTCCTTTAGCCGTATTTTGCTGATAAATATGACGAATAATACCCGGTACGACTACGGTTGCCGCAGCTCCTGTAAATGCTTGCACCGCTCTAAGTGTCCAAAACGCATGGATTTCGGTTGTAAATGCCAAAGCAAGTGAGCTTGCGCCAAATAGGGTTAAGCCAATACGTGCAAGCTTGCGACGGCCAATTTGATCGGCAATTGGGCCAAAAAATAACATACCTAAAGAATAGCCCGCTAAGTAAATACTTAACGATATTTGAACATTTGGCATATTAGTTTGTAAATCGTTTGCAATTACCAGCATAGCAGGCAAGTACATATCAATAGCCAATGGAGTAATTGCCACAATACTGGCTAATAAGGGTAATAAAATACGGGTATTAAAAGACGAGGCTGAGGCGTCCATGTGTAAACTCAACAATCACTAAAAACAAGGCCTATAGTGTAACAGGGCATTGTATTTGGATAAACTTAGTTTGCCTGCTAAGTCTATCGTCTTATCTCATCTTTTTAATATAGTGTATATAAAGCAAAGATTTTAAACTGGCACTGTGTTTGCTATTCTACAAGCAATAAATAATTAATTAATAACTTAAGAGAATCACCATGAAAAAACTAGTACTTGCAGTATTAGCGACAGCCGTTTTGGCCGGTTGTAAAACGTCACCAACAGGGCGCACACAAATAGCGCTTTACTCAGATCAACAAATGAGTGAGATGGGCACTGCTAGTTTTGCAGATATGAAAAAAAACCAACCAATTAATAAAGATGCAAAAACAAATGCATATGTAAATTGCATTGCTGAAAAAGTAGTGGCTGTATTACCAAAAGAATACGCGTCGCAAAATTGGGAGGTGGTTGTATTTGAAGATGAATCTGCTAACGCTTTTGCACTACCTGGTGGTTACATTGGGGTTCATACGGGTTTATTAAAAATAGCGACGAACCAAGACCAATTAGCAACAGTGCTAGGACACGAAGTAGGGCACGTAATTGCTGAGCATTCTAATGAGCGTGTTTCACAAAGCTCTATTTTAGATACAGGTATGCAGCTTGGTAGTGCAGCACTTGAAATGGGTAACATTCAATATCGTAACGAAATTATGCAAGGCTTAGGCTTAGGCGCGCAATACGGTGTTGTTTTACCATTTAGCCGTTCTCACGAGTCAGAAGCTGATGAAATTGGTTTAGATTTAATGGCTGAAGCTGGCTTTAATCCAGAAGAGTCGGTAACGCTTTGGCAAAATATGAGTGCAGCAGGTAGTGGTACAACACCTGAGTTTTTATCAACTCACCCAGCGCCAAGCAGTCGTATTAAAGACTTACAAGCACAAATGAGTAAAGCTCTTAGTGAGCAAAGCACTGCTAAAGCGCAGGGTAAAAACCCACAGTGTAAGTTGTAATTTAGCTTCTATAATAAAAACCCTTGTGAGTAATTACTTACAGGGGTTTTTATATTCAGTACTCACCTCTATTTAGTTGTAAGCGCCTTTTTTAATACATCTTTAAAACGATCAAAATCTTCAATTTGCGGCAAATGACCTAAATTATCAAGCTCATATAATTTAGCATTAGGGATAAGTGATGCGGCATTTTTGCCTAACTTATCGTAACGGCCGAGCTCGTAATCTACACCGTCTTTTTTCCAGTTACGACCAGGACCGGTTCTATCTCGTGTGCCAATAATTAATTTAACCGGCACAGTCAAATCTTTAAATTCGGTTATTACAGGTTGGGTGAAAATCATGTCGTATGTTTTAGCATTTACCCACGCCATTTTTTCTTTATCTGGGCCTTGTATTTGCCCTGTTATAAAGTCGGTTAAGGCTGAATATGTTGTATTCCACTTACCATCGTAGTAATTTTTTTGTTGGTATTTTCTTACGCCTTCCGGTGTTTTTGAAAGCTCGTTTTTATAGAAAAAATTAGTATCTTTATAATCAACATATTGTAGGTAGTTTTCAAGCCCAATAGGGTTTAATAAAATTAGCTTCGTAGTTGTATTTGGATACATTAACGCAAAGCGACTTGCTAACATTCCGCCCATCGAGTGCCCAATAACAACTGACTCTTTTATATTAAGCGAGTCCATTAATGCGCGCGTATGATGAGCAAGCGCCGCAAACGAATACTGGTAGTTAGTAGGTTTAGACGACTTACCAAAACCAATTTGATCAGGGATTAACACGCCGTAGCCTAAAGATTGTAGGTATTGCGCTGTTGTAGTCCAGTAATCGGCGTTAAAGTTTTTACCATGCATAAGTGTAACAACAGGCATGCCAGCTTTAACTGGTTTTAGGTAAATATATGCCATTTTTAGTGATTGCTTTTGCGACTCAAATGCAAAGTAATTTACTTTAAAATCATACTGGTAATTACTTAATAGTGCATCATAAGAAAGGGCGGATGTATCTTGTGAGGTACCTGCTAAGGCATTATTGGTTAGCAACAATAAAGTAGAAAAACAAATCACTTTAATCGACGACATTCAGTAACTCCTATTAAAGGCGAGCGCTTGGCTTAAAAGTTGGCTTAAAAAGAAGTACAACAATAACTAAGTATTTAAACCTGTTCAATTGAATGTTTTAGGTTAACCAAAAAAGCGGAGCTAAAAGTATAGCTCCGCTTAAAATTTACATAATTTAAAATGGATACGAGGTGTTTAAAAAGTCCACTCAACATGTATTTGCGGAACCGATTCAGTAACTTCAGTACCTAGTTTGTTGTGCCAGTACTGAAGCTCCATACCCAGTAGTAAGGTGTTTTCTTTCATTTGCATGGCATGACCCATATCCCACACTAAAATAGGCTGTGCGAGTATCCAAGCTTCTACATCGTTGCCAAACTCATCTTCACGCTCAGCAATGTATTCAGCGTGGCCTTTAAAGCTAAACTTTTGCGAGCCAATTGTAAAAGGGTATTCAAACGCTACATCAAGCATCCAGCTATTTGTTTCAATAGGCGCGCCGCCTTTAGCCACACCTTCACTGTCATCAATGTAGGCAGTTACTAAAGTTTGAAAAAAGTTAAACCCAGGTACATCCCAACTTAATTTAACACCTGGTAAATACTTAATCATTTTTGCATCGTGGGCAACATTAATACCGGCTGTTAAACCAACATCTAATAAATTGCCAGTACCGACTTTTTCATCATAAAGAGCAGACATGCTAACTGTAGTGTAAAATTCGCCATAAAAGTCATCGTCTAGGTAACCATCGTCTTTAAGATCATTACTGTAATCAATAAAGAAAAAGTTATCTCCAAACTCATAACCAGAAGCATGCTGAATAGAATAAACGGTTGTATTTGATTTCTTTTCGGTAAACGGGTTTTTTTGAAAACCATTATTAAGGTGTAGCGCTGTACTGCTCCAGTTTGCTGCAAAAGCAGATGACGATAAAGCAATGGACGCAAGGCTAACGAGAGAAAGTGATTTTTTAAATTTCATAACTGTTTAATTAACTATAATTTTAGTGACACGCGGAAGCGAAGATTATAGCAGAAGAGATTGATTTGTTGATCGCTAATTTAACACATGTTGCAGCCCACTTAATAAGCTGCAACATGCAATAAATCAATTTATTATGCTTTATTACGACGTAAACAAATAATAGCAATTGCAGTAAAGGCTAAAATAAAGCAGTAATAAGAAGACGTTGATACTTCCCACGGACTAATTTTAAAGGTTGCACCTAACAATAGTGCTTGAGCGCCATAAGGCAGTGAGCCTTGCGTTACACAAGCAAAAATATCAAGTAAACTTGCAGAGCGTTTACCGCTTATTTCACCGTCGTCGGCAAGCTTTTTAGCAATAGGGCCAGCAACAATAATAGATACCGTGTTATTAGCAATACACATATTACTTGTCATAACGAGCGCGGCAATACCTAATTGGTCGGCCACTTTACGATGCCACTTTGCAATGATTTTAGTAATCGCTTGAATTTTTTGAGCAATGTAATCAAGGCCACCATTAATACGAATGAATTCAGATAAGCCACCAATAAACATTGATAGTAAAAATATTTCCTGCATATCGGTAAAGCCTTTGTAAATATCTTTTACAAAGCTTGCGCCTTCATAGCTTCCTGTAAAGCCCATTAATGCAGCAAAAATAATACCGCTAAACAACACCACAAATACGTTTAGGCCAGCAACTGCTAACACTAAAATAAAGGCATACGGAAGTACTAACCAAATATCGTAATCCTTGGTTTCAACAACTTGCGCTGCGGGTGTTAAATAAAACAACAAGCCAATAGTTAGTATTGCAGCAGGGACTGCAATTTTAAGATTTTCTTTAAACTTATCTTTCATTTCACAGCCCTGTGTACGTGTGGCTGCAATAGTCGTGTCTGAAATAATTGATAAGTTATCGCCAAACATAGCGCCTGATACAATCGTACCTGCCATCAATGCAGGGTCTATACCTGTTTTAATAGACACCGCATAAGCAATAGGGCCAATAGCACCAATAGTACCCATTGACGTTCCCATAGCTGTAGATACAACAGCAGCAATTAAAAATAATCCTGGGAGCAACAAAGCGGGAGGAATAAGTGATAAACCTGCATTTACTACCGCGTCAACACCACCGGTTGCACTAGCCACGGCTGAAAACGCACCTGCAAGTAGGTAAATTAAACACATGGTTATAATATTATTGTGGCCAGCACCTTTAATAAAAGTCTCAACACATTCGTTTACCGTGCCCTTGTTTAAAATAAACGCAAGCATAATGGCAGGTAGTATAGCTACGGGAGCAGGAAGTTGATAAAAAGCGTAATCGACCCCTTGCGATTGCAAGTACAAACCAGAGCCTAAAAATAGTGCTACAAAGGTCAGTAGGGGAAGTAAAGAAAGTATAGCTTTGTTTTTATTAAATGATGGCTGCATCATATTCCTCGTAAACAGTTTAGTAATACAACAGCCAAAAACTCCTCTTTTAGCTGAATTTAGCTAGTCACTCTTATTTTATTAATTAAGAAGACCGCAGCGCCCGCAAGCCAAAGACCAAATCGACGCGAAAGAGAAGTTTAAATGTATAGATGGCTAAAGTAAACTGGTATTGTTATTATTATTAAATTAAAAGGTCACCTGACTATTGCATGACTTTTAGATAATATCTACAAAGTAACGCTATTTTCAGCGATTAATATTTGTCCAACTGCATAAAAATGCCCAAGCGCGTATTTGCAATGCTTCGGATATATACTCAGATTAGTAAAAAATGGATTTAAATTAAATTAGGTAAAAACAATGACTACAAATCGAATAGGCGTTTTTGGTGCTAATGGCAGAATGGGCTTAGCTCTATTAGAAGCAGTGACAATTAAAGAGCAAACACAACTTACAGGTGCATACGTTCGTGGTAGTTCATCGTTATTAGGTATTAATGTAAATCAAGTAAATAGCGCAGCCGACAGCAGTGTTAGCTTTAGCGAAGAAACCACAATAGATAATGTAGATGTTTTAATCGACTTTACGCTTCCAGCAGGTATGAAAAATCATTTAAAAACCGCTGTAGCACAAAAAATTCCTATGGTTATTGGTACAACGGGTTTAACAAGCGAGGATATGGCGCTACTACACGATGCAGCCAAACATATTCCAATTGTATTTGCCCGCAATTACAGTGTTGGCGTAAATGTACTATTAAACCTAGTACAAACAGCGGCAACTAAGTTTGGTGACGACTTAGATATTGAAATATTTGAAGCGCATCATCGTCATAAAATAGATGCACCATCAGGTACTGCACTCGCCATTGGTGAATCTATTGCACAAGCTAAAGGCTGGGATCACGATGAAGTTGCTGTATACGACCGCAGCCAAGTGGAAACAGCTAAATCGCAAAATGAAATTGGTTATTCGGTACTAAGAGGGGGCGATATAGTAGGTGAACACACCGCATACTTCGCTACAATGGGCGAAAGGCTTGAATTAACCCACAAAGCAAGTTCAAGAATGACGTTCGCTCTAGGTGCTGTAAGGGCTGCAAGCTGGTTGGAAAACAAACCTGCAGGACTTTATGATATGCAAGATGTGCTGGATCTGAAGTAGTTTAGTTACTTTTTTAGCTGTTTGGGTCTAATTTCACCTACAGTGACTTGTTTGTAACAATTTACTAAAAAGTGTTAGACCTAAATAGCAACTTCATGTAATATGCAGCCAATTTGCCAAAAATTACTAAATGCGTGTTTCCAATTATACCCAAATGGCTAGTAAATCCTGGGTTTCAGTGGGAATAAAAATAGTTTTAGGCAAGAAAAAATGATTGAAGGTTTAGTGTTTTATATCGGCATCATTTAAGACTGCGTAAAACTATTTAAGCTCACAAAAATCTAGTTTTGACGATCCCTCTGGGTATTGGCGGGGTGTTAAGCAATTGCTTACTCCCGTTTTTTACTGTTAGGAGGTTTAACTTGACTAAATCCGCTCTGTTAGTCCTAGAAGACGGCACAGTGTTTCGCGGTACTGCAATCGGCGCTGACGGCATGTCAGTCGGTGAAGTAGTATTCAATACGTCTATGACTGGTTATCAAGAAATTTTGACTGATCCATCATACGCGGAACAAATCGTAACTTTGACGTACCCACATATAGGTAATACGGGTACCAACAGCGAAGACGAAGAAGCGAATCAAATATGGGCTAAAGGCCTAGTGATCCGTGATTTGCCACTGCTAGCAAGTAATTTTCGTAACGAGCAATCGTTAGATGATTACTTAAAAGAACGTAATATTTTAGGTATTGCGGACATCGACACCAGAAAGTTAACTCGAATTTTGCGTGATAAAGGCGCACAAAACGGGTGTATTGTTGCCGGTGACGATCTAGACGAAAACAAAGCGTTACAAGCCGCGCAAGCCTTCCCAGGCTTAAAAGGTATGGATTTAGCAAAAGTTGTCTCAACCAAGGAAAATTTTGAGTGGCGCGAATCAAGCTGGACATTAGGCGAAGGATTTAAAACCCTTGATGCTGCTGATGAAAAGTTTCATGTTGTTGCCTACGACTTCGGTGTAAAGCGTAATATTTTGCGTATGCTTGTAGACCGTGGCTGTAAACTTACAGTAGTACCAGCGCAAACCTCTGCCGCTGACGTACTGGCTTTAAACCCTGATGGTATCTTCCTATCTAATGGCCCTGGCGATCCTGAGCCATGTACTTACGCTATTGATGCAATTAAAACCTTTTTAGAAACCGACACACCAATTTTTGGTATCTGTTTAGGTCATCAGTTATTAGCCCTTGCCTCAGGTGCTAAAACAGAAAAAATGAAATTTGGCCACCACGGCGCTAACCACCCAGTTAAAGACCTAGACCGCGATGTAGTTATGATCACGGCTCAAAACCATGGTTTTGCAGCTCAAGAGTCAAGCCTGCCAAGTACGCTTCGTGCCACGCACAAATCGTTATTTGACGGAACGCTTCAAGGTATTCATCGTACAGATAAACCAGCGTTTAGTTTCCAGGGTCACCCTGAAGCAAGCCCTGGTCCACACGATGCAGCACCATTATTTGACCACTTCATCGATTTGATGCAAGCGCGTAAACACTAATTTAACTGGAGTAATAATGCCAAAACGTACCGACATAAAAAGCATTCTTATCTTAGGCGCAGGCCCAATTGTAATTGGTCAAGCGTGTGAATTTGACTACTCTGGTGCTCAAGCGTGTAAAGCACTTAGAGAAGAAGGCTACAGAGTTATATTAGTTAACTCAAACCCTGCAACTATCATGACAGACCCTGATATGGCCGATGCAACATACATCGAACCCATTCATTGGGAAGTGGTAGAAAAAATCATTGAAAAAGAAAAGCCTGATGCAATACTGCCTACAATGGGTGGTCAAACAGCATTAAACTGTGCACTTGATTTAGACAAGCACGGCGTATTGGCTAAGCACGGCGTTGAACTTATTGGTGCAACGGCTGATGCAATCGACAAAGCAGAAAACCGCGAACGCTTTGACGTAGCAATGAAAAATATTGGTCTTGAATGTCCACGTGCTGAGATTGCTCACTCTATGGATGAAGCCAAAGACATCATAACGCGCATTGGTTTGCCATGTATTATCAGGCCTTCTTTTACTATGGGCGGCACCGGCGGCGGTGTGGCGTATAACTTAGAAGAGTTTGAAGAAATTTGTGAACGAGGCTTAGATTTATCGCCAACGAACGAATTACTCATTGATGAATCACTAATTGGTTGGAAAGAGTACGAAACAGAAGTTGTACGTGATAAAAACGACAACTGTATTATTGTTTGTACCATTGAAAACTTTGACCCGATGGGTGTTCACACTGGCGATTCAATCACCGTTGCACCAGCGCAAACACTAACCGACAAAGAATACCAAATTATGCGTAACGCCTCTATGGCAGTATTACGTGAAATTGGTGTAGAAACCGGTGGTTCGAACGTACAGTTTGGTATTAATCCAGAAGATGGCCGTATGGTTATCATTGAGATGAACCCACGTGTATCACGCTCATCTGCACTTGCATCAAAAGCAACGGGTTTCCCAATTGCTAAAATTGCAGCAAAACTAGCAGTAGGTTATACGCTTGATGAACTTCAAAACGATATTACTGGTGGCAAAACTCCAGCATCTTTTGAGCCTTCAATCGATTACGTTGTAACAAAAATTCCTCGCTTTAACTTCGAAAAATTTGCCGGTGCTAATGACCGTTTAACTACGCAAATGAAATCAGTTGGCGAAGTAATGGCAATTGGTCGTAACCAACAAGAATCATTACACAAAGCATTACGTGGTCTTGAAGTAGGTGCAACGGGATTTAACCCGATAGTTGCGCTTGATGATCCTAAAGCAAAAGAAAAAATAATTCGTGAACTACGCGAGCCAGGCGCTGAGCGTATTTGGTACATTGCCGATGCAATGCGCCACGGTATGAGCGTTGAAGATGTTTACGAACTGACTAAAGTTAACCGCTGGTTCTTAGTACAAATAGAAGACATTTTAAAAGACGAAGCAAAAATAGCGAAAGTAGGCATGGCGGGTTTAAATGCTGACTTCCTACGTAAACTTAAACGCAAAGGCTTTGCAGATCCGCGTATCGCAGAAATTGCAGGTGTATCAGAAGCTGAAATTCGTAAAAAACGTCACTTATTAAACATCGTGCCAGTATACAAACGTGTTGATACGTGCGCTGCAGAATTTAGCTCAGACACGGCTTACATGTATTCAACTTACGATGAAGAGTGTGAAGCTAACCCAACTGATCGTGATAAAATCATGGTTATTGGTGGTGGTCCAAACCGTATCGGTCAAGGTATTGAGTTTGATTACTGTTGTGTACATGCCTCGCTTGCGCTTCGCGAAGACGGTTATGAAACTATCATGGTTAACTGTAACCCTGAAACGGTATCTACCGATTATGATACTTCGGATCGTTTATACTTCGAACCAATTACGCTTGAAGACGTACTCGAAATCGTACGTGTTGAAAAGCCAAAAGGCGTTATCGTACAATACGGTGGTCAAACACCACTTAAGCTAGCGCGTGAGCTTGAAGCCAATGGCGTACCAGTGATTGGTACTTCACCTGATGCGATTGACCGTGCAGAAGACCGCGAACGTTTCCAACAACTTGTTGAACGTTTAAACTTACTTCAGCCAGAAAATGCAACAGTAACTTCAACCGAAGAAGCCTTACTTAAATCAGTTGAAATTGGCTTTCCATTAGTTGTACGCCCGTCGTATGTACTGGGTGGTCGTGCAATGGAAATTGTATACGACGAAGATGATTTACGTCGCTACATGACCGAAGCTGTACAAGCATCAAACGAAGCGCCTGTATTACTGGACCGTTTCTTAGATAACGCGATTGAAGTTGACGTTGACGCAATTTGTGACGGCGAGCAAGTAATTATCGGCGGTATTATGGAGCACATTGAGCAAGCGGGTGTTCACTCGGGTGACTCAGCGTGTTCATTACCAGCACATTCTTTATCACAAGAAGTGCAAGACGTAATGCGCAAGCAAGTAACCGACATGGCGCTTGAGCTTGGTGTTGTTGGCTTGATGAATACACAGTTTGCAGTAAAAGAAGGCAAAGTGTATTTAATCGAAGTTAATCCACGTGCTGCACGTACTGTACCGTTTGTATCAAAAGCAACCGGTGTAGCACTTGCAAAAGTAGCTGCACGTTGTATGGCAGGGCAGTCTTTAGCAAGCCAAGGTATTACTAAAGAAGTGATTCCTCCTTACTACAGCGTTAAAGAAGTTGTATTGCCGTTTGCTAAGTTTCAAGGTGTGGATCCAATCCGTGGCCCTGAGATGCGTTCAACAGGTGAAGTGATGGGTGTTGGCGATACTTTCGCCGAAGCATTCGCAAAAGCACAATTAGGTGCAAGCAATACTTTACCACGCGGTGGTCGCGCGTTATTATCTGTTCGTAATAGCGATAAGCCACGTATTGTTGAATTAGCCAAAATCATGACCGACTTAGGTTTTGAACTTGATGCAACTGGTGGCACGGCACAAGCTCTTGAAGAAGCTGGCATTGAAGTACGACGTGTAAACAAAGTATATGAAGGCCGCCCGCACATTCTTGATTATATTAAGAATAAAGAGTACAGCTATATTGTTAATACCACCGAAGGTCGCCAAGCGATCGAAGATTCGAAGGTGTTACGTCGTGGTGCATTGCAAAATAAAACCAACTATACGACAACCTTGAACGCGGCATTCGCTAACTGTACTGCTAACAAAGCAGATGACCGCAGTAAAGTGACGTCAGTTCAAGAGCTACACCTGCGATTGAACTAAGGAAATGTGCCAAGGCCAACTAGGGCCTTGGTGTTAAGTGAGAAAAGTATGCAATCAATTCCGATGACAGTTCGTGGCGCAGATTTACTGCGTAAAGAGCTTAACGAATTAAAAACAGTTACCCGTCCTAAAATCGTAAGTGATATTGCGGTTGCACGTGAACATGGTGACTTAAAAGAAAACGCTGAGTATCATGCTGCACGTGAGCAACAGGGTTTTTGTGAAGGGCGTATTCAAGAAATTGAAGCTAAGCTTTCAAATGTTCAAATTATCGACGTAACTAAAATGCCAAATACCGGTAGAGTTATTTTTGGTACAACGGTCACTATTGTAAATGTAGAAACCGATGCTGAAGTAAAATACCGTATTGTGGGCGATGATGAAGCAGATATTAAAAATAACTTAATTTCTGTAAATTCACCGATTGCACGTGGCTTAATTGGTAAACAAATGGACGATGCAGTGTCTATTCAAACGCCAAAAGGTATTGTTGAGTTCGAAATCATTGAAGTTGAGTATCTTTAACGTATAACTCACTTTAACGTTTTAAATAAAAACCGATGTAATTACATCGGTTTTTTTATGCCTTAAATAAATCACTATAGCAATTAATCACTATACTGTTCAGGGTATTCATATTGTATAAAGAGTAAGCATGATGATATAGGTACATAATCACTTTATACCAATCTGCTTATATATGGGGTCTATTTAACGTTAAGAAAATTACGCTAGAACTAGGCAAAAGTTTTTATATCTAGTTGTTCTAAATAAAAAACTTTTAACGACGTTATAGTGCAATTTAATTCGTTAAATTGATCAAAGATTTATGCAGGTTGGTATTATTAAAAAGGAACACTCATGGCTAATATTCTTTACCCAGCGCCTTTAAAAGTAGGCTCTAAAATTGCAATTTGCTCGCTGTCATCAGGCCTAAAAGAAAAATACCACGGGCGATTAGATATTGTGATAGATGGATTAAAGCACCGTGGCTATGAGGTTATAGAGGGGGAGTTTTTACGTCAAAACAGACCTCGTAATGAGCTTAATGCTAAAGCCCATGCCGAGCAACTAATGGGTTTATTACTAGACGATGAAATAGATGCCATTATGCCGCCAATGGGTGGTGAGCTGGCAATGGAGGTATTGCCACTACTTGATTTTAACGCGATTAAACAAGCCAAACCTAAATGGCTAGTTGGGTTTTCTGATGTAAGTACTATTGCATGTGCACTCACCGCTAAGTGCCAATGGGCAACACTTCACAGCGCTAATCTTATGCAGCTCCATCCAGATGAAAAAAACGCGTATAGCCTACAAATATTCGAAACCCTTACTTACGAAGCCGGTAGTAAATTTGAGCAAGGGCCTTCTTCTTTATACCAAAAGAACAAACCTAATTACGCACAAAACCCGAATGAATTACTAAGCCCTAATGAGCCCACAAAATGGCAATGTTTAAACTATACAGATAAACGCACCATAGAAATGTCAGGCCGCTTATTTGGCGGATGTTTAGATACAGTCGGCTTATTGCTCGACTCACCATTTTTAGCACTGCATGAATTTAAAAAGGATAGTGCACCCGAAGGGCTTATTTTATACTTAGAAAACTCAGAGCTTACACCTACCACGGTTGCACGATTTTTACTGTCATTAAAACTAGCGGGCATATTTGACGACATTAATGGCTTGGTTTTAGGGCGAAGTGAAATTACACAAAGTCATTATGATGCCTTTGATTATCGTCATGCGCTTGATGTTGCATTGGGCGGGTGTTTATTTCCCGTTATTTTTGATGCTGACATAGGGCACGTTCAACCTAACTTAAATTTAGTTAACGGTGCTATGTGTTCGCTTATTGCTGATATAAATGAAGGTATAGTAAACAGTGCATCGGTAAACATTCAACTTTCGTAGTATTTATGGCATTTAGTTTTGAAAAACAAGTAAATACAGGCGTATAATATGCTTGCAGTAAGTGCTAACACTTACTGTTAATTCTCAGGGCGGGGTGAAATTCCCCACCGGCGGTATGTTTAATGTTATTCGTAACTTAAATGAGCCCGCGAGCGCTTTATTTAACTTATTTTTACAGTAATTAGGTTAAGTAAAGGTCAAGCAGATCTGGTGAGATGCCAGAGCCGACGGTTAGAGTCCGGATGAAAGAGAATATAGCTTATTTATGTACACCAAAACGTAGCTTTTTGGTGAGCATTTTTAATGCTGTTTTGGTTTAATCCATACGATTTTATTTGTATGGCTTTGCCATGCCTTTCTGTGTCCTGAATCTATTATTTTTTATTTGGAATATAATGATGATTCAGTCTCTACTTACTCAATTCGGCGAAAGCCATATCCGTGTACAAAGCGCAATTGCTGCATTACAGCAAGGGCAAGGCGTACTTGTTGTTGATGACGAAAACCGCGAAAACGAAGGTGACTTTGTTTTTTCAGCTGAGCATTTAACGGCCCCGCAAATGGCCGAAATGATCCGCGAAGGTAGCGGTATTGTATGCCTATGTATGGGAGAGGAGCGTATTAAACAGCTCGATTTGCCGCAAATGGTAACCAACAACACCAGTCAAAATAACACCGCTTATACTGTCACTATTGAAGCTAAGCACGGTGTTACAACTGGTGTATCTGCCGTTGATAGAGTGACTACTATTAAAGCTGCTACAGCCGATAATGCAAAACCAAGTGATTTATCACGCCCTGGCCATGTATTTGGTTTAAAAGCACAAACGGGCGGTGTGCTAGTTCGCCGAGGTCACACTGAAGCATCGGTTGATTTAATGCAACTTGCCGGCTTAAAACCATTTGGTGTAATTTGCGAACTTACTAATCCCGATGGTTCAATGGCACGTTTACCTGAAGTGAGTGATTATGCTAATAAGCATAATATGACCGTGGTTTCTATTGAAGATCTCGTGCAATACATTCAAGCTGCGCAGCTTAAAGTAGGTTAAATTACTATTTTGTCAGCCTTAGATATATTATAAAGCACGCATCTGTTGCGTGTTTTTTTATGGGTCTAACTTGCACTTGAAATGTAATAGTCACTTGTTTTTATTGACGTTATTTAAGAAGGTTAGCGAAGGAATTGCACTTTCTGTAGCCGCTATAAACAGTACTCTATAAGGAATTACCCCATTAAAATAGATTATTCTAACTATACACTTGAAGAATTGTTCGATGTAAAAGCTAATATAGATAAAGATAAATACACAGAGAATTTCAATGCATTAATGGCTGAATTTTTAAAAAGAGAAAACGAATTAAAACACTATAATGATGCGATAGAAAAAGAGGCTGAGGCTAAAAAAATATTACGAATGACCAGCTGCTCTAATAAAAGAATAGCGGGTGTGTTTTTATTTGGTTTGTGTATCAGTTTACCCTTAATGTTGTTCGCTGAACTGTCGCTTTTAAGCACGATTAATCAATTTTACAGCGTGGTACTTTTACTTATGGTGGGGTTACCTTTATTGCATTCTTTTCGTTATGGCTGGACACTATCTAAATACGGTATAGTGACTGTAACCGACGATGTGTTTTCCTTCACTGTAATGCAATTGTTTTATAGCTGTATTTTTTGTTCAATACTTTTGCTTACCATACTAAGGTGGCCTTAACAGTTACTGCAGCACATTAGTACAGAGTAATATGCTTGGATCCTTTACTGAATATGATTTGTATTTATAAATGTATAAGCGAAAAATAACAGCTGACATAAACCAGCTGCTTGGTATGAAAAATTATAAAACTTGAATTAACTTGTTCTTTCGCCAAGCAAGGTTTCGGTAGTATGCGTCCTCAACATTTGACTATCTAAGTTGAAATACAAAAAGGTGGTGCCACAGAGTGGCTGAATTTAGGTGATGAGATCTGGTTTTGGGAAATTTTGGTATGAGCAATAAATTAATATTTAGCTCTTTGCTACTTTTCTTTTCTTGTTCAAATATAAACGCCGGCGTACTTTTAGATGCTGAAATTTGCGAAGTTTCTATAGGTAATAATAGTGAGAAATTACAGTTGTTACCTCCATGCTCCTTAGTTAAAACTGAAAATGGTAAGCAAAATTTTTTTCAATTTAATGAAAGTAAAGTTTATATTATTTCTGGAGCTCCTGCTAAGTTAGATAAATTAAAAAGATGGGCAGTTAAAGAGACAGATAGATGTTCATTGGAATATCAGGCTGTTATAGTCGTTAAAAATAAAACTTCTTTATCTAAAGTAAAAAATAATGGCTTAGTGTGTCCTAATATTGGCTTAGATGAAAAGTCATATCAACAATTTGTCCAAGATTAACTTATGAGGGAGTAATATAGTTTTCTCGCTTACTTTCTATACTTTACTCATTAAAAAACCACTTATCTAAACAAGTGGTTTTTTATAAACGAATAATTAAATATAACTTATAAAACCTGAATAACTTGCTCTTTTGCTAAGCGAGATTTAGGTAATTTAGCATTATAATCCTCAGCGTCATCATGGTAGCCAAGTACTAATGCTACATCACAAATGTAACCATCTAGCTCTTTTTCAAAAACTTCACCAATAAGTTCAGCGTCTACGCCTTCCATAGGTGTTGAATCAATCCCTAAGCGCGCTGCTGTATGCATAGTGTTACCCAGTGCAATATACGTTTGCGCTTTAGTCCATGTTGCATTGTTGCCTTGTTCATCAGTATTCATATCAACAAACGCGAAAGCACCAAATGATTGTTCGCGGTTTTCTGCTTTAGTACGACCGTTTTTAATATCTGCATCAATTACTTGTGCGTAATCGTCACGAGTATATTTAGGGTTATAAGCAAATAAAATAATATGTGAAGCTGTTTTAATGTGTGGTTGATTAAACGCAAATTTATTAGCAAAGGTAGTATGCATACGCTCTTTTGCTTCATCAGATTCAATTACAACAAACTTCCAAGGCTGCGAGTTAATTGATGAAGGAGAAAGACGCATAGCTTCATATACTACGTCTAGGTCATCTTGAGGAATACGCTTGGTTGTGTAACGTTTAGTTGTGTAGCGTTTTTCTAAATCACTAATAATTGGGTGAGTCATTATTTTTCCAAATAAATAAATTGAGCGAGTTGTTATTAATTGGTTTGAATTTAAATAATTCAATAGTGACCAATCAGTTTTGAATAAGAATATTTTACGGATTTGATAATAGCGCTTGCTTTGCATTTAATAAACATCATAATCATTGAAACATTATCAAATATATATAGATAATATGAACATAGAAGATTTAAAACTTATTCTAAAAGTAGCTGAGTTTAGAAGTATTACGCTTGCAGCTGCTAAATTAGATATGCGCACAGCAACTGCGAGCGCTGTAATTAAGCGTGTTGAGTTAGCACTGGGCAGTGAACTGTTTGTACGTACTACACGTCATTTAAGGTTATCAGCCGCTGGGGAACGCTATATACCTCAGTGCGAACAAGCTTTAGCAATACTTGAGCAAGCAAAGCATAACCTCAAAGGTGAGCATGACGAAATTGAAGGCGAATTACGTGTTGCTCTTTCATCCGATTTGGGGCGTAACTTGGTGATCCCATGGATTGATGAGCTGATGGATAATTATCCTAAGTTAAGCCTACGAGCGCATATAAGTGACAGTAATATTGATTTTTATCGTGATTCAGTTGATATAGCACTTCGTTATGGCTCGCCAAGTGACGCTAGCGTTTACGGTTTTAAAATTTGCAACGTACCGCGCTTATTATGTGCAACTGACGAATATTTATTACAAAATGGCTCTCCTGAACATCCACACGACTTAGCGAATCACCAAGGCTTATTTTATCAACTACAAGATATTATAAATAACATATGGGAGTTCACCGATGGCGAGACAAAATATAAAGTTAAAATGGATGGCCAGCGCGCGTCTAACGATGGTGACCTAGTAAGGCGATGGTGTGTTGCGGGTAAAGGCTTAGCAGTAAAGTCAGCACTCGATATAGCCGACGATTTACTCAATGACAGGGTAGTTACTGTAATGCCAAATTATCAACATGTTAATGGTGAACTTTGGCTTATTTGCCCAAGTAGGCAGTCAATAACGCCTGCGGTACGTTTACTACGTGATGCATGCAGAGCAAAATCCCAAACTATTCTGCAGCAGTTGGTCAATAAAGGAATTATTGATAAAAGTGTACTGAGCTAATTAAGGAGGAGTTATGCAAGTTGATGATATTAGAATTTTCATTCCCTGTAAAAATTATGAGCAATCTCAGCGTTTTTATAAAGCGCTTGGATTTAAGATTGAAGATGCCTCAAATGATTTATGTGTGTGCACCTTTGGCGAATGTACGTTCTTTTTACAGCGTTATTATAATAAAACGTTTGCTGAAAACTTAATGCTGCAACTTTGTGTGTTAAATATAGATGAAGCATATGACCTTATTAGCAATTTAAGCGGTTTCGACATCCGTTTTGAGGGTATAAAACAAGAACCTTGGGGTAGCGCTATTTACTTATGGGGACCATCGGGTGAGCTTTGGCATGTAACTGAATTAAATTAAAAATAAAAAGGAATAAATGTGAGATTTAATAAATATATAATCATTTTGATGGCGGCTTTACTTGCTTCTTGTAGCTCGTTTATGAGTAACAATACAGGCAAAAATACACAATCTAGTAGCTTAATGGACTTCTTATATCCTGATCAACAAAGCCGTGCTACCTATAAACCTGAAATACCCGTTTTAAAACTTCCTGTGACCGTTGGAATTGCATTTGTACCGTCTAAAAACAGGCAACCAGACGGGTTAGAGAGTCAAAACCAAGTCGAATTGCTCGAAAAAGTAAAAAAGTCATTTTTACAATATGATTATATTGACCGCATTGAAGTTATACCAAGCACCTATTTAAAGGGGGGTGAAGGTTTTGCAACACTCGAGCAAGTTGGACGACTTTACGATGTAGATGTAATGGCACTGGTTTCTTATGATCAAGTTACACAATCGTATGAAAATAATGCCGCCTTACTTTATTGGACGATAGTGGGTATGTACGTTATTCCAGGTAATGAAAATACAATTCAAACCTTTGTGGATACGGCTGTTTTTGATATTAAAAGTAGAAAAATGCTGTTTAGAGCACCTGGTATAAGTAAGCTTGAAAAAAGAACAACAGCAATAGGTATTGATGAAACGTTATCTGAAAAGTCGGCAGAAGGGTTCGATCTCGCTGTTACAGATATGACCACTAATTTGGATGCAGAACTAGCAAGCTTTAAAACACGTGTTAAAGAAGAAAAAATTGCAAAAGTCGAAAATAAAGATGGCTCTAGCAGCGGTGGCTCTTTGGGTATTTATTTGCTCGTTTTGTTGTCGTTATTAGTTATGCGTAGCAAAAAAGTTTAAAGTTGATAAAAAATCAAGTATTTTTAATAGTGCCACCTACTTTGAGCTGGTGGCATTATTTTTTATTAGCTAACTTAGCTTTTTATTAAAAAACGCTAAAGTACGCTGCCAAGCAAGTTCTGCTTTTTGCTCATCATAACGCCCAGTAGAGTCGTTATGAAAACCATGATTAGCCCCTTCGTACATGTGCATAGTGTATTCAACGTTATTGGCTTTTAAATCTTGCTCGTACTGTGGCCACGACGCGTTTACACGTTTATCAAGCTCACCTAATTGAATCATTAACGGCGCTTTAATATTTTTACGTAAACTCTCACTTGCAGGAGTGCCGTAAAAAGGCACGCCGGCGCTGAGTAAGTTGCTATCTACTGCGGCTAAGTAATTAACAATGTAGCCACCAAAGCAAAACCCAACAGCGCCTAGCTTACCGTTGCTGTTAGCATGCGATTTTAAAAAGTGTGCAGCGGCTACAAAATCGTTTTGAATTTTAGCGCGATCCATTGTTTTTTGCATGGCACGACCCTCATCGTCGTTACCAGGATAGCCACCTACTGGAAACAACGCATCGGGTGCAAACGCAATAAAGCCTACCTTAGCTAAGCGCCTTGCTACATCTTTTACGTAAGGGTTTAATCCACGGTTTTCGTGTACCACAAGTACAACAGGGAGCTTACCTTCTACGTTTTTAGGGGTTGCTAAGTAACCTTTGCCCTTACCATATCCGTCTGGTGAATCGAATTCTTCGTACGTTGCTGTTATATCGTCATCATTAAACGAGACTTGCTCAGCAAGCGCGTAATTAGGTAATAGCGCTGATGTAAGTACAGCCATCGAAAAGCCAAGCGCAGCTAAACCACCGAGTTTTTTCATAAACGTACGGCGGTCCATTAAACCGTGTGCGTATTCGTCATACCAATCAAAGGCTTCTTGAGGGATGTGATCTGATTGCGAGGTATTCATGGCTGTTCCTTAATTTTATTATGTTTATTTATTATTTAAATACCATAACGTATTAGGGATAAAAAACGAGCAATATTTCTCTCAATTATTAGGACTTTTGATGGAGTCTATGTGCTAAAAAATAAGTAATAGAAGGAAATAGGTGAATATCATTTTTAAGATAAAAATAAAAAGATCGGCGTATTAGGCCGAGCTTTTTTGGTTGGGATATTACTTAATTTAGCTATTAGTAGGCGCAGGTTGGGCATCTACTAGTGGTGGCTTGCCACGCATTTTACGTACTAATCGCTTAGCATCTTCTAGTGCAACATATTGGCACGGTATAAGTATCAGTGTAATTACTGTGGCAAATAACACACCAAAAGCAAGTGATACAGCCATTGGGATAACAATTTTAGCTTGTAAACTCGTTTCAAAAATAATTGGCATTACACCAATAAAGGTAGTAATTGAGGTGAGTAATATCGCTCTAAAGCGACGTGCACCGGCTTGCATTACAGCGTCTTTAGTTGCGACACCTTCAGCACGTGCTTTGTTTACAAAATCAACCATAACGAGGGAGTCATTTACAACCACACCCGCTACAGCAATAATCCCAAACATCGATAAGCTACTCATGGTCATACCTAAAATCATATGCCCAAACATCGCGCCAACTACACCAAACGGAATAACTGACATAATAATGAGTGGCTGCGAGTAAGAACGAAGTGGAATCGCTAACAAGGCAAATATAATCATCATTGATATACCAAAATCACGAAGCTGCTCTGAAGCACTATCCATCTCTTCTTGAATGCGCCCAGCTACATCACTTGTAACGCCAGGGTAGCTTTTAAGTAGTGTTGGTAAGTACTCATCGCGTATTTCTTCTGCAATTGCAAATGGTTCGGCTTGGTCGGTATTTACCGCAGCCCATACATTTACAGTACGTTTAGAGTTTTCGCGGCGAATACGGTTTACACCGTCAACCAATTTAACTTCAGCGATTTCACTTAGCGGAACTTCAGCGCCAGTAGGTGTGATAATACGCACACTTGCTATGTCGCTAATTGAGTTACGTTCGTCTTCTGGGTAGCGGATCATCACTTTAATTTCTTCGCCTTCACGCAATATTCGCTGCGCTTCTAAGCCGTAGTAACTAAAGCTCACTTGCGATGCGACATCAGCAAGCGTTAAACCCATACTATAAGCCAGTGGTTTTAAATCAAGTTGTACTTCGTCGGTAGCGCTTTGCATTGAATCGTTTACGTCGCCAACGCCTTCCATTGTTTGTAATTTAGCTTTTAATTTACCAGCCACTTCTTTTAGCTCGTCAGCATTTTTGCCTTCAAGTTTAAAGCTAACGTCGCCATCATCTCGACCGCCATTCATTATACTGTCTTGAATGGTCATGGTTTTAATACCTGGTAGGGCGGGCATTTGCTCGCGCCATAACGCACTTAGGGCAAAGGTATCGATAGGGCGTAAATCAGGCTCTACCAAAATAGCCATAATATTTGCTTCAGTTCGTCCGCGAAGACTTACCGATAAATCGCGGATCATCGGTTTACCGTATTGCTCTTGTAGTTGCTGATCGACCTTTAACAACACGCTTTCAATTTTACGTGCGGTTTCAAGCGTTGCTTGCTCAGATGAAGCAAGGTTCATTTCTATATCAATACGCGGAAAGTCGTGCGGTATTTTAGGGTTTGGTACAAACTTAACTAAACCACCTGCAAACATACCTGCGCTTACAATAAGCAAACACATAAAGCCAACAATTACGGTATAGCGATAGTGAATACAGCGGCCAACAAAAGGAAGGTAGTAGTTGTTCACAAAGCCTTTTAAGCCACTATCAATCACCATACGTAAGCGATGTAATAGGTTTTTAGGGTTTGGTTTACGCGGGTTCATTGCTGCAATATGGGCAGGTAAAATAAGTTTTGATTCAATGAGTGAAAAAATCAAACATAAAATAATAACGCCACCAATTGCCTTAGAAAAAGCAGCGCCAGGGCCTGTTGCCATTGTTTGTGGTAAAAATGCAGCAATGGTAGTTAGTACACCAAAGGTTGCTGGCATCGCAACACGTTTTACACCGCGTACAACATTATCAAGAGTGTGGCCGTATTTTTCTATTTCGGCGCTTGCTGATTCGCCCACAACTATGGCGTCATCAACAACAATCCCGAGCACAAGTATAAAGGCAAAGAGTGAGGCTAGGTTAATTGTTACATCTAAAAAGCCAATGGGCATAAACAAAAAGGCGCCCAGAAAAGACACCGGTAAACCCATCATTACCCAAAATGCCAAGCGCAGCGGTAAAAATAGTGCCAGCACTATCATTACTAACAAGCCACCCCAAATCATGTTATCGACCATCATATCGAGTCGACCTTCAAGGTAGTAAGTTAAATCAACAATAGGAGAGAGCTTAACGCCTGCAGGTAAAAGTGGCTCTTTAGTTGCCATGTAACTTTTAAGTACTTTTGCTACATCGGTAATATCTTGATCTTTTGATGCATTAACTTCAAACGAGAGTGAATTTTTACCATTATATTTTGAATATTGTAGACCTTCTTCAAAGCCATCGTTAATGGTTGCTACATCGCCTAAATAAATTTGTGCGCCATCAGCAAGGGTAATAAGTGGCAGTTTTTCAAACTCAAAGCCACGATAGGCTTGTTTTTCAACACGCATCGAAATATAACCGTTTTCAGAGCGTATTTGCCCCGCTGACATATTGGCCGAAAAGTTTTGCACAGCGCCTGCAATATCTCTAAATGTTAAGCCGTACTCGCGCAGTTTATCTGGGCTGACTTCTATACCAATTTCGTACTCTAAGCCGCCGTTAAAATTAACAAGGTTAACGTGAGGCA
This sequence comes from Pseudoalteromonas sp. TP27, assembly GCF_056470645.1. Classification (NCBI taxonomy): domain Bacteria; kingdom Pseudomonadati; phylum Pseudomonadota; class Gammaproteobacteria; order Alteromonadales; family Pseudoalteromonadaceae; genus Pseudoalteromonas; species Pseudoalteromonas sp. TP27. The sequence continues at coordinate 317,975 of NZ_JARDAK010000001.1, read as the reverse complement.
GTGCTTGTAACTCGTCTTTTATATCGTTGCCAAGCTCTTTTAACTGGTAGTTACTCATGTCGCCATAAAGCGCAAGTATCATTACTTCTTGCTCAAATTTATCGCGGCGAACAACAGGGCGCTCCATCCCCGCAGGAAAGGTGTTTATTGAATCAACTTGTACTTTAATTTCATCAAGTACTTCTTGTGGATTGTATTGCTCTTCTATTTCAATCCATGCTTGTGAAAAACCACGGTTAGAGTAAGTAATTAGGCGTTTAATGCCTTCAATACCTTCGAGGTTTTCTTCAACTTTTATGGTTATGCCTTCTTCAACCTCTTGCGGGGCAGCCCCTGGGTAAACCGCTTGTACGCTTATCCAGTTGCTTTCAAACTGTGGGAACATTTGTTTGCGAATGGTCATCGCCATCAAAATACCGCCCACTAATATAAATATCATCAGTAGGTTGGCTGCAACGGGATTTCGGGCAAACCATGCTATTAACCCTGTTTCACGAGTGTTCATGATTATTCCTCTTTCAGCGCAAGTTGAGTTACATCAGTTTTATCAGGCGCAATATCTTCAACTTTTACTGCCATACCTTCAGTTGGATATTCCAGCGCTGAAGTAACAATTTGCTCGCCATTTTTTAACCCTTGACTAGCTATAATCATGCCGTTTTGTTCGCGTATAATATTGAGAGTTTTAAACGACAATGTTAAATCGTCATTTAAAATTACAATTTTATTATCTTTAACTAAATGGTGTGCAACAATAATCGCGTTATCAAGCGGGCGACCTTCAATGGTAGCGTTAATGTACGAACCAAAACGTAGTGGGCGTGTTTTATCGCCGTAAGGTGTTGCAAGTTGTGCTACCAAATAGCTCATGCGGCTTGTTTGATCAACCACACCTTCGGTGCGAATTACTTTGGCTTGCCACATTGTTTGCTTACCCGCGTATTCTGCGTTAAATGTAACGTTTGAACCTACGCCGCCATTTTTTAAATATTGCAGTTCTTGATCGGCAACCGGTAAACGAACCTCTGCAACCGAGGTTGCGCTCAGTGCACCAAAGCTATTACCTGGGTTTACTACTGAACCTAAGCTAATTGTACGCTCATTAATAATGGCATCATAAGGGGCTTTAATATAAGTACGTTCAAGATTGCGGCTAGCACGTTTAACACTTGCTTGAGCAGAGCGGTAACGCGCGAGCTTTTCGGCCAATTGTGGTTTGCGTAAATAAAGCTCTGATGCAATAGCATCGCTTGAGTCAGATTTAATACGTTCCCATTCTGCTTTCGCTACATGCGCTTGTGCGCGTTCTATTTCAAGTGCTGAGCTTGCTTGTGCTAAACCCGCTTGCGCTTCGATAAAGTCAGCCTCGTAATCATTTGCATCAATTCGTGCTAAAATATCGCCTTGCTTTACAAACGCTCCTTCAACAAATTGATCTGACACCAAAATAACTTGCCCACTTACTTGTGCTATTAATTCGGTACGATCTTTTGGTTTTACTATGCCGTACGATTTAACATCGAGCGTTATAGAATCTAAGAGTATGCTTTGGGTCGCAACTAAAGGTCGAATGTCTTGCTCAGGCTTTTCTTCTGGTGGCTTTTTCATGGCCATAAAGGCGAAAGCTAAAGCAATACCGCCTGCTAAAACTGCAATTGGGAGTATTATTTGTTTTGTAGTAGCCACAAGGCATTCCTTCATAATTGGTGGTGACAGAGCAATAATACGCAATAAAGTGTTTACAAGGCGTTTTAAGATGTAACAAAGCATTACATATGTGTATTGCAACTTAGCGTGTGGGCTAATTACGTTCCTAAAAAGGAATAAAAGTAAGTGTTTTTTATACAGAGGATATTATGAAAACCGAATCAATGACTTGCAGATTAGGCTGCGGTGCATGCTGTATTGCGCCAAGTATTAGTTCGCCAATACCAGGGATGCCAAACGGTAAAAAAGCCGGAGAGCGCTGTATTCAGCTGGATGAGCGTAATTTATGCAAGTTATTTGGTGATGAAAGCCGACCTAAAGTATGTAGTGATTTTAGCGCCACGCTTGATGTGTGCGGGTCAACAAATGCACAAGCTTTAGCACTTATTACAGAGCTTGAAGAGCTCACTTAATCTTCATTTTAATACACAGACTTTTACATTTATTTATAACTGAGTAGTTATTTTAAATAATTAAAAGCTTCGCTTTTCGCGTCAGTAAGCTGAAAGCCTACCGGCAAAGTGCAGAAATGCGGTTGTTTTGTAGACGTGAAGCTTGCTTACGTAACAGGCAAAGCCTGTAAATAGGGTTCATAAAGACGGTAAAAGGTAATAAGAGTCTCTGGGCTTCCAGTAATTAAAAGCTGCGCTTTTCACGTGAGCAAGCTCTACGTCTACCGCCAAAGTATAGAGTTGCGTCTATTTTTGTAGACGTGAAGCTTGCTTACGTGACAGGCAAAGCCTGTAAATAGGGTTCATAAAGACGGTAAAAGGTAATAAGAGTCTCTGGGCTTCCAGTAATTAAAAGCTGCGCTTTTTACGTGAGCAAGCTCTACGTCTACCGACAAAGTGTAGAGTTGTGTCTATTTTTGTAGACGTGAAGCTTGCTTGTGTTAATGGTTACCAGCTATACGTTGCACTTAATGTGTATTGCTCACCGCGCCCTGGTGTGCCTGGAATTTCTTCAAACGATTCATCCCATAGGTTATCCGCAGCAAAGGTAATAAATAAGTTTTTTAGTATCGGCGGGGTGATTTTAAGCGTTAGCTGAGTAAATAAAGCGTTATTGTCACCGTTTCTAAGTGCGTTGTCGTGCTGTGTACGCCACTCATTATCGACTCTAAACTCTAAAATATCAGTTGGATTCCAAACCGCGCCAAGTGTAAGGCGGTGATCAGGAAAGTTTAATGCATAAAAACTGGCATCTATATCGGCAGCACCGTAGTTTTCTGATTTGTGCAAATAAGTGTAACTGGCTATTAGTTTTGTGGTATCAAAGTGCTTAGTCGCTAAAAATTCAACCCCTGCAGTATTAATATCTACTGGGTTTGCAAATCGCGCAGAGCTTGAATCAAAATTAAACGTCCAATCGGTTAAGTTATCGTCTTTGCGATAAAAAATAGCCGAGTTTAGCTGCCAGCTTTGCTCTTCCATTAATAAACCTAGCTCTAAGTTTTTAGTGGTTTCGCGCTCAAGGTTATAATTACTTCTAAATAAACCACCTGAATCACTGCCGCCAATGGCGGTATAACCCGCTACTTGGCTCGCCTGCGCGTACGACAAATAAACTGTGCGATCAAAACCTTTACTGTTTTGTGTATTGAGCGTTACATCACCAATAAGTGACAGTTCAGAGTCGTCTCTATTTGTATCGTCAAACGCAGCACCTAAGCGAAATGTAAGTTGTTTATTACCCTCAAGTGCCATTTTATACTCTGGCAATACACTCACTTTATAATAGTTACGCGAGGTAAAATTGTTTTCAAGCGTGGTAGATTCAATTGAGTCGTCAATAAACTGCGCTGAGTAATTTACAGCAAATACATCACTTTGAGCATGGCGACCTGATAGCCCTAACGACTTAACTTCACTTTTATGAAATGCTTCAAATGCACTGGGATTTTCGCGAGAGTAAATATAGTGATCGTTGTGCTTACGATAATAAGCCGACACTTCAAAATTACTATCCTGCGCATAATTTTGCTTATGGTTTAGCATTAATAAGCGGGTTTCTAGGTCTTCTGTTTCGTTAACGCCAAATGGGGTGTATAAATTTGGCCAACCAAAAAACTTATCTTGAGCACCAAAAAATAAATCTGTTTGAGATCGTAAGCCTAATAATTGAACACGACCAGCTGTACGCGTAAAATCGTGATCGCCAAAATCTATTGTTCCATCACTTTGCGAATGAGAATACTCCCCCTCAAAACCAAGCGTGTAGTTATTTAAGCTATTTAAGCTATCTAACTTAGTGCTTTTTGCGCCATGAATGCTTTGTAAATTAAAGTCATTAGTGCCAGTACCAAGCGATACACTGCCACCGGTAATAATTGGCTTCCAACCAAACGATACTGTGCCCACAGAGCTATTCATACCGTAAAGTGCGTTATCAGCACCTGTTAAAATAGCGGGGCCGGTAAGCATTTGCGGTGCAATAGGAATTTCAGCAAAGTAATGACCAGACTGTGGGTCGAGTAGGGTAGCGCTTGCGACTCTAAAGCCGGTATTTTCAAAAATACCGCCACGAATAGTTACATCAGCTTGAGCCTCAGCCATATTGCGCGATTGTAAATCAACACGCGGGTCGTACTCTAAATTAGATATAGGAGAGTCAAATGTACCTACAGGGAGTTTATTTGCAGTGGGCGATGCCTCAACGGTTATTTGTTCGATTGTTGATGATTCTTCAGTTTTGTTAGTTACAGCTTCGCCGTAAGCAAAACTGCTCACGCTGCATAGCAGGGCAGGGAATATAAAGTGGGGGATATGTTTCATGTTGTGTGTCTCATCTTTTTATATGCAGTTACGGTAACAATTAAACGCTAAACACATTTTTAAGGCGTGATAAAATAGCTAAATTGAACAACTGCGATTTTGAGCGCGATTGTACATTAATATCTTAAAAACTGCATTTGATACTCATTCGCAACGTTAACTAATTTGGTAAAATTTATTATGAATATAGAACAACAAGATACTATTTACTTTGCTGGTGGCTGCCTGTGGGGCGTACAAGAGTTTTTAAAGCATTTACCGGGTGTAATTAACACCGAAGCTGGGCGTGCCAATGGCACAAGCACCGATACGCAAGGTGAGTACGATGGTTATGCAGAGTGCGTAAAAGTCATATATGATTCTGAAGTTGTTAGCCTTAATATGCTTTTTGACTATTTTTTTGAAATTATCGACCCATATAGCATTAATAAGCAAGGCGACGATGTAGGCCCCAAATACCGAACTGCCATTTATAGCAAAAGCCAAGATCATTTAAAGGTCGCTAGCAATTACATAAGGCAGCGAAGTGATGCCGATAAGATTGTGGTAGGGGTAGGGCTGCTAACTAACTACGTGCCAAGCGATCCTGAGCATCAAGACCGCTTAACTAATCACCCAGATGACTATTGCCACATACCGCTTGAGTTACTGCATAAGTATAAATCGTAAGTTCGACGCGTCTACAAAAATAAATATTAGGTGAGCATTAGTTGTAGGCGCCCAGCTTGCTCACGCGAGAAGCGTAGCTTCTAATTACTTAATCACCGATCATAAAAACTGCGTTTTTAAACGCCAACAAGTTGTGCGTCTACAAGGAAAAACATAATGCTGAGCATTATTTGTAGGCGCCCAGCTTGCTCACGCGAGAAGCGGAGCTTCTAATTACTTAATCACCGTTCATAAAAACTGCGTTTTTAAACGCCAACAAGTTGTGCGTCTACAAAAATAAACATAATGCTGAGCATGAGTTGTAGGCGCAGAACTTGCTCGGGCGAGAAGTCAGCTTCAGTATTTTAATCATCGAGTACCAAAGCTGTGTTGTATCTGGTCTATGTAGATTATTCATATTGTCTAAATGATTTACATAGCACTGTGGCCCAACTTGAATTAACTCCTTTATTTTCAATGGCTTGTTTTCGGCATGCATTGTGCTCTTTAATCTGTGCATTTCGAATATATTTTTAATAATACCAATCTGCTTATATATGGGACCTATTTAACGTTAAGAAAATCACGCTAGAACTAGGCAAAAATTTTTGTATCTAGTTGTTCTAAATAAAAGATTTTTAACGACGTTATAGTGCGATTTAATTCGTTAAATTGCTCAAAGATTTGTGCAGATTGGTATCAAATAAGGAGATCTCAATGAGTACATTACAAACAAGCACACGTTTACAAGGCAAAAAAATTGCAATTTTAGCCACTGATGGATTTGAGCAAAGTGAGCTTTTATCTCCACGCAGCGCATTACTTGATGCTGGTGCAAACATCGAAATAGTATCAATTAAAGAAGGTCAAATTACGGGCTGGGATGAAGACAAGTGGGGCGATAAAGTAACAGTAGATAAACTGGTCACAAACGCGGATCCTGCTGATTACGACGCGCTTATGCTTCCTGGTGGTTTATTTAACCCAGACAGCTTACGCCAAGATAAAGATGCTAAAGCCTTTATAGATAGCTTTTTTGGCGCAGAAAAAAACAAGCCTGTTGCTGCTATTTGCCATGCGCCGTGGTTGTTAGCTGAAATTAATAAATTGCGCGACCGCACTATTACCTCTTTTCCAAGTATTAAAAGCGATTTAATTAATGCAGGCGCTAATTGGGTTGATCAAGAAGTATGTGTAGATAAAGGCTTAGTAACAAGCCGAAGCCCAGCCGATTTAGAAGCGTTTAATGCTAAATTTATTGAAGAGATTTTAGAGGGTAAACACCAAGCTCACTAATTTTTTAAAAATGTTTGATTTTTAACACGCTTAATTATTTAAAACAGTTTAAAAAACAAAAAGGGCATTTTAAATGCCCTTTTTAATACGTGTAAAACACGACGTTTATAATTAGCTTAAAGCGATGTTGCTGCTTTCATGTCAGCTACAAATGCTTTTAACTGAGCGGTCATTGTAGGTAAATCATTAAGGTTAGCTTCAATAATTTTAACCACAGCAGAGCCTGAAATAGCACCGGCTGCACCCGCATTCAATGCTGCTTTTACATCATCTGGTGTTGAAATACCAAACCCTAAAAGAGCAGGGGCTGCATGGTATTCTTTTAATTTAGTAACAATATTACCCGCTGGCATTTGTGCTTTAGTATCGGTACCGGTAACACCTGCGCGCGATAGTAAATACGTGTAACCACGACCATAAGAGGCACATTGACGAAGAGTGTCGTCATCCGCATTTGGTGTTGCTATAAATATTGGGTCTACACCGTTATCCATAGCTGACTTTCTAAACATTTTAGATTCATGCAGTGGCACATCAGCTACTAAAATAGAATCTACGCCTACTGCTTTTGCATCTTTGTAAAATGCTTCAATACCGCGTTTAAACACAAGGTTTGAATACAGTAATAAACCAATTGGAATGTCGGCATTATACTCACGGATTTCTTTAATAATATCAAAGCAATCTTGCGTATTAATGTGCACATCAAGTGCGCGAATATTCGCTTTTTGAATTACAGGACCATCAGCAATCGGATCTGAGAAAGGAATGCCAAGTTCAAGTGCATCAGCGCCGCCGTCAATTAGGCTTTTAATAATAGCAATGCTTTGCTCTTTACCTGGGTCGCCAATCGTTACAAATGGTACAAACGCACCTTGTTTTTGCTCGTTAAGTGCTGCAAACATTTTACCGTAACGATCCGTTTTTACTTGGCTCATAGCTGACCTCTTTCAGTTAGTACATTGTGAACGTGTGCTAAATCTTTATCGCCACGACCACTTAAATTAATCACTATAACGCTATCCTCAGTTTGCTCTTCCGCATACTTAAGGGCATACGCCAACGCATGGCTTGATTCGAGTGCCGGAATAATCCCTTCATTTTTAGCAAGCGATTGGAATGCATCAAGCGCTTCGGTATCTGTAATACCCACGTATTGCGCGCGACCAGTTTCGTGTAAAAATGCATGCTGAGGACCAACAGCAGGGTAATCAAGACCCGCTGATACAGAGTAAGACTCTTCTATTTGGCCGTCGTCATTTTGCATAATGTACGTATAAGTACCGTGCAATATGCCTTTTGTGCCTTTACAAATTGTTGCACCGTGCTCATTTGTATCAAGGCCTTTACCTGCAGGTTCAACACCAATTAATTTAACGCTTGGCTCGTCAATAAAGTCTGTAAACATACCAATTGCGTTTGAACCACCACCCACACAGGCAATAACAGCGTCAGGTAAACGACCTTCTGCTTTAAGTACTTGTTGCTTAGCTTCTTCACCAATAATTTTTTGATACTCGCGTACAATTGTTGGAAATGGGTGAGGACCCGCAGCTGTACCTAGTAGGTAATGTGCGTCTTGGTAGTTTGCTGACCAGTCACGCAGTGCTTCGTTTACGGCATCTTTTAATGTGCCAGAGCCCGCTGTTACCGGAATAACTTCTGCGCCCATTAGCTTCATTCTAAATACGTTAGGTTGCTGGCGTTCAACGTCTTTTGCGCCCATATAAATACGACACTTCAAACCCAGTAATGCACATGCGAGCGCGGTTGCAACGCCGTGTTGGCCTGCACCTGTTTCAGCAATCACTTGTTTTTTACCCATACGCTTAGTAAGTAGCGCCTGACCAAGTACTTGGTTGGTTTTATGTGCGCCACCATGTAGTAAATCTTCGCGCTTTAGATACAGTTTTACTTTTGGATTTTTAACTAAATTACGCGTTAACGTAAGCGGTGTAGGGCGACCCGCATACTCGTTTAATAATTTACTTAGCTCAGCCTGAAACTCAGGATCTTTTTGTGCTTTGTTAAATTCGTTTTCTAACTGCTTAAGCGCAGGGACAAGTAACTCGGGTACAAACATACCGCCAAACTCGCCAAAATAAGCTGGATTTTGCATTTTAACCTCAATAATTTCTGATGCTTGTAAAAGCATTATGTAATTTGTTAGGGCACTTTTTACCCGCAGATTCTTCAACGCCTGAGTTTAAGTCAAGGCCTAAGGCACCTTGAAAAAGCGCATCTTTAATATTGTCTGGATTTAAGCCTCCAGCGAGCATAAATGGTGTAGTTGCGCCGCTAAGCACCGACCAATCAAATGCTTTACCAGTACCGCCAGCTTGTGTATCACTGTGCGTATCGTAAAGGTGTCGATCAACCCCATTTATAGGCGTTGGCAATGCATCTTTTATTGCTTGGGCTTTCCAAATTTCGCAATTAGTTGGTAACTGTGTACGCAAGTTAGCAATGTAATCGTCACTTTCTTGGCCATGTAATTGAACTGCCGCTAATTTTAGCACACTTGCGTATTGAGCAACTTGCTCAATGGGGGCATCTACAAATACACCAACAAAGTTAAGTGGTGCGCTTTGGCTCAGCTCTCTTGCACAATCTAAATCGACATAGCGAGGCGATTTAGGATGAAAAATTAAACCACCATAAACAGCACCGTTTTGATATGCCGCTTGTGCATCTTGGCTACGTGTTAAACCACATACTTTATTGTCGCCTAAAATAACACGGCGACATGCTTGCTCTAAATCACGCTCGCCCATAAGTGAGCTGCCAATTAAAAAGCCATCGCATAGAGGAGCTAAACGTTTTACGTCTTGATAGGTGTAAATACCCGATTCCGAAATAACCACTTTATCAGCCGGAATAAGCTTTCGTAGTTTTTCAGTAGTGGCTAAGTCGGTGCTTAAATCGCGTAAATCGCGGTTATTAATACCAATAATTTGTGCATCAAGCGCAAGTGCGCGGTGTACTTCTTCTTCATTACTTACTTCGGTTAACACCGACATATTAAGTGAATCGGCAACAGCATGCAGTGCTTTATAGCTTTCGTCATCGAGTACCGAAAGCATCAGTAATATAGCGTCACCACCATAAATACGTGCCATATACACTTGGTACTCGTCTATAAAAAAGTCTTTACAGATAAGCGGTTGTTCTACTTGGCTGCGCACAAATTCGAGGTAGTCAAAGCTGCCTTGAAAATATTTAGCATCAGTTAACACGCTCATGCAGGTGGCGTATTTTTTATAAACCGAGGTGATTTCGGTTAAATCAAATGGATCACGAATAAGCCCTTTTGATGGAGATGCTTTTTTACATTCTAAAATAAACTGCGTACCTGGCGCTGCAAGTGCTTTATAAAAGCTGCGGCTAGTCGGCACAGCAAGATGCTTAAAGCTTTCAAGAGGGCGAGCAGTTTTACGCTCAATGAGTTCTAACTTTTTATCAGCAACAATTTTGTCTAATACGTTAGCCATTACTTACCTCAATAATTGCATTTAATGTGTTCATGGCCTTGCCTGAACTTAATAATGTGTTTACTCGTTGCGCACCTTCTTTTAACGTTTCTGCTTTACCTGTTAGGTATAACAATGCAGCTACGTTAACCACAATGGCGGCATTGTGAGCTTCAGTGCCTTTACCCTGTAAAATAGCGAGGCTAGCATTTGCGTTGTATTGTGGGCCTTCACCAGCGAGTTGTTCAAGTGAATAGTTTGCAAGGTCAAAGTCGCTAGGGTTTAGTGTGTACTGCGTAATCTCGCCATTATTTAGCTCAACTACCGTTGTTGGGCCGTGTAGGGCTATTTCGTCAGTGCCCGAGCCGTGAACAATCATAGCGCGCTTTGTGCCAAGGGTTTTAAGTGTTTGTGCCATTGGCATACACAACGCTTCGTTATAGACGCCGAGTAATTGCACTTCAGGTGCAGCCGGGTTAGCAAGCGGACCTAAAATATTGAAAATAGTGCGTGTTTTAAGCGATGTTCGTACGCCCATCGCATGGCGTACGCCACTGTGATAGTGCGGTGCAAACAAAAAGGTAAAATTGGTTTGCTCAAGACATTTTGCTGCTTGCTCTGGGCTCATATCTATATTAATGCCCAGGGCTTTGAGTAAATCGGCTGAGCCTGAATTACTGGATACACTGCGATTACCATGTTTTACCATGTTAATACCGGCAGCAGCGGCAACAATTGCAGCCGTTGTACTTATATTAATTGTGTTTGAACCATCGCCACCAGTGCCACAGCTATCGGCAAGTTGCGTACTGCTGGTAGTAAAAGCAATGGCGTTTTCGCGCATTGAGGCTGCAGCGCCTGCAATCTCGTCGCTTACTTCGCCTTTAATTTTAAGGCTTATAAGTAGGGCGGTTAGTTCAATTTCACTCATGTTGCCTTGCATTATTTCATCAAACAGCGCTTTGGCGTCTGCGTAGCTTAATGATTGCCCAGTAATTAGTTGCTCAATCGCGTGTTGAACATTTATGGGTTGTTCTGGTTGTGTACTCATAATGTCCTCTTTTATTTAGCGCGTGTTAGGTAAGCGACACTTTGCTGAAGTAGCATTGCGCCGTTTGGTGTTAGTATTGATTCTGGATGAAACTGGTAACCTAACGCGTTGTCATCATGATGATAAATAGCCATAGGGATATCTACGTACTGGGCAATAACCTCAATATTATCAGGCACTTTTGTTGCCATTAATGAATGATAACGTGCTACAGGCATTGTATTGCCCATACCATCAAATACAGGATGTTCGCCTAAATTAATAATTGAAGACTTACCATGTACGGTTTCACCGGCGTGACCGATTACTCCACCATAGCTTTGTGTTAACGCTTGTTGGCCTAAACAAATGCCTAACATTGGGAAGTGACCTTTAGAGAGCTCAATAAGCTCCATTAAACAGCCTGCATCGCTTGGTGTGCCAGGGCCTGGCGAAAGTACTAATAGTACTTGGCCTTGCTCTTGGCGCATTTTGTTAAAAATAACCTCAGCGCTAATATTATTTCTGTAAACAACGAGTTCGCAGCCAAGCATCGTGAGCTCATCAACTAAGTTGTAGGTAAATGAGTCGAAGTTATCTAAAAAATAGATTTTAATAGGGTTCGCTTTGCTCATTTTATACCGCCTTATACGTAGATTTTATGGCGGTAATAACCGCTTGTGCTTTAGCGCGAGTTTCGTTTGCTTCAGAAATAGGATCTGAATCAAACACTACACCTGCGCCGGCTTGTACATAAGCGATGTTATTTTTAACAAAAGCTGAGCGAATAACAATACAGCTATCCATTGCGCCATCACCGGTTAAGTAACCTACTGCGCCGCCATAGCTGCCACGGCGCTTGCCTTCTGTTTGACGAACAAGCTCAGCAGCACGAACCTTTGGTGCGCCAACAAGCGTGCCCATGTTCATACAGGCTTGGTAAGCATGCAGTGCATCAAGCTCGGGTTTTAGTGTGCCAACAACGCGTGACACTAAATGCATTACTTGCGAATAGCGGTCTACTTTTAATAGCTCTTTTGCAAAACGAGTACCTGCAACACTAATACGGGCTACGTCGTTACGGGCTAAATCAACCAGCATTAAATGTTCAGCGCGTTCTTTTTGATCGTTTCTAAGTTCAAGCTCAATACGGCTGTCTAGATCTGGATTTATTTGCCCATTAGCAAATTTGCCACGCGGACGTGTACCGGCTATTGGGTATACCTCTACTTGCTGAGATTGCACTGTGTATTTAAGTGCTGATTCAGGCGATGCGCCAAATAATGCAAAGTCTTCATCGCGCATATAAAACATATACGGGCTTGGATTTTGTTTTTTAAGCTGGCTATACGCATGTAAAGCGTCAGGGCAAGGCAAAGAGAAGGTACGCGACGGCACTACCTGAAAAATATCGCCATCTACAATGTTCTTTTTAAGCTTTACTACTTGCTCGCAGTACGTTTCGTCGCTTATATCAACGCTTACGTCACACTCGCCGCTTTGCATGTCGGCACTAAATTCAGCAGCGTTATCACATAGTGTATTTAATCGCTCTAATTCTTTACCTACTTCAAAGCAATTTGCGTGTACGTCTGGCCCGTTAAATACATTGCCAATAAGTTCAGTTGTTTGTTTTTGATGATCAATAACCACTAAGGTTTCGGCTAAATAAAATACGTAATCAGGGCAGGTGTTTTCGCCGTCTGGCACGTCACTTAACTGCTCAAAATTCGCTACCATATCGTAGGCAAATACACCGCCTAAAAATAACGAAAATGGATTGTTAGTTGTGCTTTTAATACTGTTAATACAAGTACGAAGGGCGCTAAATGCATTATCTGCAACTAGTTTACTTGCTTCGTCAGTATCGCCGCTAGTGTCTAAATAACAAAGGGTAAGTGTTGCGCCGTCTAAAGTGGCATCACAGCTTTTAACATTTGCCTGCAAGTAGCTTAGAAGCTGTTGCCCATTATTAGATTGAGCAGTAATAGTAACTGTTTTACCTTGGCATACAATGCGCAGGGCACAGTCGACTAAAATTAAACTTTTTACACTGTCTTTAGAATCAATCTCAGCCGATTCAAGCAGTAGTGAGTTAGGCTTATCAAGTGCCGCGTATAATGCAAGAGGGCTACTAATATAGTCGCGTACTTGCGTAATACTTGTTACTTCGCCTGGTGTGGTAGTTATATGACTAAAAATCAAACCTCATTCCCTCAAAAAATTAAACCCCGCAATGCTTTTGCAATGCGGGGTTTGAATAACGATATCTAAATTACAAACAGATCATTACCGTCCCGCTATATCAGGCGCCACCACCAACGATGTGTAAGAGTAAGACCGTTATTCATGTTTTTCTGCCTCAAAATTTATTAAATATTTTTAACGTATACGTTTCGTAAAATTTAGTTATAAAAAAACCCGCATAGTTGCGGGTTTTGAATTTTTGTTAGACACGACAATTCATCACCCGATAATTACGAGTGCCACCACCAAATAGTGTTTAAGTTTGAATTGATCATTATTGTTAATTCTTAATGTGTCTAAAAGTGGCTACAGTAAAACGTATCTTATGCTTTTGTGTCAAGTGTTTATTTAAAACAATTTAGTCAAAAAAGTTGTTATACTTACATAAACACCACTAACCCTTAATTTTAAGCAGTTTTCTTTTGATAAAATATGATTTACATAGCCATACCACACATTCAGACGGGCGTTTAACGGTTGAAGAATTATTGCATCGTGCTGTTGATAAAAATATTGATGTGTTTGCTATTACCGATCATGACACTGTGGCGGCAATTAAGCCTGCGCAGCAATTTATTGAAGCTGAAAACTTACCGCTATCATTAATAACGGGTACAGAAGTGTCCACCAAATGGGAAAGCTTCGAAATTCATATTGTAGGTTTAAATATTGATATTAATAATATTGACCTCACCTCTTTATTATCGGCTCAGCAGCAAAAGCGAGAAGAGCGTGCACTAGAAATTGGTGTTCGCCTTGCAAAAAATGGTTTTGATGGCATATACGAGCAAGCTAAAGAGCTGGCAAAAGACGCGCAAATTACACGTGCACATTTTGCACGCGCATTAATAGAGCGGGGCGTTGCCAAAAATTTTCCAGGTGTATTTAAAAAGTACTTAGGGCGTGGCAAAACAGGCTACGTACCAAGCTGCTGGTGCACTATGCAAACTGCCATTGAGGCTATTCATGCCGCTGGTGGTGTTGCGGTACTTGCGCACCCAAGTAGCTATCAAATGTCAAACAAGTGGCTACGTAAGTTATTAGTAGAATTTAAAAGTGTAGGGGGGGACGCAATGGAAGTTGCACAACCTCAACAGGCGCCAAGCGAACGTCAATTTTTAGGTGAACTCAGCCGTGAGTACGAACTACTATGCTCGCAAGGGTCTGATTTTCATTTTCCGACAAGCTATTTAGAGCTTGGCAAAAACTTATACCTACCTAAAGACTGCCAAGGTGTTTGGCAAGCTTGGGAAGGACAAGAAGGGGCATTATTATGAGTCAATTATTTCACATTCATCCAGATAACCCGCAACCAAGACTGATCAGTCAAGCTGTTGATATTATTAAGCAGGGCGGCGTTGTTGTTTACCCAACCGACTCGGGCTATGCGATTGGCTGTAACATTGGTAATAAGCAAGCCAAAGAGCGCATAGAGCGCATTCGCGGTATTGAAAAAAATGATAATTTTACGCTAGTTTGTCGTGACTTATCGGAGCTTGCTACTTATGCACGTGTAGATAACCAGCTATTTAGACTTATTAAAAATAATACGCCAGGGCCTTATACCTTTATTTTTAAAGGCACAAAAGAAGTTCCTAAACGTTTATTAAACGACAAGAAAAAAACGATTGGTATGCGTGTAATTGAGCATCCAATAGCGTGCGCGTTACTTGCTGAACTTGGCGAGCCGCTCATGTCATGTTCGTTAATTTTACCGGGTCAGCAATTTACAGAATCAGATCCTGATGAAATATTAGAGCGATTAGACAAACACGTTGATTTAATTATTCACGGTGGCTATTTAGCCGAGCAAGCAACCACAGTAATTGATCTATCAGAAGATGAAATTAAAATTTTACGTGTTGGCTGTGGTGATACAAGCCCGTTTGAGTAATAAGTAGTGAGCGAAAGCACTGCAGATACAAAAAATAGTGAAAAGCCAGTGCAGCAAAAGCTGCCACTGGCTTTTTTGCATGGTAAAGCAGTTGTAGACAAACCTGAAGATTTATATATTCCGCCTGATGCGCTCGAAATAATATTAGAAACGTTTGAAGGTCCACTCGATTTACTGCTGTATTTAATTAAAAAGCATAAGCTTGATGTGCTCGAGCTTTCTATTTTTAGTATTACAGAGCAGTACGTAAGTTACGTTGAAATGATGACCGAGTTTCAACTCGAACTTGCGGGTGAATATTTAGTAATGGCTGCGTTACTTGCGCAAATTAAGTCGCGCTTATTATTGCCAGTACATGAAGAGCTTGAAGAGGAAGAAGATCCTCGTGCTGAGCTTATTAAACGCCTGCAAGAATATGAGCTATTTAAAAAGGCCGCCGAAAACCTCGACGATATCCCTCGTGTTGGTCGTGATATTTTTATAGCGCATGCCGCTATGCCAATAAGTGAAGACATAAGTCAAAACCTCCCCGAACTTGAACTTAAAGACTTAATGCTGGCGCTGAGTGATGTAATGGCGCGCGCAAAAACGTTTGAGCATCATCAAATTACTGCAGAAGTACTCTCGACCCGAGAGCGTATGAGTCAAATATTACAGCAATTATCGCAAGCAAACTCTGCTGTGGTATTTAATGCGCTTTTTACGCAAAATGAAGGGCGAAGTGGTGTAGTCGTGAGTTTTATCGCTATGCTTGAACTTATTAAAGAAGGGCTTGTAACCTGTTTGCAAGTAAGCTCTGAGAGCTTAATTTATGTCAGCTTGAGCGAACAATCCACCTTATAAACTTATCTGTTTAATCTCATACCAACCTGCATGAATATTTGAGCAATTTAACGAATTAAATTACACTATTACGTCGTTAAAAATTTTTTATTTAGGACAACTAGATACAAAAATTTCTGCCTAGTTCTAGCGTAATTTTCTTAACGTTAAATAGACCCCATATACAAGCAGATTGGTATTATTTGCAAAACTGACTTTAAATATCAAAGTTCTGTGCGTATACGCACGTAAAGTGTTTGTAAATGTTATTTTCATTTACCTCTTTGCACTATATTGTAACGTCATTGCATTATAGGACGTTACACATGTTTAAAAATACACCTTCATCTTACGGACTTGTCGCCATTATTTTACATTGGCTCATGGCGCTGACTATTTTTGGCCTGTTTGGTTTAGGTTTATATATGGTTGAGCTTACTTATTACGATAGCTGGTATAAAGGCTCGCTCGATTTACATAAAAGCATTGGTATTACGCTTGTGGCCGTATTTTTATTTAGAATTTTATGGCGTGCCTTATCAACACAACCTAAACCATTAGGTGAAAGTAAAGGCATGAACCAATTAGCACATACTGCGCATATTGCTATGTATATTATTTTGGCCATTATTGTTGTTGCAGGGTATTTAATATCAACCGCAGACGGACGTCCAATAGAAGTGTTTACTTTATTTAACGTATCAGCGCTTGATTTTGCTTTTGATGACCAAGCCGATATTGCAGGAAAAGTACATTATTATGGCGCGTGCACATTAATCGGGTTTGCAGTATTGCATGCACTAGGGGCGTTAAAACATCACTTTATCGATAAAGATAAAACCTTAATTAGAATGATCAAACCATTAAAGGATGATTAAAATGAAAAAATTATTAGTAAGCACAGCAGTCTCTGCAGCAATGATGTTATCGGCAACAGCCGCTCATGCAGCTGATTATGTAATTGATACAAAAGGCGGGCACGCATCTGTTAACTTTAAAATTAAACACTTAGGTTACAGCTGGTTATATGGTCGTTTTAATACTTTTGACGGCACATTTAGTTATGATGCTAAAAATCCTGATGCGTCAAAAATTATGGTAAATATTGATACCACTAGCCTTGACTCTAACCATGCAGAGCGTGATAAGCACTTACATGGTAAAGATTTTTTAAATGTAGATAAATACCCAAAAGCGACATTTAAAAGTACAAGTATTAAGTTTGATGAAGACGGTGAAGAGGCTGACGTAACCGGTGAGTTTACGCTGCACGGCGTAACTAACACTATTACCTTTGAAATAGATAAAGTGGGCGAAGGTAAAGATCCATGGGGTGGTTACCGCGTAGGTTTTGAGGGCGAAACCAGCCTTAAACTTACCGATTACGGTATTGATTACAACTTAGGACCTGCATCTACTCATGTTGATATTATTTTATCAATAGAAGGCGTTCGTCAGTAATATCATTATTAAATATAAAAACGCCACTTACTGTGGCGTTTTTTTTGCTTAACAGAAACTCAAATTAAGCGACTTCGAATTTGCTTATTTTGCGCTATTAATGCGTGACTGTAATAACGGCCTTAAATGCTCGGGCAACCAGCGCATGAGTAAATCATTATAAGCCTGCGTTTTTTTAATAACTTTAAGCTGCTCATTTAAAATCGCGATGTCTTTTTCACCTTGCTCGTTTTTAGTACAACCAATAAAGCCATAACTGAGCGCGGGAGATTCGGTTAATGGACGCTGTGTTAAATTTTCATCAAAGTGCATTGATTTAGCTAAATAGTAATGCTCACTCGGGTAACCCAGTAAAATATCAATCCGTTTTAAGTTAAGCATATACGTAAGGCTCGCTAAGCTATCGCGGGTGGGTCTTATTACTAAATTAATATTGGGTGTACTGTTTATTAAGGAGTCTATCTCTTGCCCATAAGAGCGGCTCATAGAAACTCCAAGCGTTAGTTTTTTATCTTGTAATAAATCTAATAGTGATACTTCTTTTGATTCCGCTATATTTAGCGCTTTGGCGAGCTTTTTGTGCATTGCAATAGAAGGCGAAAGGCCTGTTGTTGAGCTTTCCTCTGTAAAATATATGTGCTCTTTTCTCTCATCGTTTTTGTAAAGCGATAATGCACACGCATTATGCGAATTATTCGAAAGCTCTTGAATTACTTTACCTGAGGGAATGATCATTCGTTTAAATGTAATAGTGGGGAGTTGTTTTTCAAGAAGTGCAATTATGCTTTCGTCACGGCCTTGATATTGGTATTGACCATTTAAAATATAATAGGGTGCAAAGTCGTGCGCTAGCCAGTTTATGGTTCTAGCATTGCCTATTGAGCTCAGACAGAAAAATAGTAAGAAAGTAAAAAATATACGGAGCATTAAAACAGCTGCCAGTAATTATTATTGTAAAACTATTGTAACCAATAAAGAGCTAAAAAGTAAAATGCCAGCAACGAGGCTGGCATAATATCTTATCAATAATTGCAATAATAAAAGGCAATTAAAGTTATGTGTTGCTTAGTTAGCTTTTAGCCACTTAACAAACTGGCGTGCATCACTCGCTTTTTGAAACAATGCATTTTTTAAACCTTGTGTATCACTGAAGATTACACGATGTTTGTTTACTGAAATTGATTGCACTGGATGTGCAATTTGGATCATAGACCCATTATATTTATAAGACATAATAAAACTCACTTTATTCTTGTTATTTATTCTGCGCTATATTTTTATAGCAAATTGCAGTCAATAAATAAACGATGTTGTGTTTAGCTTCATTACAGTGTTGACGATCTTTATGACACTTTTGCGATGATAGTAAAAAATCATCTCGGTATTATTCAAGGGGTTCTCGCCGTACAATAACTTAGCTTTCAAATATACGTTTTGCGGGGCTTACTGGATCAGGGTAAATGGTTAACCGCGGCGGTTTCTTTAAACCAGAGAGGGAAAGTAACTTATATATATATTGTGTGCAAGCTATTTTTATGAAAATATTTATAATAAATCTTATCAACCGCTTACAAAGCCGGTTTTTAGTTACCAAAGGATAAGTATGAATTACCTAATAGTAAGTGATATTTATGGTTTAACCCCTGCTTTAATGGGGTTGTTAGAAGTGATTAGCGCGAATATAACTATTATAGACCCCTACAGTGGAAATTACCAACCTATTGAAAATGAACAAAATAGTTACGATAACTTTATGCAGCAGTGTGGTCATGATGAATACACTGCTAAAGTTCAAAAATGCTTTGAGGACCTAACCGTACCAACTATCTGTATTGCGTTTAGCGCGGGAGCAAGTGCGGCATGGCGAGCACAGTTATTAACAGGCAATACACACCTTAAAAAGTTAATTGGCTTTTATCCGTCGCAAATTAGGCATAATTTAAATTTAAGCGCAAAAGTACCCTGTGAGTTCATATTCCCAGCAAGTGAGAGTCACTTTAATGTTGATGAAGTTATTAAAGCTTTAAGCACCAAAGCGGATGTTAAGTGTTATAAAACCAATTTTTTGCATGGTTTTATGAACGAGTACTCAACCAACTTTAATGCGCAAGGGCTTGTTGAATATAGTAACTATATAAAACAGGGCAGCCGTTAAAGCGTGTTTAACTGCTCTTTACTAATATCAGGAAAATCAGTACGGGTATTATATTTTGTATAGAGTGTTGTAAAAACGCTACTACGAGAGAGTTTATCTAACTCTTTTATAAATGTTTTAGCATTTGAGCGAGCGGGTCTACAGCATACTTGATACTGTTTTATTATACCCGCGACCGATAACCCTTGTTTTTGTAGCTCCAAATCGGCCTGAGCAAAAAAAGCTGCACCAGTCCAATAAACACGTTGTTGGGCGCGTTGTTTCCACATATCGGCAGAGAGCTTATTAAGAGGTTGTGTTTTTGTTTTGGTTTGCAGGCGGGCACGGTCAAATCCTGCATTTAAACGTTGTACAAACTGCGGCTGGGTAATTATACCGCTGTCACGCATTATTACGTTTTGCATATAACTGGCAAAACCTTCACTTAGCCAAAAGCCAGAGTAAGGAAGCAGCGGTAAATATAAATGCGAAAGTTCATGGTATAGCGTCCAATCTTTAGTGAATGCTTTTAAACTGGCGTAGCGATCTATATGTAGTTCAAGCCCATCGGGGTTATTGCGTTTAACTGTAGCCCAAGGTACAGGCTCAAAAGCAACGTATTGTGGCTTTAAATAAATAGGCAATGTGGTTTGTTTTAAAGGCCCCAGTGTATTTTGTGTTTTTTCAACACTTTGATTAACCCATGTAGACACTGTTTTTTGAGCATTACTTGAGAGCGAGTTAAGGTTATGTATTACCACTTCAACGGCTAATGCGTTAAAAAAGCTTATTGATAGTAGCAGTACAAAAAAGAATTTCATTAAAGTGCTCCGCTGTAATTGATAACTGGTACGAAAATTCTAATATACAAGACCAACTAAATGGATAAATAATCACGCCTAATTCTTTATTTTTTAAAATGATAGTAACTATAAAAGTACAAATACAGACACTCCTAGCTAAGCATGGTTTAATCAATTAATCGTTATTTTAAGTTAGGTTTTAGCCATGACGTATCAGCATATTCAAGTTCCTGAGCACGGCCAAAATATCACTATTGATGCACAAGGACACTGGCAAATACCGTTAGAACCTATCATTGCCTTTATTGATGGCGATGGCGTGGGTCTAGATGTTATGCCGGTAATGCGCCATGTTGTTGATAGTGCAATTGATCATTGTTATAAAAGTGCACGGAAAATTCATTGGATGCAGGTTTATAATGGCGAGCAGGCTGCAAAGCTGTATGACGGTGACTGGTTTCCACAAGAAACAATTAACGCGGTACGTGCCTGTAAAATTGCCATAAAAGGGCCGTTAACCACACCACTGGGTGGTGGTTTTAGATCACTTAATGTAGCCCTCAGGCAAGAAATGGATTTGTTCGTAAATATGCGCACCATAAAAGGTTTTAGTGCGCTCCCTTCTCCTTTAAAAAATCCATTTTTAACAAACATAACAGTACTTCGTGATAGCAGCGAAGACGTGTACTCAGGTATTGAGTGGCAAGCGGGTAGTGTAGAAAGTGAAAAAATGCTCGACTTTTTATGTGAGGAAATGGGGGTAACTCGGCTTCGTTTTACACAAGAGTGCGGAATTGGTATTAAAAATATATCCAAGGAAGGCTCTGAGCGACTAATGCGCTTTGCAATTAGCTATGCACTTAAAAACAATAGTGAATCATTAACACTAGTACATAAAGGCAATGTACTTAAATTTACCGATGGGGCATTTAAACGTTGGGGTTTTACACTTGCACAAAATGAGTTTAATGCCACTGCACACGAAAATGGCCGTTGGTTGCAAATAGAGCGAGCACATCAAGCGCCCTTAATTATTAAAGAAGTTATAGCCGACAACATGCTGCAGCAATGTTTAATGCACCCAGAGCAATTTGATGTAGTGGTAACTACTAACCAAAACGGCGACTTTTTAGCGGATATGCTCAGCGCACAGGTTGGTGGTGTTGGTATAATGCCTGCTGCAAATTTAAATAACGATGTCGCATTTTTTGAGCCCACACATGGCACGTTTGAGCGTATAGCAGGGCAAAACAAAGCAAACCCAAGTAGCAGTATTTTAAGTGCAGTATTAATGCTTAAATTTATGGGCTGGGAAGAGGCTGCATTACTCATAGAAAATGCCTTAGAGCAAACATTTAAAAGCGGTGAAGTAACCTTTGATTTAGCACAAGAGCACACAAATAACTCAAGTATTCATAACTCGACAACCTTAACTTGTACTGGCTTTGCAAAGAAGGTTATCGAGCACTTTTAAATACATCCATTATTAAGCTGCTGAGGCAGTTTTTACTCTGTGCATGCAAGGGCGGTTAGTTAACTGCGCTGCACGATGGTAAATCTCATGTGCTTGGGGTTCATCGCACTGCGTACCACTAAGCGTATCCATTAAAGCTACAACAATAATTGCAGGAACCTGGCAGCAATATTCGTCTAAAACGGCTTCCGTAGTTTGCGCATCAACATGGCAAAGCGGGTGGTTTTTAAGTTGGTATGCGTTTAATAGTGTATCAACTTCTAATACATCATCTGGTTGATGTTTTGTTTTACGGCATTTACAACCAAACTCATCCACTAAAGTAGCTAATGCTTGGTAAGTTTCAGTGGTGTTAGCTTTAGTGCATAACTGCTCTTCAATGAACTGATGCAAGTTAGCATCGATGAATAATCCATCTTGGCGTGTGAAAGAAGCTGTTGTCATAATAATTACTCTTAGTTTGTTGGCTTAACTTCACTCTAGCGCTAAGTGTATTATTAATGAAATTGTTGTTTTCAATAACTGATATTGATTTTATCAATAGTAAATTTAATAGCTAATAAAACGCAGAAAACAACCTTAAATAATGCCAATTAATTTGGTGCAAAGTCGTGAAAGTGTGCACAAAACTGGAACAAAGGGAGGAGTTGAGGAATAAACAAGCATTCTTAGGTGGTTGTTTTTATTGAGTTTTAATTATTTATGGAATTGGTATTAAGCTTGCTAGTAATACATTGTAGGTAGATTCCTATATCGACGATTTCCAAAAGCGCCACGGTATTTTCCCAAAGTTGAATACCATGGCGCTTTTTTATTTTTCGAGTGTATTTTATTTAGCCGTAACAATAACAGTAGTAATGTTAAATTTTAACAAAGTAGGGAATTGCCACTAAAATAGCGCCTACAATAAGCAGCATACTTACACTGGTCATAAAGTATGGAAACACCAATAACGACAAACCAATACAAAGTGGCACTACGGCTTTTTTTCTTCGCCCGTAAGTAAGGTAGCCAATACCCATGCCGCCAAACAAAACACTCCACGCAATTATTGATGAACTATCCATTTGTACATTACCTATTTGAAATACTGATTTAAATTACAACCGACATTGCTAGCTTTTCAATACCATGTGAAGGAGTCCATCTTTTAAATTCCACGAAGCCATGCTTTTTATATAAATTTATTGCAGGAGTATTAGCAACTGCAGTCTCAACTATTGCATGAGATAAATCACCCATTGCTAGAACATAATTTATTAGCTTACTTGCGATACCTTTTTTAAAATAGCTAGGATCAACGGTTAAACTACAAATATCTAGACACTCGTTGTTTATATCTACTTCAATAACTGCTGCTAAGCATGCATTTTCGCTGTAGCCATAAAAGCTTGTTTCTGACTTTTTAATATCTTCAGCATTACGTGCTAAAGGAGGAAAGTTAAGCGAACCTATCAGTTTAGCCTCAATAGCATAGGACTTTTGAAAGACAGCAAAAATTATATTTGCAGTATCGCTATTCTTATTATTAAGTTTGTTTATCATTGTCTTCTTTTTTAGAAAATAAAGCGTGAATACCATATGCCGTAATAAAACCTCCGGCACCAATTGTGAAAAAAAGAAATAAATAAAACTTTTTCGGGTTACTTTCTAAAGATGCCACTGCCGGCTCATTGTATCTCTTATAAATGACACCACTTTCGTAATTAAAATAGCTGCGCAAAAGAATAAACAAACCTAAAACAATACACAGGAGCGCTTTACTTGTTTTCTTAGTGTTCTTTTTAACTATTACTATTTGTTGCGCAGCTTTTGGCTCAGTACGATTTGGTTTAGCTAATTCATCTTTAAGGCGTTTGTAGTTCTCTGGATATTTATGTGAGTCAATACTTTCAAGTGCTTCGTTTAATTCACTAAGTGAATAAGCAGAGTAATCAATATTTATAATAATTCGTCCGTAAGTTTTTATTATATAGAGCCGCTGTTTGATTTAACGACAGTAAGCAGAATTTCAAATTATTTAATAATTCTAATGATTAACTGTAATGTTAACAACTAAGTAAATATATAAAAACCATATTTAATTACCTATCTGCAATCGTTTTAGCAAATGCTAATAACTCACGTCTTAACCATTGGTGCGCAGGGGCATGGTGCAGCAGTGGGCTCCATATCATTTTTACTTCAATAGGCACTATTTGAAATGGCACAGGGCTGATTACTAAATCAGTATGAGAAGTTAATAACTTAGCCTGCCTGCGCGGTAGGGTGGCAATAAGTTCCTCTGATTGGCAAAGCAGGCTTGCAACCATGTAGTGGCGAGTAAAAACACGTATTTTACGGGTTTGTTCTAGTTGCCAAAGCGCTTCGTCTACCCAGCCTAATTTTTGCTTACCTGATTTATTAGTAACTGCGGCCTCTGGTCCCCAGCCTGCACGGTTTACCCAAATATGTTCTTTTTGTAAGTAGTCGTCTAACCCTGATTGTTGTAAAAATGTATTTTTAGGATGGGTTAAACAACAGTAATTATCGCGCCATACACTGGCTTGATGAAACGAGCGTGGTAGGCCATTAAAGCGG
This sequence comes from Pseudoalteromonas sp. TP27, assembly GCF_056470645.1. Classification (NCBI taxonomy): domain Bacteria; kingdom Pseudomonadati; phylum Pseudomonadota; class Gammaproteobacteria; order Alteromonadales; family Pseudoalteromonadaceae; genus Pseudoalteromonas; species Pseudoalteromonas sp. TP27. The sequence continues at coordinate 293,635 of NZ_JARDAK010000001.1, read as the reverse complement.
TTTATTGCTAAATCAATAGTGCCTTTTTCCATGTCTTGCAGGTTTACGTCGCTTGGGCTTAATACATCAAAATTAATACCGGGATTTTTACTAAGCTGCGCAGTTATAAAAGGGGCTATTAAGGTCGACTCTATGTAGTCGTTTGCCATTATTCTAAACGTAACTTCAGCCGTTGCAGGGTTAAATTGCTCACTAGGCTGCGTAATAGCTTCGGCCATTTTTAATAGGGTCTCAACTTCAGGCTTTAATGAAAGTGCCTTTGCCGTTGGCGTCATAGATCCTGCGGCACGCACAAGTAGCGGGTCGTCAAATAAATCGCGCAAACGTTTTAATGCGTTACTCATAGCCGGTTGCGTAAGCGCGAGCTTGTTAGCCGCTTTCGACACACTTTTTTCATCAATGAGTACGTTTAAGTACACTAACAAGTTGAGATCGACATTTCTTATATTCATATGGGCGTGTTGGCCTTTCAGGGTTGAAATTTGTTCAATCTAGGGGCGATTTAATCGCGGCGCGAGGTTTGCCACCTAGTGGGCTAAGTAAAAACCGAGCAAAGCTTCCGCGTCCTGCTCACGCCCCTTACCTACATCCATGTAGGCAACAAAGAGTTAATCGTCCCTAAAAAGAACCCTATGGGCAGTGTGTATTTGGCCTTTATGCAGCGTTAAAGTACATTTATGGGGAGTCACCACACTACATGTACTTTGCCTTGCTTAAAAACCAAATACACGGCTGCAAAATTAACCTCGAAAGGTCAATACGCCCAATAAATTTTATTTATATGCTTTATTAATTATCTAAATTAAAGCCTGCTTGCTAAAGTGTAAACAATTAATAAAAAATAACCGCCATAACTGGCATCAATATAAGTGCTGTATTTATGCAAAACAGGCTAACAAATCAATCTAATAATGCGCTACAACACGTTGTAGCCAGTAAGCTTGCACGATCTATTTTTGCTGGATTTGAAGCGATGTTTTCGCAATTTTTAAATATTACATTGGGTGCACAAAGCCGTTTTGAACAACAAAAATACCATGATGTACAAAGCGCTATGCGTGAGCGTTTACAGGTGTATGAGCGCGAAGTAAAAAATGTAAGTGAAGCAGTGCGAGTTATTGCTTACGCTGAACTTACTTGCCCGCAAACGTGGCAGTTAGCTAAAAATATTTACGGCGATATGGTACAAAATCACGAAAATAAACCCATCGCGCATACCTTTTTTAATTCAACGTTTGGCGCAATTTGGGACGATAAAAAAATTCGTACTGTGCATTTGTTTGTATTAAAAGCAAAGTATCGTAGTGAGCCACGATCTTATGAAAGCTTAGTGAGCAGGATATCGCTACAAAATGGGTTTAATAACGCCGTTAAAACGCTTATTACTAATCAAGTATTTAGAGTGCCATTTAGTCAGTTAGCACGCGATGTGGCCACGTTACAAAGTACGTTAATGCAAGGTGCTAAGCAGCAATGCAAACAGGTGTACGAACTTATAAATTTAAACGACGGGTATATTGAATACGCCAACTCATTATTTTTTAGAAACAAAGCCTGTTATTTAATTGGGCGCTGCATTGCTAAAAATGGCGACAACATGCCTTTTGCTATCGCTATTTTAAATACCGATGAGGGACTAAAGCTTGATGCTGTAATGATGGGCGCCGATCAATTAAGTTTATTATTTGGTTTTGCGCGCACGTATTTTATGGTTGATACCGACCAACCTGCTCGTTATGTAGATTACTTAAGCGTGCTAATGCCGCACAAACAACGCTTTGAATTATTTAACGCGATTGGTTTTATAAAGCACGCCAAAACTGAGTTTTATCGGCACAAGGTTGATACCACTAAAAATAGTCCAGCCAACTTTAAATATGTTACAGCGCCAGGTACTCCCGGTATGGTAATGCTGGTCTTTACTATTGAAGGGCTAGATTACGTATATAAAGTAATAAAAGACAAATTTAGCGCACCAAAAACAGCTACTAAAGCACAGGTGAAAGAAAAATATAACTTTGTAAAACAAGCCGATAGGGTTGGTCGTTTGGTAGATACGCACGAATTTAGATATTTAGCGTTTGATTTAAGTCGTTTTAGCGACGAACTGCTTGCTCGGATGAAAAACCAAATTGGTAGCAGTATGGTTATATCGGGCAAGGCACTTATTTTAAAGCACGTTTACGTTGAGCGTAAAATGACACCGCTTAATTTATATATTAACCAATGCGATAACAAAACCTTAGAAAGAGTGATGCATGATTACGGTAAAGCAATTAAAGAGTTAGCCGGCGCTAATATATTTCCGGGCGACATGCTAATGAAAAATTTTGGCGTAACGCGATGGGGACGAGTGGTATTTTACGACTATGACGAAATTTGCCCACTGACCGATTGCAACTTTAGAGAGGTGCCACAAACCCAAAATGCACTTGAAGAGCTAAGTAGTCACTCGTATTTTGATATAGCCGAAAATGATATATTTCCGAGCCAATTTAAGGTGTTTTTTAGTGCTAACGAACTTGCGTTTAACTATTTTAATAATGAGCACAGCAACTTGTTTTTAGCGACATTTTGGCAAGGCTGCCAGCAACAAATACATAATGGCTATCTACCCGATGTTTATCCTTATAAACAAAGTTGGCGATTTTGAGGTTGTTTGAATCTGTGTTCATCCCCATCTATATGTTATTACAGTTTTTAAACTTGGAGCGACAATGAAATATATTTCTCATGAAGATGGCAATCTTGCATTTAGTGAAACCGAAAAACCGGTTTTAAAGAGCCATGAAGTACTCGTAAAAGTAGAAGCTATAGGTGTGAACCGTGCAGATAGCATGCAGCGTCAAGGAAAATACCCGGCCCCTGCGGGAGATAGCCCAATTTTAGGTTTAGAATGCGCTGGTGTAGTTAGTGATATTGGCGGTAAAGTTGATAGAGTTTGGCTTAATAAACGTGTTTTTACCTTGTGCTCAGGCGGCGCTTATAGTGAATATGTAGCCGTTGATGCAAAGCAGCTTATGGAATTACCCGATGATGTAACAATGGCTGAAGGCGCAGCAATAAGCGAAGTGTACCTAACAGCGTTTGGCGCGTTATTTGAGCTTGGTAAATTGCAAAAAGGGCAAACAGCGCTTATTCATGCAGGTGCGAGTGGCGTAGGCGGTGCAGCAATTCAAATGGCTAAAAGCGCAGGTGCTACCGTAGTTATTACTGCCGGTACGGATGACAAATGCCAACACGCAAAAGAACTCGGTGCCGATCATGCAATTAACTACAAAACCACCGACTTTGTAGAATATATGAAAGCAAATGAGTTAACAGCAAATGCAATTGTAGATCCTGTTTCGGGGAGTTACTTAAATAAAAATGCCGCTATTGCAGCGATGGATTGCCAAATTGTAATGCTTGCATTTTTAGATGGACGTTTTGCAGAAGTTGATTTTGCCGCGCTTTTACGCAAACGTATTTCATTTCATGCATCAACACTTAGAAATCGTAGTATTGAGTTTAAACGCCAGGTGCGCGACGACTTTGTAGCACATTTTTACAATGATATTGCTACTAAAAAGTACGACTTTAACCTCTATAAAACACTACCATGGGGCGAAGCAAGCGAAGCTCACGCTATTTTAGAGCGTAATGAAAACGCAGGAAAAGTGGTTTTACTTGTAGAATAACCATGAGATGTAACACTGGGACGTGTGTTGACGTTGTTAATGCATGGCTCAGCTAATATAATTTAGTAATATAAAATACGTACAAAACACACAAGGTTAAAAATGAACCCAATACTAGCAATACTTAAAGAGCACAATGTAAGCGACGAAAAAGTAAAAGCATTGTTTGAAGCGTTTACTCAAAACCCAATGATGGCAATGGCGCTTGTTCAAGAGCTTGGTATTCCGCCAGAAAAGCTACAGCAACTTATGGCAGTCGTGATGACTCAACCGCATCTGATCAAAGAAGCGACTGACGAACTTGGTTTAGATTTTGAAAAAGTAAAAGAAGCGAAAGAAAAACTTAATCAACAGTAATTGATAATCTAATTTTCAGATTGATCATATAGCTAGGTAGGCAACTACCTTGCTATACCCGCCGTAAACCTCACACTTTTTGTTACACTCTACATTGAACTTGCTCAGTATTTAGTTAGTCATAATAATACTTAATTAACGCAGGGAAATAATATGAAACCGCTTTATAGGTTTTGGAAAAATAACCGCTCTCTTATCGTATTTATTGCACTGATGAGTGTATTTAGAAGCGCTGTTGCCGATTGGTACGAAGTGCCAACAGGTTCAATGAAGCCAACCATTCAAGAAGGCGACAGAATTTTAACGGATAAAATGGCTTACGATATTCGAGTCCCATTTACGCATATAAAACTACTCAAACTAGCGGACCCACAAACCGGTGATATTATCGTTTTTGACTCACAAGCTGCCGATAACCGTTTAATTAAACGTGTAATAGGCGTACCAGGAGATACCGTCGCGCTTGAAAACAACGAGCTCATTATTAATGGAAAAAAACTTAATTATGCAGATCAGCGAAGCAACATAGACTCGCTTGATAAAATTGAAAATTTAAACGGGCTAGAGCATTCGATAAGAGTGGCAAATATTCCTTCACGTTTATCGGGGTTTGATGCAATCACTATTCCGGATGACTATTACTTAGCAATGGGTGATAATCGCGATAATAGCGCTGACTCGCGTGTAATTGGTTTAATTCCGCGAAATGAGTTATTAGGTAAAGCAGAGCGCGTTATAGTGTCCCTTGATTACGATAACTATTATTTACCAAGAAAAGATCGTATTTTAAAAGTATTAAATTAACCCATTATTTATAGGTTTAACTAAAAACTATTTATTATGAATAAACATATAGTTTTATCATTTTTAGCGTCATTTATTGCATTTATAGTAGTGATTTTCGGTTTATTATGGGTACCTGAACAACATGCTCTATTAACTTTCGAAGTTGTCTCGCTCGTTTTTTTACTCTTTAACAGTGTAAGTATCACTCGCTGGGTGTATAAAAATAATGGGAATACGCGTGAGCGAATAGTTGCATTACTTTGTACCGGATCATTATTGCTATGCATAGGCGGTGACGTTGTTAATTTCAACTTACTACAGCAATATTATACCCATGGTAATGTGATTAAACATGATTATTTAGTTGATTCGATTTTATTTTTTGCACCTGGTTATATGTTACTTCTACTGGCTAGTTTTTTTGTTCTTAAATCAAAAGTATATTATAGCAATCGCACTTTAGGTGTTTATTTTATAATCGCCATATGTATATCTGTGGTTTCATTTTATTCAATGTATATCCCAGAAGCTGCGAGTTACACGCTAGTATTAACGTGGGTTTATAGCCTTATAATAACGGGTGTGGGATTAACCAGTGTTTTGTTAGTTAAGTCATATGGCGTTTCAAACGCACCATTGAGTGTATGGGTATTAAGCTTAGGTTTAGCTTTTGCAGCATTAGCAGATGCGTTGATTGGTCTTTTTTGGATTTATGGTAATGGCGGAGAGGGGTTCTATCCGCATATTAGATACATTAATTGGTTATTTTATATAATTTCTCAATCAATTGTCATCCACCTTCCTAAAGTCATGGTAATGAATGTACAAAATAAAGGTTATTGATTTCATTAACTGGCTCTAAGACGCAATAAAGCTATGTACCATAGCTCTAAATAATAAAGCACCATAGAGTATGGCATTTATATAATAAGCAAGTTTTGGTTACTCACTTATATAGATGAAGAATATGTATGGTACTTAATCAATATTAATGGAAAAAGCTTCAAGCAATTCTTGTAACTTAGATTGCTCTTGGGAGTCAAACTCAATTCCAACGTGCAAGTCATTTTCCTTCATTTGATTATTTCTAATGTAGGAGCTAATAACAACGGGTTTACTATCTATTGGCGAAGTGATGTGCATAAAAACTTGTCGCCTTTTTAGTGCTAAAAAGCCAGAACTAACATGAATTGTAAACCGACATCCAGTAGGTGAAATATCAATAATTAAGCCGTGTAATAATTCTTTACTTTGTGGTTCATATTCTTTCTGTAAGCTGATTTTTGCTGGTATGTGTGTTTTTAATCGACTGGTTTCTCTTAGCTGTCTGCTTTCAATTTTTTTTGGGTAGTCAAGAAAAATCAACCTTTCTGGGCGTAAGGAAATAGCAAGGATCGTCGTAAAAAACGCAATACATTCTCCTCGCTCGTCCTCAACAACATATCTAACAATAACACCGTTGCCTTCTTTTAGAACATCAGCGTAGCTATGTTTCCCAGCTTGCGATGGGTACTTTAATACCAAATACTTTCCAATATCATAGCCTATAAGAGGCAGCTTAAACCGCATTTGGATCGGGTTATTTAACTGAATGTCGATTAACTTCCCGGGTAAAAGATCTAGAAAAAACTTATTATTTTTATCTGGTAAATTTTCACTTTCTACCACATTGTTTTTTTCTTTTGTCATAGATAATACCTATACATAACTAGTAAATTATTATGTTTTAAAAGCAGTATTAAAGCACTAGCATGAAAGGATGGTATTTCTACTGTGATTTTAACTTTAGAATTAATTGTAGTTATTATATTTAGATTGAATCACCAGGTAATTGAAATAAGCATGCTTTTTATAGTGTTTTTATAAATTAAAATATACTTACTTAGTGCCTGATTCTTATAGATGAAGGGTTATTAATTTTACGATGATTTGAATTTGATATATGCGGCAGTGAAATGTAAGTAATAAGCCGTTGTAACTACAACGGCTTATTACTCTGCTACTACATTACACGCATACCAGGCTCTGAGCCGTCATCTGGGTTAAGAATATAAATTTCTTTTCCGCCAGGACCTGCTGCTAATACCATGCCTTCAGACATACCAAAGCGCATTTTACGAGGTTTAAGGTTAGCAACCATAACGGTTAGCTTGCCTTCAAGATCCTCTGGAGCGTAAGCTGATTTAATACCCGCAAATACTTGGCGAGTTTCGCCGCCTAAATCAAGTGTTAGCTTAAGTAGTTTATCTGCGCCTTCTACGTGTTCTGCTTTAGCAATTTTAGCGACGCGTAAATCTACTTTTGCAAAGTCATCAAACTCTATTTCGTCGCTAATTGGCTCTTTTGCAAGTGGGCTGTTAGAGTCAATAGTTACTGTTGGGGCTAAGCTTTCTTTAGATTCTTCAACCATTTTGTTTACTTTATCCATTTCAACACGTTGCATTAACGGTTTAAATTTATTGATAGGGTGGCTTACTAATGCGCTTTGAACGCCGTCCCATGCAAGGTCGTCATTTAAAAACGCTTGTACGTTGTCGGCCATTTCTGGAAGCACCGGTTTTAAATAAGTAATTAAAACGCGGAATAAGTTAAGACCAAGAGAACACACTTCGTGTGCTTCTTGCTGCTTAGTGTCGTCTTTAATTAACACCCAAGGTGCTGCGCCATCAATAAATTGGTTTGCTTTGTCGGCAAGCGCCATTATTTCGCGAATTGCACGGCTGTAATCGCGGTTCTCAAAGTGTGTTGTAATGATCGGTGCAGCCGCTTGAAATTCAGCTAACAGCTCTGGTTGCATAATTGTGCTGCTTAGCTTGCCATCAAACTTTTTAGTAATAAAGCCAGCACAACGGCTCGCTATGTTTACTACTTTACCTACTAGGTCTGAATTTACGCGCTGTGCAAAGTCTTCTAGGTTTAAATCAAGGTCAACAATACCGCTGCTTAATTTTGCTGCGTAGTAGTAACGTAAGTACTCTGGATTTAAGTTATCTAAATACGTACGCGCTTTAATAAACGTACCCTTCGATTTAGACATTTTTTCGCCATTTACAGTCACAAAACCGTGAGCGAATACGTTAGTTGGCTTTCTAAAATTAGCGCCTTCTAGCATTGCTGGCCAAAATAGGCTGTGGAAGTAAATAATGTCTTTACCAATGAAGTGGTAAAGCTCTGCATCTGACCCTTCAGCCCAAAATGCATCAAAGTCGATGCCTGTCTTGTCACACAGGTTTTTAAAGCTCGCCATGTAACCAATTGGCGCATCTAGCCAAACGTAAAAGTATTTACCCGGTGCGTTTGGAATTTCAAAACCAAAATAAGGTGCATCGCGACTAATATCCCACTGCTGCAGGCCATCGGTAAACCATTCATCTAGTTTGTTAGCCATTTCTTGCTGAATAGTGCCCGAGTGTAGCCATTCTTTTAACATGCCTTCAAATGCTGGCAGGTCAAAAAAGTAATGCTCAGAATCTTTAAGCACAGGCTCAGCGCCCGACATTACAGAACGTGGGTTGATTAAATCTGTAGGGCTGTATGTTGCACCGCACGAATCGCAGCTATCGCCATTTTGGTTTTCAGACTTACATGTTGGGCAAGTGCCCGTTACAAAGCGGTCTGGTAAGAAAATACCTTTTTCAGGATCGAATAATTGCGAAATAGTGTGCTTTTTAATATGACCGGCATCGTTTAGGCGGTTATAAATAAGCTCGCTTAATTCTTTGTTTTCTTGGCTGTGCGTGCTGTGGTAGTTATCAAATTTGATATTAAAGTCAGCAAAGTCGCGTTGGCGTTCTATGCTTACTTGTTTTACCGCTTCTTCAGGCGTGATCCCTTGCTTTTGCGCATTAAGCATAATTGGCGTGCCGTGGGCATCGTCTGCGCAAACATAATAAGCTTCGTGGCCTTGTAGTTTTTGAAAACGTGACCAAATATCAGTTTGAATATATTCCAATAAATGACCTAAGTGAGTAGGGCCATTTGCATAAGGTAATGCGCTGGTAATCAGGATCTTTCGCTGCGTCATAATCATTCCGAATTGAGGACAAAACGCCGTTTTTATTATACAAACGGCAATTATCATTAATTTATCTACAAGCTATTTGCTTTGAGTGCACACAGCTTATGGATTTTTATTAATTGACTGGTGTTAATGCCCTGAATGTTACATAATTCCGTGGCACTTTTCATCAAAGAAACGCTATTTAATTGCTATGTTTGGACTGTCGAAACTATTCTCTTCTAAATCGGTGCAAAAACAACCGATTATTACTGCCTTAGCGGCATATCGTAGTGCGGCTTTTGCCGTCGGTATTGACGAAAGCTTCATTAATACTATTACTCAAAATGACGATAAATCACTACACATTAAATTAATCCTGCCATTTGCTGGGCAATCAGAAATGCCTTTAGTTGAGCAACACGTAAGTGAAAGCTTAAATGTGGCTGTAACAATTAGCGCCAAGGTTATCATTAAAGAGGCAGCTAAGTTTAAAGCGATTAAACATATTGTGCTTATTGCCTCAGGCAAAGGTGGAGTAGGTAAGTCGACAACTGCTGTTAACTTGGCGGGCGCGCTTAAAAATGAGGGCGCAAAGGTCGGTATTTTAGATGCTGATATTTATGGGCCGTCGATTCCAATGCTTTTGGGCTTGGTGGGCGCAGAGCCCGTCACTAAAGACAATAAACAACTACAGCCTTTTGATGCAAACGGTATTAAAGCGCAGTCAATCGGCTTTTTAGTGCCAAGCGATGATGCCACCGTATGGCGTGGGCCAATGGCGTCAGGCGCGCTGAGCCAGTTACTTAATGAGACTGATTGGGGCGAGCTTGACTACTTAATTGTGGATATGCCACCGGGAACTGGCGATATTCAACTTACAATGAGCCAAAAAGTACCAGCGAGCGGCACTGTTATTGTCACTACGCCGCAAGACTTAGCCCTTGCCGATGCGCAAAAAGGCATTGCTATGTTTAATAAAGTAAACGTGCCAGTGCTGGGCTTAATAGAAAACATGAGCCACTACATTTGCAGCCACTGTGGTGAAGCTAACCACGTATTTGGTAAAGACGGCGCACAAAAATTGGCGCACAAGCATGGCGTGCCCGTACTTAGCCATATTCCTCTTGCTATAGATATTCGAGAATACTCTGAGCAGGGCAAACTTATTGCCAATGATAACGACGCCGCAATAAGCAAAACATACAGCGCAGCAGCGAGGCTTATTGCCAGCACGCTCTATTATCAACAGCATCACAATTCGATTGAAATTGTGATTACAGAAGATTAATAAATAATGAGACTTTCAGACACACATATTAATGAATACTTAAGCGATGGCCGCATTGTTATTGAGCCTGCACCTACAAGCGATATGATTTCAGGTGTTACTGCCGATTTACGCTTAGGTAATAAATTTAGAACCTTTAATGCGCACAACGCAGCATACGTTGATTTAAGTGGCCCAAAAGATCAGTTAAATAAAGCCATGGAATCAATCATGAGTGAAGAAATAGTGCTTGATGAAGGTGAAGCATTCTTTTTACACCCAGGCGAGCTTGCACTTGCTATAACACATGAAAAAGTAACTCTGCCAGCAGACATAGTAGGGTGGTTAGATGGGCGCTCATCGCTTGCACGTTTAGGTTTAATGGTGCATGTAACTGCGCACCGAATCGACCCAGGCTGGAGCGGTAATATTGTGTTAGAGTTTTACAACTCAGGTAAATTACCACTGGCGCTTCGCCCACTGATGAAAATTGGGGCTATGAGCTTTGAAATGCTATCGGGCCCGTCTGAAAACCCATACAATATTCGTAAAGATGCTAAATATAAAGATCAAAACAGCGCAGTAGCAAGTCGCATTAGTGACGATAAATAATCACTAAATAAAACACTTTACTCGGCTATTTTATGAAGCGCATAACCCAGTAGTTCAAAGTACTGGTTAAGCGCTTTATTTGCTTTATTAAGCGGATACAACAAGTTTACTAAGTATAAAGGTGAAAGCTTTATACCTTTAATTCAATAATTCAATAATTCAATAATTACAATAATAGCCATTTATTTGAATTAGGAAGTGAGATCACAACGGTAATTCATGGCTCTTCTCTTTGGTATTATCTATTTAAACAAACCTTTCTTTAAACGCTGTAGGGCTTAACCCTATTGTTTTAATAAATACTTTGCGAAAACTGTTTACATCATCATAGCCAATATTTAGAGCCACTCGCTCAAAACTGTGAGTGGTCGATTCTAATAGCTCACATGCCTTTTGCACTCTTATTTTTTGAATATACTGTATTGGCTTTAATGTTGTAGCATGGGTAAATTTTCTAAGAAATGTTCGTTCGCTCATACAGGCCAAAGCAGCTAACATGGAGACATTCAGTTTTTTATTATAATTTGCTTGAATGAAGTGCTGAACTTGTAGTATTTGTTTATTCCCGTGATTAAGTTTTGGCGAAAAACTGCCATAATAGCGTTGTTCTCTTTTACCCGTATCAACGATAAGAAACCTGCCAAGTGTACGCATAACGTGTGGTTTTGTGAATTGAGCAACGATTTCTAACCCTAGATCAATCCATGACATTAGCCCTCCTGCGCTAATAATATCACCGTCATTAATTAGTAAGCTTTCAATCTCAAGAGATACTTTGGGGAATGCCTCATGAAATTCATCAGCTAATTGCCAATGTGTTGTAGCAACTCGATTATTTAATAAACCTGTTTTGGCAAGTATAAATGCACCAGCACAAGTAGAGCATAATATAGTCCCTTTTTGATGAGCTTCCTTGAGATATTGCAACAATTTGGGTTGAGGCATGTAGTAATAATCACCACCTAAGGTTGGTGGAAGAATAATAATATCACTTTGGCTCATCCCATCTAAATCTATATCGGGCTGAATGACCCTAACAGAGAACTGAACTTTAAGCTGGCTTTCTATAACTATCCTGTTTGCTAAAAAAAATAACTCTTTAAAGCCTTGTACTGCACTTTGTAAGGCGTTGGGGTAGTCGATAATTATGATCTGAACATGCTTTGTCATTTTTAAACTGATTTATGGCTATTTCGCCATCGGTGTAATGGATTGATGTTTTGCATAATAGTCTCAACAGATAACCTAAACAACATGAGAGATTATTATGTCTAACATAGCATTACTACTTATTGATTTACAAAAAGATTATTACTCTACATTCGAGGGAGCTAAATGGCCTTTATCTGGAACTGAAAAAGCCTCAGAAAATGCAGCAATATTACTAGCTCAATTTCGTGATAATAATATGCCTGTCGTTCATGTTCGTCATGAGTTTCCTTCTGACGAGGCTCCGTTCTTTGTGCCTAATTCTGATGGTGCGAAAATCCATCCTACGGTTACTCCAATTGAAGGTGAGACGGTTGTGTTAAAACACCAAATAAATAGTTTTCGGGACACTGATTTACAAAGAGTATTAGAAGAGCTCAACGTTGAAACGCTGATTATTGTTGGTGCTATGAGCCATATGTGTATTGATGCTGTTACTCGTGCTGCAGTCGATTTTGGCTACGAATGTCATGTAGCACATGATGCTTGTGCTACATTAGATCTTGAATTTAATGGTGTGACAGTATCTGCACATAATGTTCATCATGCATTTATGGCTGCATTGAGCTTTGGTTATTGTAATGTTCAGAGCACAGATAAATTACTAGATCTAATTCGCTAGGCTCTGTTTATCATTGGAGATTGAATTATACCAATTCCATTAAGTATGTGATCTAAATTTTACGCCAAAAAAATAATTCAGTTCTAGGCGTAAATTGATGTAAATGGTTGTTCCCTTTGCGAAATTTACAACAAAGAAATGGGTTGTTTTAGCAAGTAAAATAGATCAGCTATTTATTGGAATTGGTATTAGCAAGCATATATTTGGCTTTTAGTTCAGGCAAAGCCTGTGTAGTTGCGTCTTAATAGCTGATAACGAAGTATACGACCCAGTATGCGCTGCCCTTGGGTTAATCCTAAGGGTGATTTATTCTTTGTTGATTACATAGATGTTTGTAAGGACGTGAGCACGGTGCAGAAGTTTAGCTCGGTTTTTACTTATCCCTACAAGTTTAGTGCTGCGATTAAGCTCATCTAGATAGAACAATTTTAATTCACAAATATCATAAGCGATAATTAATTTTGTTAAAATGGGTGTTTTAGGGCTTCTGTAAATTGGTTTATAAGCTCAATTTCACAAAGTTTATAGCTAATGGCTGCTGTTGTAGCATTAGGAAGCTTTATTAAATAGCGCCATTGGCAGGCGCTTTCTAGGTATTTTTCGTTATCGCTAATGCTGCGCATAAATAACGGCAGCACTTGCGTATTGCCAGTGCTTTCTTGTAATTTAGTTAGCTCAAATTTACGCTTTTGTATCCAACTATCTTGTACTTGCTTTGCTTTATCAATTTGGGCATCCAGGCATTGAATATACCGCTTAGCTTCATCAGTAGTTGCTTTAGCAGTTAAGGTACATACCACATCTGCAAAGCTGTACTGGCTTGTAGCTAATAGCACAATGGCAGTGAGTTTTAATAACCAGTTACTTTTTGTCATTGTAATTAAACTCTAAAATAAATTGAGCGCCAGCTAAGTTATCAGCATCGGTAATGGTAAGTGTTCCGTGATACGACTTAACTAAGTCAGATACAATAGCCATGCCTACGCCGTGTCCGCTTTCGTATGTATCGAGGCGAGTACCGCGTGTAAGCAATGACTCGCGTTTATCCTCTGGCACTCCAGGGCCATCATCGCTAATGCCAATACACAGAGTTTTACTTTGTATTACTTGTATTTCTACTTGTGAGCGACACGCTTTACATGCGTTATCAATCAAGTTGCCAAGTAATTCCATTAAATCTGTTTGGTCACCTAAAAAGTAATCTTTTTCAGTAACAGCACAGTTAAAAATAATATCTTTATCACGATATACTTTGGCCATAGCGCTTAGTATTGAATCGAGGACAGGCTTAATAGGCGTTTGTTTTTTCCACGTGTCTGATGCACCGGTTGCAGCACGTTTTAATTGGTGCTCGATCATCACATTAATGCGGTCGAGTTGTTCTTGTGCATCGGCATCGTTTGCCAATGGACTTGATTTTAGTACCGCAAGCGGTGTTTTAAGTGCATGGGCAAGGTCGCTTAATGAGGCTCTGTAGCGCTCTTTTTGGCGTTGTTGCGACTCTAACAATAAGTTTAGATCTGCTTTTATTGTTTGCAGCTCAACAGGGTAGAGGCCTTTAATTTCTTGAATATCACCCGATTCAATCGCTTTAATTTCTTTATCGAGTCGTTGTAGTGGGCGAGCGCTCCAAATGAAACCAATTGCCATGAGGCCTGCAATTGCAATCCCCATTATAAACATCCAATCTACAAGAGTTTGCTTAAAGCCATCCATTAAACGAAGTAGCGCGTCGTTACGTTTAACTAATATGAAGCGGGCTTGTTCTGATTGATCTATGTTGTTTAAAATTACGGTAAGGCTAAGTTGCCAGTACGCAGTATTATTATACTCCACACGCCTAAAGTCGGCAGCACCTGCTTTGGTCTCTATTTGCTCTGGTACATAGTTTAAATTTACAGCTGATTCTGAGTGCCAAACAGGGTCATCATCGCGGTAAATCATTGCGTAGGTATCTGAATTTAATCTGTTTAACTCGGGCGCTAAAATAGTGCTGGGCATAATAATACCATGCTCAGTAAAGTCGACTTCAGATATTAGCGAATAGAGCTGTGCTTCGAGGGTTTTTTCTGTCGCATCAACAAGTGAAGCGTAATACGCTTTGCCAATTGAATAAAATAAGATAGGGAGTGCGACTAATAAAACAAAGACAAGGATAAATCCTTGCCTTATTTTTAACGATATTTGCGGTATTACCACTGGCTTTTAAGCCTGTAACCACGCCCACGTAGTGTTTCTACTGGGTTTAGTACGCCTTCTGGATCAAGCTTTTTACGCAAGCGCAGTACAAATACTTCAATTACGTTTGAATCAAGGTCGAAATCTTGGTCGTAAATATGCTCAGTAAGTTCTGATTTAGAAATTACTTTTTGAGGATTTACCATTAAGTATTCAAGTACTTTATATTCGTATGCTGTTAGGCTCAGTTCTTTATCATCAACCCATACTTGCTGTGAACGTGTATGAATTTTAATTGGACCCGCAGTCATTTCTGGATTTGCTTTACCCGCACTGCGACGAATTAATGCATTACAACGTGCAATAAGTTCTTCAACATGAAATGGTTTTGTAAGGTAGTCATCTGCACCTGCATCTAAACCTTCTACTTTATCTTGCCAGCGATCGCGCGCTGTTAAGATTAAAATAGGGATGGTAATGCCTTGTGCTCGTGCTTTATTGATTAGCTCAATACCATCTATTTTAGGTAAACCTAAATCAACTACGGCCATATCGAGCGGGTATTCTGTAATGTGGAAAAGACCTGCTTCACCATCGTGGCATAAATCCACGCTGTAACGTTCTTTTTCTAAAGCATTACGTAGGTTGTCTGCTAAATGTAAATCGTCTTCAATAACTAAAATTCGCATTTGTTAATCCTTTTTCACTTCGCCGGTTTTTTTATTTATATGTAAATCAACGACGTGGCCGTCAGATTTGAGTATTCGTACGGTATAAAAATCTGTTTTTTCGGTGATTTTTAAGGTCTTACCGCCTATTGTTTTCTTTGCAAGTATTACGGCTTTCTTTTTGTCCACCTCAGCATGAGATGCTTGGGTGGCGGTTGCTGCTTGAGCAAAGTTAGCTAAGCTAACACAAGCAATAAAACCGAGGCTTAATAATACGCGCATAATGGAAAACTCCTAGACCAGACTCACTTAGTTTAATTAACTAAGTTACTAAAATTCAAGTAAAAACGTTAAATTCGTTTTTATCTTGATAATTTTAATTAAAATCTTGTGAACAAACCCTGAATTACAGTGCAACGCACGCTCTTAGGGTGTAATACATGTTAAGCAGGAAACACCTTTTTAAAAGGTTTAACAACTGTATTTTCATATACACCAGCGGCAACATATGGATCTGCTGCTGCCCATTCTCGAGCTGCTTCAATTGATTCAAACTCAGCAACAACTAACGAACCGGTAAACCCTGCTTCTTGAGGATCTTCACTATCAACTGCCGGAAACGGACCCGCAGTTAATAAACGGTTTTGTGAATCAAGCTCACTAAGGCGTGCTAAATGTGCCGGGCGTGCTGCTTTTCTAAGCTCTAAGCTGTTTTCAACGTCTGTTGAGTGAATCATGTACAACATAAGGAATCTCATAAAAATTGTTAAATTTGATTAACGCAATACTACCACAGCGTTGAAAATTGGTGAATTAAAAGCGTATTTACACAGGTTTACACTTCGATTTTATTTTTAAGCTGTAATTGCTTGAAAATCTCTGTGTAACACTGGTAGAGTCGCTGAAATATACAAAATAATAAAAAGGTTTTATGCATGAGCGAAAATAGAGAACGATTTAGTTCCCGTCTCGGATTCATAATGGCAGCGGCAGGTTCGGCTGTTGGTATTGGTAATTTAGTTGGTTTTCCGGTTTCTGCTACCAAAAATGGTGGTGGCGCATTTTTATTAATTTACGCTTTATTTGTCGTGTTCATTTGTTTGCCAGTCATGATGGCTGAAATGGCAATGGGTCGTAACGCTCAAAAAGATCCACTTGGCTCGTACAAGCTATTATCTAATAACGATAAAAAATGGAAGTTTGCAGGTTTTTTAGCGGTGCTTACACCGTTTATGATTGCTGTATTTTATATGGTAATTACGGTTTGGATTTTTGGTTACTTAACGCAAACAGGCCTCGGTAATTTGGATTTGCTTGCAGATCCTGGCCACTTTGGTGTTTTTATTAATAGTTACACTGTGTTTGGCTATATGGCCGTTGTGGTTATTATTGTTAACTTAATTTTGTTAGGTGGTGTTAAACAAGGCATAGAAAAAGCCGCTAAATTTTTAATGCCAGCCTTACTTTTCATGCTACTTGCCTTAGTTACTTATGTATTAACGCTTGATAACGCAATGGCCGGTGTTAAATATTACATTATTCCTGATTTTTCTAAGATGAGTGCAAGTGTACTTAATGGCGCATTAAGCCAAGCGTTTTTCTCGCTATCGCTGGGTATGGGTATATTAATGACTTACGCGTCGTACATTTCTAAAAAGGATGACATTGTAAGTAGCGCTAAAATGGTCGCTATTACAGACTCACTCGTTGCGTTTGTAGCGGGCCTAATGGTGCTGCCAGCGATATTTAGCTTTGATCCAAACACAGATCCATCAGCACTTTCTGACTCGTCTGTATCAATGATTTTTGTATACCTACCTAAAATATTATTAGCACTGCAAAATGATATTGGTTATGTAGGTGCGTCTATTGTTGCGTTCTCATTCTTTTTATTAGTATTTTTTGCAGCGATTACTTCACTTGTTTCAATAGTAGAAGTCCCGACAGCAACACTAAGTGACCGTAAAGGTATTAGCCGTAAAAAAGCATTGGGCATCCTTACACTTTCAACCGGTGTACTTACTATTTTATGTACAATGTCGTTTGGTATGATTGAGAGCCTTACATCTTTCACTAGTTATGGCGGTGTTAGTAAGAGCTTTTTTGATATTATTGTTGATGTATTTTACGACACAATTTTACCGCTTAATGGCTTGATGGTGTGTCTGTTTGTTATGTACCGCTGGAAAAAAGCACGCTTAACACAAGAGCTAAGCTTAGGTTCGCCTAATTATGCTGGAAGCTTGATGGAAAAATACGTTAACTTTTCACTTTCAACGTTTATTCCAGTTATTTTAGCTGTGATATTTATAAATACCGTAGCGACTAAGTTTTTTGATTTAAAAATATTTGGTTTTTAAATAGATCTCTTTAAAAGCTTATTGAATAATATAATGCCGCTAAGTTTAGCGGCATTTTTTATAGGCGTTTTTTTACAGGTATCTGGTCTAATTATTAAAAGGATTTAAAATGAATAAAATTATTATTGGGTTTGCTTTTGCTATTTCATCATTTGGCGCACTTGCACAAAGCGCTGATGATTGGCCTGAAGGCGGTGCAATGCACACCGGCAATGCTTATAATTTAGAGGGTAATCGATACAAAACTAAAATCAGTAAAATGATGGATGAAATCTACCCACAACTAACTGATGATTACCAAGTAGATGCAGTTAAAGCGCAAGTAGCAGCGTGGGAGCACTATATAGATGCTACATGTAACGTTGTTGGCATAGCAACGGGGGCCGGTGGCTCTTGGCCTTCAACGCATAGTGTTAAATGCGAAAAAAGCCTAAGTTATGATAGATACTTTGCGACTAAAAATGCGCTGAAGTGTGTTAATAGATTGAGTAAAGAAGAATTTGTAGGACGTAGCGAAAAGTTAAACTGTTTAATTCAGACTCTAAATATAAAAATATTTTAAGCGTTACAGCAGTGCTACAGCTAAATTATAAAGTTAGTTGTAGCATGTTATGCTTTATAACACCTCAATACTTTATAAAAATTCAATACTGACTGTTGCGCCTTTTTCGATATTGCCACTTTGTGCTGGCACTACAATTAAGCAATTCGCTTTACTAAGCGACGAAAGCACTCCAGAGCCTTGTTTATTAAACGGGGCAACTACTAAGTCACCTTGCTCGTTTGTTGTTGCTGTACCGCGCTGAAAGTCAGCTCTTCCTGGGCGTTTTTTAATAACGGATGTAGTAACAGCATTAAAACGCATTTTAGGGTTTACTTCACCAAGACCCGACAGCTTTTGCAGTGCAGGCTCTACTAACTGATTAAACGTCACAGCAGCCGATACAGGATTACCTGGCAAGCCAAAAAAGTAACTATTACTTAGTTTACCAAAGGCAAAAGGTTTGCCTGGTTTCATGGCTATTTTCCAAAAGTGAATATCGCCAATCTCGTTGAGCACTTCTTTAGTAAAGTCGGCTTCGCCAACCGATACACCGCCTGAGCTTATTACAGCATCGGCAAGTTCGTTCGCTTTTAAAAATGCATTGGTAATGAGTTCTTTGTCATCTGGGATAATCCCTAAATCAATCACGTCTATATTTTTTTGTTGCAGGGCGCTAACAATAACAGCGCGGTTGCTTTCAAAAATAGCGCCTTGCTTAAGAGGCTGACCAGGTTCAATTAGCTCATCGCCTGTAGAAAGTACGGCTATTGTTAAGGTCCTGAACACCTCTATATTTGCTATACCCAAAGATGCAAGTAGGCCTACATCAACGGGTTTCAATTTATCGCCTACGTTTAAAATAACATCGTTGATAGCAATGTCCTCGCCAGCAAAGCGTATGTTTTCGTTTAACTTTGGCTGCGCTGTAAATGTTATTTCATTGCCATCAACCGAGGCATTTTCTTGCATAACAACACCGTTAGCGCCTTTAGGTATTGCAGCCCCCGTCATTATTCTTACGCATTGCCCTGGAGTAAGTGTTCCTTCAAAAACATCTCCTGCATATACACTCCCAATTTGTGTGTAAGTTAAGTTTTTATCCGAAGCACATACAGCATAGCCATCCATCGAAGAGTTATTATGAGCAGGCACGTTTATAGTTGATTGAACATCACTTGCTAAAACGCGATCAACGCTTTGCATTATTTTGATGGTTTCAACGCGTTTAACAGGCGTTATTACGCTAAGTATATTTTGTATTGCAGTTTCTATTGGTAACAAACCGGGTGCATTGCAAACATCGTTCATATATATTGCTCTTACTTAAATCATTTTATTTTGAAACAATACTTATAATGTCAAAGCTTTACAATACATGGTTGGGTTATTTTTTGCTTATAGCATGCATGCTTTCGTGCGGCGTAAACGCAAAAGAAACGCTGCAAGTAGCCGTAGCGAGTAATTTTAAAACTGTATTGCAAACCCTACTAAAAAAATCCCCATTACCTAATGTTGATGTAAAAATATCAGCCGCTTCTAGCGGTGTTTTATATTCACAAATAGTGCATGGCGCGCCATTTGATGTGTTTTTATCGGCTGACGATTTTCGACCGCAATCACTTATTAAAGAAGGTTATGCCGAGCAAAGCAGTTTAATCACTTACGCGTTAGGCGAACTTGCTTTGTGGCAACCCAAAGCTGAAAAAGTAAATGATAAAGTAGCCATTGCTAATCCGCGTTTTTCACCTTACGGGCGTGCCTCAGAGCACTACGCGAATAACCATTTTAAAAAGCCAGTAAATTATGTGTACGGGAATAACATTACGCATGCTTTTCAGTTTGTTGAAAGTGGTAATGTAGGAGTAGGGCTAGTGGCTGTTTCATCACTAAAGGCAGCGTACAGTAACACGCAAGATCAAAAATATTTAGATTACACCGTGCTGCCTACCAATCAATATCCCGATATAATTCAACAGGGTGTTATTATTAAGTCGACTAAAAAACTCGCTAGCGCTAAGCAACTCATGCAGTTTTTAATGACAGAGACTACGCAGCAGCAGTTAATTGAATTGGGTTACAGAATAAAGGACAACAATGCTTCAAAGTGATTTAACCGCGCTGTGGTTAACTATAAAACTTGCCTTTATAACCGCAGTACTCCTTCTTGTTTTTTGTATTCCGGTTGCTTACAAGCTCGCTGGCTATAACGGTAAATTTAAACCATTTTTAGAGGCATTAATTGCAATGCCTTTAGTGCTGCCGCCTACGTTACTGGGGTTTTACTTACTTGTTTTATTTTCGCCTGATCACGCTTTTGGGCAGTTTTGGTTTTGGCTAACGGGTACGCAGCTGGCGTTTAGTTTTCAGGGCGTGGTTATTGGTTCGCTTTTTTATTCGCTGCCTTTTGTAATGCAGCCACTTGTGGCGGGGTTTAAACATATTAATCAAACTTATAACGAAGCGGCAATTGCGCTTGGGTTAAGCCCGTTTAAACGCTTTGTACATTTAATTATTCCGCTTTTAAAACCCAGTATTGGTAGCGCATTTGCGTTAGGCTTTGCGCATACATTGGGTGAGTTTGGTTTGGTATTAATGATTGGCGGTAATATTCAGGGGCAAACACAGGTGGTGTCTATCGCGCTTTACGACCATGTTGAATCGTTAAATTATACGGCGGCGCACCAGCTTTCACTTATTTTACTGGCTATTTCGTTTGCTTGTTTAGTGCTGTTATTTAAGTTTAATAAAAGCATTGTAGGGGTTAAGCAGTAACATGATTAAGTTAAGCCTTTTTAAAGCGCTCAATAATTTTGATTTAGATATAAACCTTGAGCTTGAGTCGTTTAATGTACTGGGTGTTTACGGACCTTCTGGCTCGGGTAAGTCAACATTACTGCGCTGTATTAGTGGTTTAGAGCCTGCAAAAAGTGTTTATATAAATAATCAGCCAGTGCATGAGTTACCAAGCGATAAACGCGGTATAACGCTTCAGCTGCAATCGTGCCCGTTGTTTCCTCATTTAGATGTGGCTGGTAATTTAGCGTTTACACAAAAACACTGCGCTAATAAGCAAACCAGCTTAACGCTTCAATACGTTGTTAAAACACTTGAATTACAAGACTTACTAAATCGTGACGTACAAAGCTTATCGGGCGGCGAACGCCAACGTGTCGTATTTGCGCGCACTTTACTTGCGGGTCAAAAATTTATAATGCTTGATGAGCCTTTTAGCGCGCTTGATTGGTCATTGCGTTTTAAAACACTCACTAAGCTTAATGAGATTGCCGTTCAGTTTAATATTAAATTTATAATAGTAAGTCATTCATTAAAAGAGTTGCTATTTTGCTGCGATACCCTTATTCAGCTTGATAAAGGTAAGATGATAAACCAAGGTGCAAGTGCGCACGTTGCAAAAGCGATTTACGCAAACGACAGGCAAACACCGCTGAGCTTAATTAATTACGACGTGGTTAAATTTGATGAAGACTACGGACTATATCAACTGCAATTACGGCAAAGTGAGCAGCTACTTTATGTGCTACCCGCACTTGTAGATAGCAGTAATAAGCTAATTATAGAAAGTGAGCAAATGTCATTTAGTGCGTTAAAGCCTGAGCAAACAACGCACAGCAATGTTTTAAGGTCGGTATTAACTCAGGCTGAGCTTATTAATAATAAGTGGCAGTTAACGCTAAATGTAGATGGGCAAACATTGTATTGCTTGGCATCAAGGCGAATGTGGGACAAAAACGACTTTAAAGTAGGCGATATGTTTTTTATAACTATTAATAATTTAGAATAACGATTTGACGATACGCAGATTCGACATTGGTGTGCAGGCTAAATGTTACACACCGCACACTGACTGCTTTTAGCTATTTTAAAACGATTAAACTCCATGCTCAAACCATCCACCAGCAATAAGTGATCGCCCAAACCACTTGGTAAACCCGCAAGCATTTTTAACGCTTCAGTAGCCTGAATGCTGCCTATTAACCCCACAATAGGAGAAAGCACACCAGATTCAGAGCAGCTTTGTGTTTGTTCACTAAAAAATTGCGATAAACAACCATAACAATGGCTGTTTTCATCCATAGTAAAACACGTGACTTGTCCTTCCATACGAATTGCAGAGCCTGACACTAGCGGGACTTTAGCTTTAAAACAGGCGCTATTAAGTGCATTGCGCGTTGCTAGGTTATCTGAGCAATCAATTACTATATCAATGTTATTAAATAGAGGATTGATAGACGTATTTTCATCAAAAAATGCCTCAATAGTGTTTATGTCTATTTCACTATTAAGCGCGCTGAGCTGTTTTTTAGCGGCACTGCATTTTGAGCTACCTATATCACTTTCTTTATACAGTATTTGCCTTTGCAGGTTGGTCACGTCTATTTCATCGTTATCAACTAAGGTAAGCGTGCCAATGCCAGATGCCGCTAAGTATTGACCTACCGCACACCCAAGCCCACCCACACCAATAATTAAAGCATGCGATTGCCATATTTTCTCTTGTCCGTCTATATCAAGCTGCGGGAGCATAATGTGCCGAGAGTAGCGCAGTTGCTGCTGGTAAGTTAACGGTGATTTTTGCATTTTTTAGCTTCTCATACTTTTTTTGAACAATACCAAGTTGTTAAATCCAAGAGCAAGTAGTAACGCTTTTTATTTGCACTCTAACAACCCAGAGCCCTTCACTCATATAGTGCAACTATAACGTATAAAAACGACTGTTGCATGTAACCATATGAAATATATGAAATATATGAAATTTAATTAGTGGCTCAGTAATTGCTATATCGGGTTAACTTAAATTTAACAAAAATTGGGCTGCTACTCATATAAAAGGGTGGGGCATTAATAAAACAATAATACGTTTACGAGGAAAATAAACATGCAACCGAGTTCTGGGTTTAACCTAATATCCTTTAAAGGAAAAATGAAAGTATTACATCTGAGTTGGATGGTCTTTTTTGTGTCATTTTTTGTATGGTTTAACCATGCTCCTTTGTTAGGTGCTATAGCGGGTTCGCTTGGGATCACCATGGCGCAAGTTAAAACATTACTCATTTTAAATGTCGCGTTAACTATTCCAGCGCGTGTTGTGGTGGGTATGCTAACCGATAAATTTGGTCCGCGTATTGTTTATGCGGCACTGCTTATTAGCTGTAGTATTCCGTGTTTTATGTTTGCTATGGCAACCACTTTTGAGCAAGCCGCAATAGCGCGTTTTGCGCTAGGCTTTATTGGTGCTGGTTTTGTTGTGGGAATTCGAATGGTGAGCGAATGGTTTCCTGCTAATGAGCTGGGTATAGCTGAAGGCATTTATGGCGGTTGGGGTAATTTTGGTTCGGCAGCAGCGGCTATGTTACTACCAATTATTGCACTTATGTTTGGTGGCGAAGATGGATGGCGTTATGCAGTAGGTTTAACGGGTATATTAAGCGTTATATTTGGTGTTATTTGGTACTTAAATGTAACCGATACACCAAAAGGCGGTACATACTTTAAACCTAAAAAAGTAGGCGCAATGGAAGTAACCAGTAAAGGCGACTTTGTATTACTGCTTATTATGAAAATCCCTATGTACGGCGCATTAGCATTACTTACTTGGAAGCTTTCGCCAACGGGTGCTAACTTAATTTCGGCTAATTTTGTACTTGCCGTGTATGCTTTTTTAGTTCTGCTTTATATTTACGAAGTGTATAAAACCTTTGATGTAAATGGTCATATTTTTAAAGAGCCTGTACCTGAGTCGCATCGTTATGAGTTTAAGCAAGTGGCTGTTTTGAATATTTTATATTTTACAACTTTTGGTTCTGAACTTGCGGTTGTCTCTATGTTGCCGCTGTTTTTTATGGATGTGTTTGCGCTCGATATGGTGTACGCAGGTATTTTAGCCTCTGCTTATGCGTTTATGAATTTAGCATCTCGCCCTGGTGGCGGTTGGATTTCAGATAAATTAGGTCGCCGTATAACACTTATTGTACTTACGATGGGGCTTGCAGTTGGTTATTTTGTAATGGGCTTGGTTGATGCGTCGTGGCCTTTATGGCTTGCTGTTGTAGCGGCTATGGCGTGTTCGTTCTTTGTGCAAGCAGGTGAAGGCGCAGTATTTGCAGCAGTGCCGCTAATTAAACGCCGTTTAACAGGGCAAATTGCAGGTATGACTGGCGCTTACGGTAATGTTGGTGCAGTGGTTTACTTAACGGCATTGTCGCTTGTTGACTATAAAACCTTCTTTTTCATTATTGCGGGTAGTGCATTACTTGGCCTAGCTGCGCTGTTTTTTATGAAAGAACCAGACGGACATATTACCGAAGTAAATGAAGACGGCACCGTTGAACTTATTTCAGTGACTTAAGGCATTATTGACTATGTTTGATGAAACACTCCACGCTAAAGCGCTAAAAAATGAACTCAACGTTTCATTTGGCGGGCACAGCGCTAAAGGGTTAAAAGCAGAAAACCAAGATGCGTTTGCTGCTCTTAACACCAAAGCGCAAGAAAAAGAGTCTAAAGGCGTTATTGCCTGCTTAGCCGATGGGTGTTCATCAGCAAAAAATGCTAAACAAGCGTCTCAACTTTCGGTTACTCATTTTATAAATGAGTATTTAAATACCCCCGAAAGCTGGGCGGTTAAAAAGTCAGTGTCGAAGGTGTTAGCGAGTTTAAATCAGTGGCTTTATTCGCAATCGGTTAATTACAATCACCTTGGTCAGCGCCAAGCTGATTGGATGACCACTTTTACAGCGCTTATTTTAAAGTCGGCAACAGGTTATATATTTCACTTAGGTGATACGCGTATTACCCGCCTGCGCGGCAGTAAAATAGAGGCAATAACACGGGATCACAAAGTAAACGACACGCTAACCCGTGCACTTGGTGCACAACTTCATCAAGAAATAGATGTATACGAAGTTGACCTAAAAACCGACGATATTTATATATTAACCTGCGACGGTGTACACGATGTACTGCCAAGCAGCGACATAGCTAAATTAATTAACGAGCACACTAATTTAGAAAATGCAGCTAAAGCAATTACCGAACTTGCATTAGCACGAGGCAGTGACGACAACGTAAGTTGTTTACTAGTAAAAGTAGAAAACATTGCCGAGCAAAAGTTAGATGAGCTTTATCACTCGCTAACACGACGAAAAATTCCACCTGCGCTTAATGTTGGGCAAAAAATTGATGACTACACGGTTATTCGTAAATTACATGCCAGTAGTCGCTCGCACATTTATTTAGTGCAACAAGCGCCCGATATACCGCCAGTAGTTTTAAAAGCACCTTCGGTTAATTTTGAAGACGATGTGCACTATCTTCAAGGCTTTATAAGAGAAGGTTGGGTAGGGCAACGCATAAACCATTTAAACGTGATGAAAGTACTAAGCACGCAATCGCAAAGTCGTTTTTTATATCATATTTGTGAGTACATGGACGGGCAAACACTGAGTGATTGGAAGCACGATGTGCCGCACCCAGAAATAACCCAAGTGCGCAGTATTATTGAACAAATAGTACATGCACTAAGGGCGTTTCAGCGACTCGATATGGTACATCGCGATTTAAAACTCGATAATGTAATGATAGATGCGCACGGTAAAGTAACGCTCATTGATTACGGCACAGTAAGTGTTGCGGCGATGGATGAGTCGGTTAAGCAAATTGCGGACGATTGCCCGCAAGGTACTGCCGATTATACTGCACCTGAAACACTCATTACTATGCACGCCGATTTTAAAAGTGATTTGTTTTCACTTGGCGTTATAGCTTATGAGTTGTTGTGCTCAAAATTGCCTTACAAACCACTGCCACTTAACCACGTAGCGCCAAAAGATTACAGCCATTGGCACTACACAAGTATTCGAAAATACAGAGCCGATATTCCGTTTTGGTTAGATCAAGCCCTTATGAAGGCGCTTGCCCCTAAACCCGAGCTCAGATACCAAGCTTTTTCTGAGTTTATAAACGATATCAATAAACCTAACCCTTATTTAGAAAGTACCGCCAATAAAAGCTCAATAATGAAACGCGATCCAGTGATGGTCTGGAAATGTATTTCGCTGTGTTTATTTATTGCTTTGGTATGTGTATTAATAATTAAAACCTAGAGAACCAAAATGCTTAACTATAAGAACAACTTACCTATTATTTTTATACTGGGTTGCTTCACCGCGCCTTCAATAAGCCAAGCTTCGCAAACCGATCTTGATTTTAGACTGCGTTTTGAAAGCGTCGATCAAGACAATGCATTAAAAGATGCAAGTGGGTTAACGCTCAGAACCCGCTTAACGCATCAAACAGATGAGGTAAATGGTTTTTCAGGTCTTATTGAAGTAGAAGACACTCGCAGCCTATTTGGCGTAGATGATTACAACAACACCGTGGGTAAAAATACCGATTACTCAGTTATTGCAGACCCCGAAACCACTGAAATTGACCAAGGCTTTGTTAAATATACCCGCGATGGTTTATCGCTAAAAGTAGGACGCCAAGTAATAGCCCTTGATGGGCAGCGTTTTGTTGGGCACGTAGGTTGGCGCCAAGATAGGCAAACTTTTGATGCAGCAACCATTAATTACGCATTTAATAACATAGATTTACAGTACAGTTATTTAAATAAGCGTAACCGCATATTTGCTGACGATAAAGACATTAAATCGTCCGATCATCTAATTAATGCCAGCTTTAAAACAGGCTACGGTAAAGTGGTTTTATACAGTTACTTATTAAGTGACGATGCTATACAAGACGACAGTTTAGACACTTATGGCGTTTCTTTTAACGGTAATAAAACCCTAAACGACATAACATTTTATTACAAAGCGAAATATGCAACGCAGTCTGCATCAACAAGTGTGAGTGATTTTGATGCTGACTACTATGCACTTGAAGGGGGTGTTGATATTAATGGGTTGGGCAGTGAGTCCATAACATTAAAAGTGGGCATCGAATCACTAGGCTCAGATAACGGCGATTACGGGTTTGCAGCACCGCTTGCCACAATGCATAAATTTAATGGTTGGGCAGATATGTTTTTGAGCACACCCACACAAGGTTTGGATGACACTTACATTAGCTTAAACGGTAAAGCATTTGACGGTAAATGGCTGGTGGCATATCACAGTTTTGATGCCAATGAGCAATCAAATGGGGTTGACGATTTAGGTCGAGAGCTAAACGTACAATACATTAAACCTATTAATAAAACCTACTCTGTGGGTGCTAAATATGCTGATTATTCAGCGGGCGATACCGCAGCTAATAAAGTCGATACTCAAAAATTGTGGGTATGGATGAGCGCTAAATTTTAACCCTCACTATCTTCTAAAATCCTCTTGTAATTTATGGCGACACAAGATGGTGCAATTGCACCATCTTGTGGGGCTTTACGCTTTTAACCTCTGCACCAATGTAGGCAACTAACTGATTTTAAATGCTTATATATTTGGCTTACATATTGCTATAACAATCCTATAACAAATCATTCGATTTCAATTTTAGTTAATTACTAAAGTAGATATCATTTTAAGGTGAGTAAATGCGAAGCAAGCAGCGTGTTGTAGTGGTAGGAAATGGAATGGTGGGGCATCATTTTGTGCAGCAGCTGGTTTCTCAAAATCAAGCTGATGAGCAGTTTGAAATTACGGTACTGAGCGGGGAAGACCGCCTAGCGTATGACCGCGTGCAACTATCGTCTTTTTTTAAAGGTAAAACCGCAGACGACCTCGCTCTTACTTGTGATAAAACTTATAACGATTGGCAGGTGCGCTTTTATACGCATTCCAAAGTGGTTGATATAAATCGTGATGCGCAAACAGTAACAACCGCTAAAGGGGAGCTGTTTGAATACGACAAACTGGTGCTTGCTACCGGTTCATTCCCATTTGTGCCGCCTATTCCTGGTAAAGACCGTGAACACTGCCTTGTGTATCGCACTATTAACGATTTACACGCAATAAAAAATTCAGCCCACGGTAGTAAAGTAGGTGTGGTTATTGGTGGTGGTTTATTAGGGCTTGAAGCTGCAAATGCATTAAAGCAACTGGGTTTACACACTCACGTAATAGAATTTGCACCGCAACTTATGGGCGTACAAGTTGATGCAGGTGGCGGTCGGCTACTAAAAAATAAAATTACCGATTTAGGCGTTACCGTACATACATCGGTGGCAACCGAGGAAATAGTAGAAGGTGAAAACTGCCGTTACAAAATGTGTTTTAAAGGCGGTAAAACCCTTGAAACCGACATGATTGTATTTTCGGCGGGTATTCGCCCTTATGATAATTTAGCCCGCGAGTTTAATTTAGAGTTAGGCGAGCGCGGCGGTATTGTAATTAATAACCACTGCCAAACGAGCGATAAAAACATATACGCAATTGGTGAATGTGCACTGTGGAATAATTTTATTTTTGGCTTAGTGGCACCCGGTTACGCTATGGCTAAAATAGCGGTTGGACATATTTTGCAACAGACCCAGCAAGGTACTTTGCAAAGTACTGGCTTAGACAATAAAGCCGATGAATTTAGTGGTGCCGATATGAGCACCAAGCTTAAATTAATGGGTGTTGAAGTAGGCTCTATTGGCGATGCACATGCACGCAGCGAAGGTGCAATAAGCTATTATTTTGAAGATCAACCCAATGGTATTTATAAAAAAATAGTCACCAATTCACAAAGTAATAAGCTGATTGGCGCGGTACTTGTTGGTGATACCAGCGATTACGACAATTTGCTGCAATATCATTTAAACGGCATTGAACTTACCACTGTGCCGGAAGCACTCATTATGCCTCTTGCAGGCGACATAGCAGAGCTAAGCGCCGACGACTTACCTGATGACGCCACTATTTGCGCTTGTCATAAAGTAACTAAACACACCATTGAACAATCAGTCGCTAAAGGCTGCATAGATCTGGCAAGTGTGCAGCAAAACACTAAAGCCAGTACAGGCTGTGGTGGTTGTGAAAAACTCGTTCAAAACGTAATAAGCAGCGCACTTGCTAAAGCAAGTAACACTATTAACGTAGTTACGCTTAATGAGCCTGTAAAACAGCCCGCATAAATTAAAGCACACTAATTAAAGCACATTAAAAGAGAGCAGTATGGCAACCGCAAACACGTCACCAACTATAAATAAAAAGAGTTTAAAACAAACAACATGTGCTTACTGTGGTGTAGGGTGCGGTGTTGATATTTCACTTTTTAATAATGTGCCAACCAAGCTTGAAGGCATGCGAGAGCACCCCGCAAACTTTGGTCGTTTATGTGTAAAAGGCACGCATTTGCTCGACACAACAGGCAGTGATAATCGCTTAACGTCGCCCCTTATTAATAATGAAGCAGCCACGTGGGATGATGCCACCGACCATGTTGCCAATAAATTTAATGACATAATACAAAAGCACGGACCTGACGCGGTGGCTTTTTATGTGTCTGGGCAGTTGCTAACCGAAGATTACTATATCGCTAACAAATTAATGAAAGGCTACATAGGCTCAGGCAATATTGATACAAATTCTCGCCTGTGTATGTCGTCTGCTGTGGCAGGTTACAAACGCGCTTTTGGTGAAGACGTAGTGCCGTGTACCTACGAGGATTTAGAGCAAACTGAGCTGCTTATTTTAATTGGCTCTAATGCAGCATGGACTCATCCGGTTTTGTATCAGCGCATGGAGCGTGCAAAGCAGCTTAATCCAAATATGAAAGTAGTGGTTATTGATCCGCGAAAAACCGACACCGCTGAGCTTGCCGACACCTTTTTAAATATAAAACCAGGCAGTGATGCCGCACTTTATAACGGCTTACTTAATTATTTAAATGAGCATAACCACCTCGATACGCAATTTATTGCTCATCACACAAACGGCTTTGAAAGCGCATTGCAAGAGGCACAAAAGTGGAGCTGTGAGGCAGTTAGCGACTTTTGCGATATAGCAATTGAGCAAGTTGCTGAGTTTTACGCACTATTTGCTAACAGCCCAAGTGCTATTAGCTTTTATTCAATGGGTATAAATCAATCAAGCTCGGGTGTAGATAAATGCAACGCCATTATTAATGCACATTTAGCCTCTGGTAAATTACTTAAACCAGGTAGCGGTCCGTTTTCGATTACTGGGCAGCCCAATGCGATGGGCGGGCGCGAAGTAGGTGGCTTGGCTAATCAGTTAGCAGCGCATTTAGATATTGAAAACGAAGCGCATCAATCACTTGTGCAACGCTTTTGGTTATCGCCAACTATGGCTAAAAAAGCAGGCAGTAATGCCATCGATATGTTTGATGAAATAGCTGCAGGTAAAATAAAAGCCGTATGGATAATGGCAACAAACCCAATGGTGAGCTTGCCTAATAACGCCGCTATTAAAAAAGCATTAGAGACTTGCGAACTGGTGGTTGTATCTGACTGTATTGCAAAAAGTGATACGTTAAAATTTGCCGATGTTGCTTTTCCATCAACCGGGTGGGGCGAAAAAAACGGCACAGTAACTAACTCAGAACGAAGAATATCAAGGCAACGCCCGTTAGTAGCGCCTTATTCAGGAGCTAAAAACGATTGGCAAATTATGTGCGAAGTCGCTAAAAAAATGGGCTTTGAAGGGTTTGACTTTACAGACCCCAGTAGCATTTTTGAAGAATGGGCACAATTAACCGATTTTGAAAATAACGGCAGCCGATTATTAAATCTCTCTGGTTTAGTTGGGCTCACAAAAAGCCAGTACGATAATTTAAAACCCATTATGTGGCCTGTTGTTAAAAATCAGCCTTATAAAAATGGTCAGGTTTTTACAAATAACCAATTTAGCACCGCTGATAAAAAAGCACGTTTTATACCTATAACGCCGCAATTACCTGTGCAAAAAACATCAAGCGACTATCCGTTTTTAATGAACTCAGGGCGTATACGCGATCAATGGCATACCATGAGCCGCACGGGTAAAAGCACTGCGCTTTCATCGCATATAACACGGCCCTACATTGAAATTAATCCGCTTGATGCCAGTAAATTAGCAATTAAACAAAACGATTTAATAAGTGCGATTGCTCAAACAGGGCACGTTACCGCGCATGCAAAAGTAACCGATGCCGTGCGAAAAGGTGAATGCTTTATGCCTATTCATTGGAATAAGCAATTTGCATCATCCGCTACCGTAAGTGGGCTGTATCAATCGGTAGTTGACCCGATATCTGGTCAGGCTGAGTGTAAACATGGCGCTGTTAATATAGTTAAAGCACCCTTTGTGCAATATATGCAGCTGTTTACTAAAAGCGAGCTTGTAATAAACAGTGATTTTTGGCTCAAAGTTAATGCAAGTAATTGCTTTAATTACCAATTAGCGCTTAATGAGTCACAAAATGATTTACTGTATTACTGCCAAACCTTGACTGGTTTACAAGGGCAATGGTCGGCTATGAGTACGGCGAAAGCCATGCATGTGCAATGTATTCAAAACGATCAATTAGCGTTTGTTGGTGTTATTTCTAACGAGCAGAAAGAAATATCACTCGAATGGATAAATCATCTATTTGCAGAGCCGTTACTGACTTTTACCCAATTACAGTCACTGCTCTATGCAACTCCCGATGAAGAATTTACCCAAGGCGTGCAAGTGTGTAGCTGCTTTAAAGTAAGAGAGCAGCCAATTATAAACGCCATTAAAAACGGTGCAAACACAGTCGAGCAATTGGGGTCTGAACTTAAATGTGGAACGAACTGCGGTTCGTGTAAAACACAGTTAAGCCAATTAATAAAACAACATTACAAAGCAGGTTCTAGCAGCATTGATGTTGCGGTTGTAATGTAAAGAAAAAAGGAAGCATATGCTTAATGATCAATTTGGTCGGCAGTTTAACTATTTGCGCCTCTCAATAACCGATGTATGTAATTTTAGTTGTAGTTATTGTTTACCAAACGGGTATCAGTGCGATACGCCGCGTAATTTTTTAAATAAAAACGAAATCAGCACGCTGGTAAATGCGTTTGCAGAGCTAGGTACTAAAAAAGTGCGCATTACAGGTGGCGAACCGTGCTTGCGAAACGACGTAACCGATATTATAAAGCTCTGTAAAAATACACCCGGCATAGAAAAAGTAGCCATTACTACGAATGGGTTTAATTTATTAAATAAAATTGATGAATTTGCCGAAGCAGGGCTCGATGCGCTTAATGTCAGTATTGATAGTTTAAATCCGAGTATGTTTAAACTTATAACAGGGCACGACAAACTTAACCTTATTTTAAAAGGCATTGAACGCGCAGTAGAGCTGGGCATAAAAGACATAAAAATAAATGCGGTACTTGCCAAGCAGTTTAGTAAAAACCAATTGAAGGATTTTTTAGCGTGGGTAAAGCACCACAAAGTTACGGTGCGCTTTATAGAATTAATGGAAACAGGTGACGGCGCAACCTTTTTTGAAGAAAATCACCTTAGTGGACAAACGGTTAAAGCACAGCTTTTAGCTCAAGGTTGGCTACAAGTTGTTAGGGGGAAACTAAACGGACCCGCTGAGGAATTTTGTCATCCTGACTATGATGGTCGTATTGGTTTAATAATGCCTTACAGCAAAGATTTTTGTAAAAGCTGTAACCGTTTAAGGGTGTCGGCGCTGGGTAAATTACACTTATGTTTATTTGCCGAGCAAGGTATAGATTTACGCGAACTACTAAACGAGGACGATACTGCTGCGACCGTGAAGGCAATTCAAGCTGCTATGGGCAACAAAGAAATAAGCCATGAACTTGATAAACGCTTAACAGGTGCGACAACTCACTTAGCCATGTTAGGTGGCTAATATGAGTGCTTGTAACGGATCTAATACAGGATCGAATATAAAAGCTCAACACGATTTTACAGGTGTTGTGCTGGCTGGTGGTAAGTCATCAAGAATGGGCACAGATAAAGCCGATTTAGTTTTAAAAAATAAAACGCTATTGCACAATGCGTGTGATTTATTAAAAGACGCAGGTGCTAAAAACATACTAATAAGCCG
Organism: Pseudoalteromonas sp. TP27; assembly: GCF_056470645.1. Classification (NCBI taxonomy): domain Bacteria; kingdom Pseudomonadati; phylum Pseudomonadota; class Gammaproteobacteria; order Alteromonadales; family Pseudoalteromonadaceae; genus Pseudoalteromonas; species Pseudoalteromonas sp. TP27. The sequence goes on along the minus strand of NZ_JARDAK010000001.1, from coordinate 260,352 downwards.
TAATGTTACAAATCCAATCAAACCATCGAACCATTATTCACCGAGTGATTATCCCTCAGAAAAGTACGTTAAAGATATATACCCAAATAGCGGTCCCCTTGGCGGAATTTACTCCACATTAATAACCACCGAGCACGACTTACTTATTACTGCGGTAGATATGCCACTACTTACTAGCAATTTGTTAAGCACAATAGTGCTGGCTTCTCAGTCAAATAACGTACAAAGTGTGAGCAATCAATTAAATCAGTCACAAATACATGCTTGGCACTTTGAAAATGAACCGCTACCGCTGTATATTCGTAATACAAGCAGTGTAAAAAATCATTTAAAACACATACTCACAAACGCAAACAGTCATAAATCAATAAAACAGTTTACCCAAAGCATTGGTGTGCAAACGCTTTTATGTAATAAAGCGCATGCATTAATAAACACCAATACACCGGCGCAATTTAAAGCTGTAAATGAGCATTTTGACCAAAGCATTAATCAATTAAGAAGAACATTATGAGCCACACAAGCGAGTCACAAATACCTTTAAACATTGCCGTACTAACAGTAAGCGATACACGCGATGCGATTACCGATACTTCTGGTCATTACTTAATTAAAGCGCTAACTGGGGCGGGTCATCACTTAGCAGATAAAGAAATTGTAAAAGATGATGTTTACCAAATGCGCGCTATTGCATCGCAGTGGATAGCCGACGACACCATTCACGCTATTTTAGTGACTGGTGGTACAGGATTTACCGAACGCGATTCAACACCTGAGGCATTTGCGCCGCTGTTTGATAAAAGCGTAGACGGCTTTGGTGAGCTATTTAGACATATATCGTACGGTGAAATTGGTAACTCAACTATTCAATCTCGTGCACTTGCGGGACTTGCTAACAACACCGTTATTTTTTGTATGCCAGGCTCTACAGGCGCATGTAAAACAGCGTGGACAGGCATTATAAAAGATCAACTCAACTCAATGCATAAACCGTGTAACTTTGTACCGCATATTACCATTGGTAAAAAGTGTGAATCGCGTGAGCAATAGTATGTTAAGCCACGTTGACGAAAACGGCCAAGCTAATATGGTTGATGTATCGCTCAAAGACGTAACCCTGCGCGATGCCTCAGCTGAAGCCTTTATTAGCATGAGCAAGCTTGCCTTTGAACAAGTAATGCTTAATCAAAACAAAAAGGGCGATGTGTTAGGAGTGGCGCGTATTGCAGGTATTCAAGGCGCTAAAAAGTGCGCCGATTTAATTCCGCTTTGTCATCCGCTTGCACTTACTAAAGTAGCTGTTGATTTTGAACTTGATGAAGCAAACAGCCAAATTAAAATAACCAGCTACTGCAAACTTGCCGGTAAAACCGGGGTCGAAATGGAAGCGCTAACGGCGGTATCTGTGGCTAGCCTTACTTTGTTTGATATGTGTAAAGCAGCCGACCCACTAATGGAAATTAGCGGCATGCGCGTTACTCAAAAAGCTGGGGGCAAAAATGGCAGTTGGCAGCGAGATTAATCCAAACGATGCTATACCTAGCGCCGGTAAAGTAGAGTTATTGTTTTTTGGGCAACTAAAAGAGCGCTTGAAATGCGATAAGTTAACGCTAAGAATAACCGAGCCACTAAGCATTACTGCACTTAAACTAAAGCTGGTTGAGAAAAACCCGCATTGGAAAGCATGGCTGGAAGAGCGTGACGTACTATGCGCGCTTAACCAAACTATGTCATCAAGTGATGAAATAGTAAAAGCGGGGGATGAGCTTGCCTTTTTTCCGCCAGTTACAGGTGGTTAATGAGCATACATATTCAAGTACAAACCAATGATTTTAATGTAGGTGACGAGCATAATACGCTTTGCAGTAATAATAAAAACGATGGCGCTGTTGTCACCTTTACAGGTTTGGTAAGAGAGTTCAGCAGTGGCGATAACGTTATTGCACTTGAGCTTGAGCACTACCCTGGTATGACCGAGCAACTGCTTCAATCTATTGCAGAGCAAGCACAAACGCGCTGGCAACTGGCGCGAATATGTATTATTCACCGCGTTGGTTATTTAGCGCTTGGTGAGCAAATTGTGTTTGTTGGCGTAACTTCCCGACACCGCCAAGCCGCGTTCGAAGGCGCACAATTTATAATGGATTACTTAAAAAACCACGCCACGTTTTGGAAAAAAGAACACTTTAAAGACTCATCAAATTGGGTTGAATTTAAACAAAGTGACAAACAAGCGCTGGGCAAGTGGGAATCTTAAATGAAAATTATCTCTACTAATATCTCTAAAATTAAAACTCTTATTCATAATGGTAAAGAGGTGAAGACGGGAATATTCAAAACCCCGACTAACGAACCTGTAGTGATTGAAAAATTAAATATTATAGGTGACGAACAAGCTGATTTAGTTAACCACGGCGGGGTAGATAAAGCAGTATATGCTTTTTCGCACAATCATTATGAGTATTGGCAGAAGACTCTTGAAAACGAGAACTTAAGTAGCGGTATATTTGGCGAAAACTTCACTATTTCTGACCTTGATGAAGTAAATATACATATAGGCGACCATATTCGAATGGGTACTTCATTACTTGAAGTTAGTCAGCCTCGTGTGCCATGTTTTAAACTTGGTATCGCCCTTAATAATAAAAATAGCCTTAAACTATTTACGCAGCATTACTGCACTGGTGTTTATTTTAGAGTGCTTGAACAAGGCATTGCTAAAACCGGCGATGCGGTGACTATTGAGAAAAAAGCGACGCATAACATTTCAGTAAAAACGTTGTTCCAGGCGTTTTTTGATAAACAATACCCAGGTTACGAAAGCGTATTACTAGCAGCACTTGAACTACCCGAGCTTGCACTTGAGTGGCAAATTAAGATTAAAAAGAAGCTCGCAATATAAAGCCGTGTGAGTGGTGTTAAACTTTGGCTTTCCAATCACCTTCTTTTAAAAAATGTTGCTGTAAAAGGGTTAGTAAACTTTCAGTAACTGGGCCTGTAGGTTTACTTCTTGATACCACACAGCCTAAAGGCGTTAACCAACCACCTTGCTCATGCACTACAGGAAGAGCAACAAGGTCACCTTGTTTAAGTTGTTGTTTTATTGCCAACTCAGGCACCAACGCCCAGCCCACATTTTGTGTTACCAAATCTATAAGTGTTTGATGAGTATTGGCGTACCAAACCTTAGCGCTTATAGCATAGCTAAACCATAACTCTGATTGATTAAGGCTACGGTGAGCACATTGCCTATGTGCTTTTAAGTCACTGCTATTTACTTTATTAAGTTTAGCAAGCGCATGTTGCGGTGACGCAATCGTTAAAAATCGAGCTTGGCCTAGCAAAAAAAAGTCCATATCTACCTTTAATTCACCATCACTATATATGATGCCTATTTGCGCTTTACCTGTTTTTATAAGTTCTTCTACATCAAACGTAGTAGCTGATATTAGCTCAAAATTTGTAATAGGGTACTGCTGTGCAAGTGGGGCTATTATTTTTAAAATTCCGTGATTACTTATACTCTCGTCAATCGCAATTACTACGTCTTGCTCGTTTTTTTTAGCAAGAGATTCAACTTTTTGATCGAAATAAGTTTGTTGTTGCAGTATTGAATAAGCCACAGGTAGCAAGGTTTTTCCACTTTTTGTTAAAGTGGGAGTGTTTTTATTGCGGTCAAACAATGTTTGATCTATTGCGATTTCAAGATTAGAAATAGCTTGGCTAATACCCGACTGCGCACGCTTTAACTTTCGCGCTGTTGCTGAAAAAGAGCCGGTTTCTACTACGCTTACAAATATTTTTAGTTGCTCTAAGCTGTACATTTTATTCTACTTTATCTAGAACTATATACTCATCTTATCACTATTGGTGATAGTTGCTAACTTTTGTAACTAAATAAATCTGTCATTATCACTACACTTAAATATTAATAGATAAAAGAGGACATTATGACAGAGAAAATGGGGGCAACAGAGCGAGTATTTCAGGCAGTTTTGTTTGAGATTTTAGCCGTGTCATTATCAATTTTAGGTTTAGCACTATTTACAGATCATGCAATTGGGGCTTTATCGGGCACTATGATTATAATTGCAACGATTGCGATGTGTTGGAACTTTATTTTCAACTGGTGTTTTGACAAAGTAGCTACCGGTGCAAAAGAGCAACGTTCTGTATTATTTCGTATTTTTCACGTGCTTTTATTTCAAGGCGGGTTACTTGTTTTTACTATTCCCGTGATGGCAATCATTTTAAAAGTAGGCTTATGGGAAGCATTAATAATGGATATTGGCGTAACTTTTTTTATAACCCTTTACGCTTTTACTTTTAACCTAGTGTACGACCACACACGAGCCTATATTTTTCATTCAAAAAATGCTGCATGTTAATACACTTTTTAAATATGGCATGACTTAACAAAGTTTCGTATTTAGCTGCTGGTGTATTTGCCAATACACCAGCATTTTTAGAAGCATTTATACTAACTGTGTTTGCTTTGTAGTGGCAAAAAAATAACAAAGAAGCTTTTATCAAAAACTGAGTAAAGCTAAATATCAATTGTTATTTATAGAGGAGCTAGTAAAAAAGATAAAATCTGCTATACCTAAGGTTATAAATACTATATTTAATATAGCGTTATGCATAAAAATAATAATTAGTAGCAAAAATAGGTGTCGCACATGAATATCTCCAGAAAGTTGATGCTTATTGTCATTTTAACTGCAGCAGAAGTAAGTATTACTATTTATTCAGCTTTTGAAATAGCAAAGGGGGCTAAGTTTCACCAACTTAATTTTCTTCACTTAAAATATGCTCAGCAACTTACCAAGTCAGTTAACAAAATAGAAAACGATATTCCCATAGATATAAACACTATCGAGTCAGATATATTGTTAATTAGACAACTACCCATTGAGTGTATTGACGAAATAAACCCATTAAATCTTGCCATTATGAAAGCTATTAACACAGATCACATGCTAACAATCTGTCAAAACGATATTAAAATTGCAGATAAAGCTTTATTGTCAGTTGATCAATATAAAAAGGGTGAATTGAGCAGAGATGATTTTTTACTAAACCTAAATGTGTCACTTAATGGCTTTAATAAAAGTTCAGAGCTGTTTGAAGAACCAATCAGAAAAACAGTATCGTTTATACTGATGACGCTAATACCCCTTGTTTTGATCATATCTTTTTTCAATATTATTTCTATAACGTATCTTTCTCGCACTATATCTAGCTCTATCCGAAATCTAACCCTGCTTTTATCTAGTAAACCCGAAAGCAATATTAATCTAGATGATGAACTTGAAATAAAAACGTCGGGTGAATTAAAAGCATTAGTGATAGCGGCGAGGCAGCGTATTAAAAATGATCTTTTAAATATTGAAAACAGTATCGAGCTCAAAGAAATTATAAACAGCCAAACGGCTTCTCTGCAGCAAGCAAATGATGAACTTGCTCAGTTTGCTTACCGGGCATCTCATGACCTGAAATCACCATTATCTGGGGCTAAGTCTCTGGCACATTTTGTTATTGAAGATATAAAAGCAGGAGATATTGAAGAGGCGAGTCAAAATGCGCTGGTTATTTATCAACAAATGGAAAAGTTAGAAACACTTGTTGTTGATATTTTACTGTTAGCGAAAGCTGAAATTGGTAATGAAGATAGAAATATAATTGACTTTAACCAGTTAATTGTTGATATGAAAGAGCGACTTACTTGGCTCATGCAAGATAACCCTTGTACGCTTAAAACAACTATTAATTTATCTGTACCAATAAAATCTGAAAAAGCACGTTTTGCTCAAATTATCGAAAACTTGATATCTAACGGGCTTAAATATTACGACAGAAATAAAGATGCACCTTTTGTTCACTGTGATATTTTTAACGAACAGGAAAATTTTATTATTATTGTTACAGATAACGGCATTGGAATACCACAAAAGCATCAAAGTGAAGTGTTTGATATGTTCAAACGATTTCATGCAGACACGAGTAGTGGCTCTGGTTTAGGTATGGCGCTGGTTAAAAAGCATATTGAATATTTAAATGGTGAAATATCGCTGCAAAGTTCTGCTGAAGGTACAGCGTTTAAAATAATAATACCAATGGATAAGCTAACATGACAAAAATTAAACCCCCAATATTAATTGTCGATGACAATGAAGTTGATCGCTACATTCTTAAAAGACTAATAAAAGAAGCCGAATTAGAGCTTACAATTTTTGAAAAAAAAGATGGTCAAGAAGCATTAGAATTTTTAGAGAATTATGAAGCTAACAGAAAAGAATACCCTGATGGATTTCCTCCAATACTTATATTTTTAGACATTAATATGCCAAGAGTTAATGGGATCCAATTTTTAGAGGAATTTTCTAAACTAAGAAAGATGATAGAGATTAGCTCATGCGTGGTTATGATGTTTAGCTCATCTGAAAGAGAAGAAGAAAAAAAGATAATAATGTCACACGATTTTGTTAAAGGTTACCTTGTAAAAGGCACCTTTCAAGCGGCAGATTTGAAAGAGAAGATATTGGCTGTCATCGGTCAGCATTTAAACGAAAACAGCTGATTTGTATGAGCTTTAATAATTCTAAAGTTCATTTTTAAAGCTCCACTATATAGCTGATATATTACCGTTTCATATACTAACTTATTTGTTTTGTGTAGGTATTTAGTAACACATTAATTTCGTCTGCGGGTATTGGTTTTGAAAATAGAAAACCTTGCAGGTAGTCTATGTTTAGTTTTTTACATAGTTGATGCTGGGTTTGAGTTTCGACACCTTCTGCCACCACAGAAAAATCTAATTTTTTAAGCATCAAAGATAAGCTCTCGATTACTTTTAATCGCTTATTATTTTCGCCATCTAACGACTGCATGCTTTTGTCTAATTTCACTATATCAATAGGGTAGGATATTAGGTGCGATATAGATGAGTAGCCCATACCAAAGTCGTCCAAGGCAATCCTAAACCCTTTGTCAGATAAAGAAGTTAATATATCAATTACCTCTTTACTGTTTTCCATAAAAGCGGTCTCTGTTATTTCAAGAATAATGCTACTGGTTTTTAAATTGTATTTTTCGACTGTTTTTAATAAATATGTTTCTAAAGCTTCTTTTTGTAGTTGTATAGGTGAAATGTTGATAGATAGGGTTAACGGAGTTTCGTAGCTTTGCTGCCACGCAGATAATTGCTCTAATGCAGTCGCAATTATCCATTTACCAAGGGGCTCTATTAAGCGGCACTCTTCAGCAATAGGGATAAATTCATCAGGGGTGTAACTAACTTCTGTATTTGGCCAACGGATCAATGCTTCAACCCCCGTCATCATTTGTGTTTTTGCACAGTAAACAGGTTGATAAAATAATCTAAAGTTTTCTTCTTCTATGTGTTCTTTTATTCTATTTTGAATATCAACGCGGCGGCTAAATTCATACTGATATTGTTCTTTATAGAAGCTAATTCTGCTTTTACCACTTTGCTTAGATCGATACATTGCAATATCAGCACATTTGAGCAATTCATGTGATTCAGTCGCATCATTAGGGTATAAAGCACTTCCTATACTAACACTACAATTTAAAGTTCTACCTTCATGTAAAAAGGGCTTAGACACTTCAGCTAAAATTCTATTTGCTATCATACCTATTTGATTAATATTGCAAATTCCGCCTATTATAACTGCAAATTCATCGCCTCCTAATCGAGCAAACCCTTCGTTTTGTCTTAGGCAGCCATTAATTCTGTGCACGGTTTGTATTAAAATTTCGTCGCCGACACTATGCCCAAGCGTATCATTTATATTTTTGAAGTTATCTAAATCTAAAGCAAGTAAAGCAACGCAGTTTTTAGCACGTTTATTATTGGCTATCATTACTTTTAGTATTTCTTCAAAATGATACCGGTTAGATAAACCCGTAAGCTGATCCCTCTCAGCCATATGCTTTACAGCAAGATAACTGTTGTGCATACGTTGTTCTGCTTCAAAACGTTTTTTGGCATATATAAGCGCTTTATTTAAACTGCTTCCTGTTATATCACCTTTAGGTAAAAAGTCTTGAGCGCCTGCTTCTATACACTCAATAGCTAAGGTTGAGTTTTCTGAGGAGCTAATCATAATAATTGCGGTATTACCGAGTTTAGGCTTTGAGCGCATTTCAATTAGCATTTCAATGCCGTCTTCTTTGGGCATATTATAATCGAGTAGTATTATATCAAAGTGCGTGTTTTCAATGGCGTTCAAGCCTTCACAAACACACGTTACTTCGGCTATATCATGATGGTGAGAGCCATCTGAAGTAAGCATTTTTTTAATTAATTTGCGATCAACTAAGTCATCATCAACAATTAAGATATTCATACGTTCCTTCTAAAAGCAGCTAAATTATGCTCGTTTATAATTGATAATTTCATAGTTAAACTTTGGGCCAAAAAATAGTAAATGTACTGCCAAGCTTTCCATCGGAGGCTACTTCAATTTTGCCCCCATAATTAATAATGAGCTTATTAGCAATACAGAGTCCAATGCCGCTCCCTTCAACGTCATCTCGAGATTGTAATGTCTGAAATAACTTAAATATGAGTAAAAAATATTTAGGGTCAACCCCTGGGCCATTATCTTTTATTTCAATAATGTAATAATGGCTAGAGGGGATAAGTGTAATGTCGATAACCGGGTGCTCTTTATTGTTATGTTTTATTGCATTACTAATAAGATTTTGAAAAACAATTTTAAAAGGGAGTAGCGGTATATCGAGTACTTCGTTGTTAGCGTTTATATGTACAGTTACAGTTTGTGGAACTTCTAAAATTTGCACTACATCTTGGTAAATACTTTCTAAAGATATGTTTGCACGAGTTGAATCGCAGCTATTTATTCTTGAGTAGTTTAGTAAATCCTCTAGCAGTGTTTGCATTCTATTGGCACGGCTGAGTACAAGCTGAAAGTTTTCTTGGTGCTCTTGAGGGAGTAAATCTTTACAGTCATCATAAATCCACTCTAATAAACGTTTAATTGCATTTAATGGTGACTTGAGATCATGTGAAGCAATACTGGTAAATTCATCTAGTTCATCGCTCATTTTTTGTAATTTTTTGATTAGGCGATCTTTTTCAGTTTCGTCTTTTTTTAGCTCGCTAATTGTTGAGTGAAACTTAGAACTGTTTATTTTATCTAATGAATTTTTACGTTGGACCAACTGATTAACAAAGTTTTTTTGTAAACTATTTAAGATTAATTTTTCTTTTTCTGTAAGTGCTGAATCACTTACTCGCTCGAATATAAACCATCCAAACTTAAGGTTTGAGGGCAAAATAATAGGTGATACCACTCTAAATATTTTAGGATCATGCTCGATAATCGATTCATTAAAAACGTCATCAGATAGTTGCTCTTTAGCGACTGTTATTTTTGAACCTGATTTGTAAAGCTCAACGGAACGTTCAGGGAGGTTAGCAACAATAGAAAATGCGGTGGCATCAAAAATAGTTAAAATTAGCTGAGCAATACTTTCTAAGTTTTTTTGAATACCATTATCAAGAGGCGTAATTAATTGCTGTTCATCAATTAATAATACATCTGCGATATAACTCTCTACATTGGGCATTCAAAATCCTACAACACTATTAAATAAATACGCCTCAATAAAATGAGATGTAACAAATGATTAACTTATTGTAGTTGATTATTTTGAATGCGTTGAATAATTTGCATTATAAATTGACTCCACATAAGAGCCTTACCTTATTGTAGTCAGTAGATTATGAATCTATTTTTAAATACAGAGAGACTTAAGCTAGGCGAGCAACTTATAACTGAGTAAATAAGCACTTAGCGGGGTGCTGTTCTTATTAAAACCAATAAGAACAGCATATTTAATCGCTCATTTGTACAATTGTTTGCGCAACGCTAAATAAGGTTTTATGTGTATCCATTGCTTGTTTTTGTAGCTGTTTATGGGCTTGCTCTTCAGTGAGCTTTAACTGCTCAATAAGTATATATTTGGCTTGGTGAATGACCTTTTGCTCACTAATCACTTTTTTAGCGTCAAGTAACGCTTGGTTTATTTGTTTTATATGCTGGCTTTGCTCGATAATTAAATCGTACATACTTTTATTACTATTGAGCTTATCGGCCGCTATATTTTGGCTTACTTCTGGCTCTGGTTGTTTAATAGCTAATTGCCCAAAAGTAGGGGCTATGTGTTGCTCTGCCATATTGTTAAGTACCTGCTTATTTGTATTTAAGCTACGTTGAGCACAGGCTATTTGCATTGCTGCGGTATCAATTAACTGATCTGCTATGTTTTGTTCAATTTTGTGCATTATATCTATGCGCGTAGTGGTTACTTCGTACCATACTTCGCTCAGTTGTGAGAGCGGTTGAGCGTTCTCGTCATCAAGTTTTTGCAGTAAACTTCTCAATTGCTCTACCTGATTATTAACCTGATGCGTTGTTAGTGTGGCAAAACATTTTAAAAGGTGCGCATCGGCGTATTCATTAAAAAAGTCAAAACTGTGGTTTTGTTCTTGTACAAAATGCGCGAGTTGTTGTTTTTGCTCAGTGGTAAATTTACTCGCTGCAAATGCTTGTGCACCACAGGCACGCTCTTGTCCTGCGTATTCTTTACCTTGCATAAAATTAAAAAATGCGACTAACAAACGCGTTATTTTAGGATCGCTTGCGCCATCAGCGGCCTCTAAAATAATATTGAGTAAACTAGCAATTAACTGCGTGAACGACTGCGTAGCATGCACTGCACTAATGTTTTGTTGTGCTATTTGATTGCGTAAGTCGGGCAATGCTTCAAGTGTTTGCAGGCTATAGGTAATTAAATTAAATAACCGAGTATGGCCCGTATCGGCGTTATCGTTTATGAATGTTTGTTTAAGTGAATCATTAAATGCAGTTTGTGCACTGTTACTTAAAGGGATTTGTTCTCGTAATTGGGTTTTAAATCGTTCGCGGTTTGAGGCCAAAAATATATTACTCATTGCGCGTTCTTTTTGTAACTGATGTACAAAATCGCCTAACTTAGTAAGCGAGGCACAACTGTTTTGTAATTGCTTTAGCGCGTGTATTTCTTGATACTTAGCTGCTAATAAAAACTGTTTTGTGAGAGGATTACTTGTCGCCATTAGTATTATTCCACACTTTTTTGTTTTTAAAGTGCAACCACTGTTCCAATCATTAATAAATTTCATCATTGAATTTAAAATCAAGCTAATACAATTGCTTAAAGTGTTATTTTTGTTTTTCACTGTGTTTCTATAATTTAACTTACCATTACTTTTAACTTATTTGGTGCATTTAAGCATGTTATTGCACACAACTTGAACCCAAATTAAAAACAAAAAAAGCGCCTACTCCTGGGGAGGTAGTAAGCGCGAAAAGTGCATTATTCATTTTGTATCATGCGTTAACATTCATACTGTTTAATAACTCAGGGCTAATTGCCATTTTATGATTTATTACTTCGCCAATCATAATTAGGGTAGGGCCTTGAAGATTGTGTTTAGCGTGCTCATTTACTATTTCCTCAAGCGTGCTAGTAATTACTTTTTGCTTAGTGGTAGTGGCATTTTCGATTAGTGCAATGGGCGTTTCACTTGGCCAACCTACTGATTGTAAACCGTTGCTTAGTGCTTGTAGGCGCGAAAGTCCCATATAAACCACTAAAGTAGGGTTGTTATTGCCTTGCTCAAATGCGTAATTTTTCCAATGAGGCTGCTTGTTAGGATCGGCAAACTGCGCCGTTAAAAACGTAACACTGCGCGCTACGTCTCTTGCTGTAAGCGGAATACCTGTATAAGCAGAAGTAGCGCTAGCCGTTGTGACACCCGGAACAATCGCAAAATTAATATTATGTTTTGTAAGCGCATCGGCTTCTTCGTTAATACGTGCAAATATACTTGGATCGCCGCCTTTTAAACGCACTACGTTTAAGCCTTGTTGCGCGTATTTAACCAGTAGTTCGCAAATTTTAGCTTGGGTCATCGAGTGCTTACCAGCACGTTTACCTACAAATACACGCTGCGCTTTTTTAGGCAGTGTTTTTAGTAAATCATCGCTTACTAACCAATCGTATAAAACAACATCGGCGGTATTAATTAAACGCTGCGCTTTTACCGTAATTAGCTCTGCGTCTCCTGGACCGGCACCAATTATATAAACGTTGCCACTTTTAGCACTGCGACTATTTGAGCTTGTTAGCTTAGTAACAAGCTTATTTAACCACACGTTTTCAATACCCGAAAAATAAGACAGTACACTCATAATATTCCCCTAAGCCACAGCTGTTGTAACTTTTGGTTCAGAGCTTATAAATACACTGCCGTCTTCAATTTTTGCATTAAAAACCGGTAAGTGTATTGCTTCTGCTTCTAAACATTCGCCTGTTTCTAGGCAAAAGTGTTGCTTATATAAAGGCGAGGCGACAACTAATTTATTGTCGATTGAGCCAATAATGCCACGCGATAATACATTCGCTTTGCCAATAGGGTCGTAGTTGCTAATGGCAAACACAGCCGTTGGATTTTGTGGAATGTAAAAAATAGCAATTTGCTGATTATTAACTAGTGCGCATACGCCGCTATTAGCCACTAGGTTGTCGATTGTTCCAATATTATGCCAAGACATCAGCTTGCTCCTCTTCAACTTCCATTACTGGAATACGGTTTTGTGTATTACGTTGCTCACGTTTTTCGGCTTCTGTTGCAGGGCGAATTTGGTTACGCTCTTGCACAAATAAAATGTTGTCGTCGGTTTCGGGGCTATTAACAAACTGGCGGAATCGTTTGGCTGCATCAGGGCTTTCAATCGCTTTTTTCCACTCACAGGCGTAGGTTTGTGTAATTAACTCCATTTGCGCTTCTAGCTCGTCACAAATACCTAAGCTGTCGTCAATAACTACGCTTTTAAGGTAATCTAAACCGCCTTCAAGGTTTTCCATCCATACCGACGTACGCTGTAATTTGTCAGCCGTTTTAATGTAAAACATAATTACGCGGTCAATGTATTTAATGAGTGTTGGTGTGTCTAAATCGGTAGCAAATAAATCAGCATGGCGAGGGCGCATACCGCCATTACCACACACGTATAAGTTCCAGCCGTTTTCGGTGGCTATAATGCCAATATCTTTACTTTGTGCTTCGGCGCATTCGCGGGTACAACCCGATACCGCCATTTTAAATTTATGCGGTGCACGCAGTCCTTTATAGCGGTTTTCAATTTCTATTGCGTGTCCAGCGCTGTCTTGCACACCATAACGACACCAAGTACTACCCACACACGATTTAACGGTTCTAAGAGACTTACCATAAGCATGACCGGTCTCAAATCCGGCTTCGATCAATCGCTCCCAAATAACAGGAAGCTCTTCTAAGCGCGCACCAAATAAATCAATACGCTGACCACCCGTTACTTTGCAGTACAGGTTAAAGTCTTTGGCTACTTGTCCAATTACAATTAGTTTGTCGGGTGTTATTTCGCCGCCAGCAATACGCGGTACTACAGAGTACGAACCATCTTTTTGCATGTTTGCTAAGTACGTATCGTTAGTATCTTGCAAGCCAACATGGGCGGGCTCTAAAATAAAGTCGTTCCATGTTGAGGCTAAAATAGAACCAATGGCAGGTTTACATATTTCACAGCCATGACCGCTGCCATGTTTAGTTAGTAAATCATCAAAGCTTTTAATGCTTTCTACTTTCACCATGTGCAGTAGTTCTTGGCGTGAATACGCAAAGTGCTCACATACATGGTTATTTACTTCAACACCGCGACTCGCTAATTCGTTATCAACAACTGACTTTAATAACGCTGCGCAACCACCACAGCCGCTTGCTGCTTTAGTGCATGATTTTACCGATGCTAAATCGCATGAGCCGCCATCAATGGCACCTACAATGTCGCCTTTACTCACATTGTGACACGAACAAATAGTGGCGGTGTCGGGTAGGGCGCTGCCCGATAGCGACGGTGCGCCACCGCTGTCTGGTAAAATTAAACACTCAGGGTTTTCGGGTAAGTCCATGTCGTTAAGCATGTACTGTAATAAAGTATCGTAATCGCTGGTGTCGCCAACAAGTACAGCGCCCAGTAATTTATCGCCTTTTTCACTTAGTATGATTTTTTTATAACACCCGCGAATAGCGTCTTGGTATATAAGTTCTTTGCAGTCTGGCGTTTTTGCATGAGCGTCGCCAATTGAGCCTACTTCTACGCCTAATAACTTAAGTTTTGTGCTCATATCAGCACCTAAAAACTCAAGCTCGCCACCACTTAATTGGCTCGCTGCAACGCGCGCCATGTTGTAACCCGGTGCTACTAAGCCAAATAGTTTTTTGTCCCACAGGGCACATTCGCCAATGGCTAAAATATCAGGGTCTGACGTTTGGCATTGGTTATTAATAATAATACCGCCGCGCTCACCCAGCTCTAAGTCGGCAATCTTACCAAGTTGGTCATACGGGCGAATACCGGCAGAAAACAAAATTAGGTCTGTTTCTAAAAATGTTTCGTCCGAAAAGTTTAATCTAAAGCGGCTCGTTTCGCCTTTTACTATTTCGCTGGTCGCTTTTGATGTGTGCACTGTTACGCCAAGTTTTTCTATTTTATTTTTTAGTAGCGTACCGCCTTGTCCATCAAGCTGAACAGCCATAAGCTGCGGCGCAAATTCAACTACGTGGGTATCAAGCCCTAGTTGTTTAATTGCATTTGCGGCTTCAAGCCCTAATAAACCACCGCCAATAACTACACCGCTTTTACTTACGGCTGCACTGGCTTTTATTTGTTCTAAATCTTCTAATGTGCGATACACCAAGCAATGGGGTTGGTCGTTACCTTTTATAGGCGGCACAAACGGGAAGGAACCTGTTGCAAGTATAAGTTTGTCGTACGGGTATTGCTCACCCGTTAGCGTGGTCACTATTTTTGCTGATCTATCAATGCCTTCAACCCACTGGCTGGTATGCACATTAATATTAAGCTGTTTATAGTTGTCGTGAGTGGTAAGTGCTAAATCGGCGGCTGTTTTACCATCAAATACACTTGATAAGTACACGCGATCGTATGCAAGATTTGCTTCTCCGCAAAGTACAGTAATGTCTGCGTTGGCATCGCTTTGGCGCATTTGCTCAACAAAGTGGTGTCCGACCATACCATTACCAATAATGAGTATTTTTTGCGAGGTTTGCATAGGGCATTCCTTAAAGTGACGGTTTAAATACAATTAACAAAAAAGCCCGCCACAAATACGCATTATGCATAACTGTGTGCGGGCTTCTTTGCCGATGGTTGCTAATAGCTATTGTGCTCACAACCTAAATTTTTGCCGTAAGTAAAACGGGCTTGTTAATAGAATGTTTGCAAAAACACAGCCAGTTTTTTAAGTTATTGTTTAAATAGTATTTAATGCATTTTTAGAGTGAGGATAAAACCTATTTTGTTATATGTTGGTGCGCGCTGGGCACTAAGAGGGTGCAAGTATTGTCATTGTTTTGTGCATTATCAGTCAATAAAACACCCATTATCATTCATTGTATATTGCGTTAAATTTACCCCATGAAATACGCACACAAATTACGATCAAAATGGCTAACACATACTCAATAGATGCTTCCCCTTTTCATGAAGGCGAGCTGGCAATACAAGACAAACTCGGTAAACGAGAAATAATGGCAACATTTGGCAAACGTGCCGTGCGCTCATTTATGCCAGAGCAGCATCAAACATTTTTTGAGCAGTTACCGTTTGTGGTTGCAGGTAGTGTTGATGAAAATGCCGATGTGTGGGTATCTATTATTTCAGGCAGTCAGGCTTTTTAAGCGCCCTAACTCCCACGTCGTTTATTCAGTTTTTATTCGAAAAGTTTGAAGTTAAAAAATAAAGCGACTCTCAACCTTACTTTAAAGCTAAAACCTAAGCTTAGCCAAAAACAAAAAGCCTAACATCAGTTAAGTGATTTTAGGCTTTTTGGCGCAGGCTGTTAAATTTATTTTAAAATAACCACTTACTTAAAAGTGACATTTACTTCAAAATAACCACTGGCACATCGCTGTTTTCGAGCATTTTAATGGTGTTGCTGCCTACAAAAAACTGCCTTAGCTTAGAGTGCCCAAACGCACCCATTACAATTAGTTCTGCATTATTTTGCTCTTTGTATTGCATTAACGAGTCAAAAATATTGCCCTCTAAAAAGCTTGCTGATACTTTAAAACCCATACTGGTGAGTTTGTATTGCGCGTTAATAAACTTTTCTTCAAGGTCTTCTTCGTTGTTTTTAATACTCACTAAATGACAATGTAAGCCGTGTAATAAACCGCCATCAATAACTTGTTGTAGCGCTTTGTCGGCTGTTTCGCGGCCATCGTACGCAATCATAAATGACGTAGGTTGTTTAAACGTTTCAGGAACAAGCAAAATAGGTTGGGTTGCATTGCGTATTAGGGTTTCTATATGTGAGCCAAGTACCGCTAAGCTATTACTATGTCCAGTACCATTCTGCCCAATAACAATAAGGCGAGTGTCGTCTTTAAAGTCGATAACGGTATCGAGCAAATCACCGTGGCGCTTAATTAACTCAAAATTAGTAATGCCTGCCGATTTAGCATGCTCACTTACTGAGTTTAATAATTCGTCAGCCATTTTTAAACTTACTTTGCAGCGCTGCTCGTCAAGGGCTACCATTTCACTAAGCAGCGAAGAATGCGCGCCAATCCCAATGCTGCCAGAGTAGTTGCCGATATTAGTTTGCTGGGCTTTTTCAAGCGTATGCACAAAACTAATGGGTTTATTTAGTTTTTTTGAAGCCCAAATAGCGGCTTCGGTTACATTTTTAGTGATGGCTGAGCCATCAACACAGGTAATTATTTTAGTCATTACATTCTCCTTAATGTCCGCCAAGTAGTTTTTCGACTTCTTCAGGGTTATTGTGCACACCAAACTTATCAACAACGGTTTCGGTTGCGCTATTCATACCAATAACATGAACTGTTGCGCCTTCACGCCTAAATTTAATAACCACCTTGTCGAGTGACGATACACCTGTTATATCCCAAAAGTGGGCATGGGTTAAATCTATTACTACATTAGCAACCGCATTTTTAAAATCGAACGACGCTATAAATTGCTCAGCAGAGGCAAAAAATACTTGGCCAACAACTTCATAAGTTATTTGGTCATTGATTTCATCATGATTGGTTTTAACCACCATAAAGCGGCCAATTTTATTGGCAAAAAACAACGTTGCTAACAATACGCCAACTAAAACACCAATGGCTAGGTTATGTGTAGCAACCACCACAATAACGGTGGAAATCATCACTACATTTGACGAAAGCGGGTTCTTTTTTAAATCTTTAACTGATGCCCATGAGAACGTACCAATCGATACCATAATCATTACTGCAACTAATGCAGCCATAGGAATTAACCGTAGCCATTCATCTAAAAACACCACCATGATGATTAAAAACAAACCGGCAATAAACGTTGAGAGCCGACCACGACCGCCCGATTTAACGTTAATGATAGACTGCCCAATCATGGCGCAACCCGCCATACCACCAAATAAGCCTGCACCAATATTGGCAATACCTTGACCTTTACACTCTTTATTACGATCGCTCGTTGTATCAGTTAAGTCATCAACAATAGTGGCGGTCATCATCGATTCAAGTAAGCCCACAACCGCAAGGCCAATCGAATACGGTAAAACAATTTGCAGTGTTTCGAGTGTTAGCGGTACATCAGGCCATAAAAATATAGGCAGAGTGTCAGGCAATTCGCCCATGTCGCCAACGGTTCTTATATCAAGCCCTAAAAACAGTGAAACCAGTGTAATAACAACAATACACACTAAAGGAGAGGGGAGTATTTTGCCAATAGTTGGAATATATGGGAATAAGTAAATAATACCTAAGCCCGCTGCGGTCATCGCATAAACATGCCAAGTAACATTAGTCAGCTCAGGTAACTGCGCCATAAATATTAAAATCGCCAGCGCGTTTACAAACCCTGTTACAACAGAGCGCGATACAAAGCGCATTAATTCACCGAGCTTTAAAAACCCTGCAAATATTTGTATTACGCCGGTAAGTAAGGTGGCAACAAGTAAATATTCAAGACCGTAGTCTTTAACCAGCGTGACCATTAACAGCGCCATTGCACCGGTAGCCGCCGAAATCATACCTGGGCGTCCGCCTACAAAGGCAATAATAACCGCGATACAAAATGAGGCATATAACCCCACCTTTGGATCAACACCCGCAATAATAGAAAAAGCAATTGCTTCGGGTATTAGGGCAAGCGCCACAACAATACCAGCAAGCACATCGCCACGAATATTAGAGAGCCAATCTCTTTTTACGTGAGCAAACATGTAAGTAACCTAATTAGTTAGTTTCCCAAAGTATAGGGGAATATTTTATTTAAATAACAGTGATTCTCGCGCAGACGGCGATTAAGGTTGCACATAATGTGCAAATAAATGAAAGGGGGGCATTAACTTAGGGCGGCGTAAGTTTCAAGAAACAGAATCCTTTTTAATTATTTGTATAAATTATATAGATACTTTACGCCGCGAAATTAGCATAAAATTTATAGATAAACCAATTTATAGGATGCTTTGTGTTATTTACGATAAGTTGTAGTAGTTAAATTTTTTATTTGTAACTATTTATTGAATCCTGCTTAAACGGGTACAGCACAATTTTATTATTCAGCAAATAAATTTGTTGCAAAGAGTTAAAACAGCTTACAAATGCAAACATATGATGTATCTTGTCGATATTAAATAATAACAGCAGTGCAAAAACCTGTTAACACATAACGACCTCAACGGGAGAAAAATATGAGACAACATCTATTAGGCTTCACACTAGCCCCCTTATTTCTACTTACAACAGCGTGCTCGCAGCAAGAAAGCGTAGCTAAAGTTGATAGCACAGAAACACTAAGCGCTTCTCAAAATAGTTACGAGCAATCTGCTCTTTTAAAAATCAGTAAACTTAAAAAGCTGATGGAACAAGCTCAAACTAAACAGATTGATGTGACTCGTGAAGAAAGCGTAGTTTGGTTTGCAGAGCAGTTTTTAAAATTTGCTAACTGGGATGAAAATAATTACGACGCGGTTGTAAAGCTTTTTGGTTACGAGCGCCACTATGCTGCGGATAAGGAAAGGTTAGCAAAAGAGTTACCAAATTTTGAACGCGAAAAAGTAATTCAAATTTTAGATAAAGGTATTGATGACTTGTCTAAAGAGCTTGCAGGCGAAATTAAACGCCGCCCTGTAAATAAGGTTGATTGGCAAAAGACTAAAGCACAAGACAATATGTTTGTTAGTAATGGCAAGCCTATTTTTTTATATGACTATTTTTCAAAGAGTGTTGGTCAGCCACTTACAAATAAAGATGTTTATAACGATCATTTAGGCGCGCTCTATCATGGCGGTGAAGATTTATACCCAGTAGATCACGACCGTGCCATTAATTCATTTTTAGTGCGTGAAGATGGCACTTTTGACGAAGAGTTAATGAAAGAGCTGACGCGTATCCCTGATACCAACATTGGTTTTTTAGTTTACTGGTTAATGGGTATTCCAAAGTGGGTTGAAGAGCAAGAGCCTGAAGTTAGAAAAGGCCGCTCGTTATTTACAGGATTCGATATTGATAACCCATTAGCGCGAGATATTTGGGGTAAAATAATCCGTAAAACGGGCGAGCTTACTAAAGGTAAAAAAGTTACTGAAGTTGGGTTCGTGTTAGCTAACGAGCCGCATTGGTACGCCGAAAAAGGCCACTGGACACAAAAATATGAAGAAATGACCAGCATCTCTTCATACACACTAAATAAGTTTAGAAGTTGGTTAGATAAAAAATACCAAGGTGATATTAACGAGCTAAATGAAAACTGGGGAACGCATTTTAGCCAGTTTACAGATGTAGCTATTGAGATACCTATTGATCCTGCGATTAAAGGCGAGCCTAAGTGGTACGACTGGACGCGTTATAATATGGACAGAAGCACCGACTGGTTTACTTACGTTCAAAACGAACTGCATTCTGTAAATGAAGACGCTGATACCCATATAAAAATTATGCCGCGCATGTTTATGGACGATTCACGCTCTGGCGGTATTGATACCGAAGCATTAGCTGAGTTAACAACCATGGTAGGGCACGATGCTAAGTCGTTTGGTAGTGAAAATATTCGCCCAGGTAAGTCATCTAAGTGGATTGAAAAGTACGCATATAACTGGGGCATAGTTACTATGTTTCATGACTTTATGGAGTCAGTTGCGCCTAATAAAATTAATGTAAATTCAGAGTCTCATTTTTTATCATCGGGTCAATGGCGAGATTTAGACACACGTACAAGCTATGTACGTAGTGTTTATTGGCTTGCAACTTTACTTGGAATGGATGCTAATATGGGCTGGTTTTGGGCACGTGATCCAGATGGTTCACCAGAGGATCGTTTAGAAGGCGATCTGGACTTTTTTGACCCAGGTCTTGGCGGTGCTTTTGCGGGTTCTAACAATATGCAGCCACACGTAACTAACGAAGTTACCCAAGTAATGTTTGATCTTAATAGTTTTTCTGAGGAAATTGTTGAGCTTAGAGAGCAGCGTCGTCCACTTCGTTTGTTTTACTCTGAAACAACAGCAATTAATACAAACGACTATATGACAAAGGGCTACAAACTTTACGAAAATTTATTTTTTGAAGGTTTCCCGCTTGGTTTTGCAACTAAAGATGTAATCGTAAAGCAAGACAATAGCAACTGGGATGCAATACTGGTTTATCGCAATAACTTTGTTACAGATGAAGAGTTTAAAGCGCTTCAAGGGTATTTAAACAAAGGCGGTACCGTTATTTTAGACTCAGCGCAAAGCTTGTCTTTAGATGAATACGGGCATCCGCGTAAGGCTAAGTTAGTTGCCAGTAAAGGTAAGCTTATTGTTATGCCAAAAGGCGCAGACGTTGAAGCTATTAAACAAACTGCACTTGCAGAGGTTTCGGGTAGTACGCCTGATGTTGTTGTAAAAGTAGATAATGGTGAGTCATTTAAAACCACAACATGGCGTACTGTTAAGCAAGACAATGGTAGTTACCTGGTTAATATTTTAAATTTAGGCCACACAACAGCAACCGTTGATCTGTCGCTTAAAAATGGTAAATCTATTCATGTTAAAAACTTAATGACGAGTAATAAAATGAACACCAGCTTTGATATTCCTTCTGAGGGTGTCTTGCTTGTTGAAGTTACAGCTCAATAAATAGTTTTTTAGCGAGTACATGCTTATGTGCTCGCTTTTCAATTAACACGATACATTAAGTTGTGGATAGTAAATGAAAACAAATAATAAGGTTAAACTAATAGCAATATCGTTGAGCTTAATCCTTGGTAGTGCAGGGGTTAATGCTCAGCCGATGCCTCATATTGCGCAACCAGGCGAAAATTGGGTTTTACAAACTGAACGCTCAGATGAGTTTGATATTAAAGATGCTGAAAAATGGAATTTTCAAACAGAAAACTACGGTGTTTGGTCTTGGAAAGATGAAAATGCCAGTGTTTCTGAAGGCATATTAAAACTAACCACTAAACGAGAAACGCATTTAAGAACGTTCTGGGATGGCTGCAATAAAACAAAAGTGCCTAATTATAGATTGTTTTACACTTCGGGAGTTGCTAAATCTAGGGCAACAGGGAATTACGGATATTATGAGGCACGTATAAAGGGGGCGGATAAATTTCCGGGAGTGTCACCTGCATTTTGGATGTACAGCAAAATAGATCGTACTTTAACGAATGAAGGTGATGTGCAATATAGTGAAATAGACGTAGTTGAGTTAACTCAAAAACAGACGTTTCAGGAGTCGGACCACGACCTACATAATATTGTTATAAAAGATGGCGCACCCAAGTGGATGCGACCAGGTAGTTCGCCAGAAACAAACCATAATGGCTATCACTTACCATTTGATCCCAGTGAAGACTTTCATACTTATGGGGTTAATGTAACCAAAGACGACATTACATGGTATGTAGATAACGTTCAGGTTGGCTATAAAAAGAATTTGTACTGGCACCGCGATATGAGCTTAACATTGTCGCAGGGCTTACGCGTACCGCATACACAATGGAAATGTAATCAATTTTATCCTTCAGATAATCAGTCTGCACAAGGTTTTCCAACATCAATGGAAATTGATTATGTGAGAACGTGGTTAAAGCAATAAAAACCTTAAAGCCCATTCTAATAAAGTATTTAATACCTTTTATGTAGATGATGAAACGCGTGTTTCATCATCTACATTTATACAAATTTTAAAGTATGAATATTAGCCAAAGTTAAATTTATTTGTTGCCAAGCTAAACATCATATGTTTATATTATTAAAATCAATTTTATACTTTTATAATAAAGTACAGGCAGATTGCTAAAACACTGACGTAGCAATTTTTAGTTGTTTAAAAGGACACACACATGAACTTATTTAAAATAAAAATGGTGATGCTGTTAGGGTGCTGCACATTATTTGCTCCCAATTTATATGCAAAAGATGCAGAGCTGAAAAACTCTGAAGCCAAAAAGCCAAATGTGCTGATTTTACTGTTTGATGATATGCGCTTTGATACGTTTTCTTATCGTAATGGCCCAGTTTCAACGCCAAATATTGACGCATTAGCAAACGAAGGTACACGTTTTGATCAAGCGATGACATCTACTGGCTTATGTTCTCCTTCGCGCGCTGCTATGTTTACTGGGCGCTGGGGACATAAAACGGGGCTTGACGATAACGTGGGGCTTTATCATTCACGTCTTTCGGAGTTATCACTTAGTGAAGGCAGCGTAATTAAACGTGCAACAAGCGTAGGTTACGATGTTAGTTATGTAGGTAAATGGCACTTAGGTGCACAAGGCCCAGCACTGCGCGGTGCAAACTTTATGTGGGGGCACGATAAAGATGAAGAGCGTAATGGCCGTCCTTTTACGCCTTATGGTACACAAAAAAATGTTGCCCGTATGAATGCCGGTGAACGCGATAAAAACGGCGAAAAGCACGATTACTACAAAACACTTCCGGGTACATACGCAGATACAGTAACAGCTAAAGAAGTAAACGAAGGCAAATTAATGCTGCAAAATGCGGCCAAATCAGACAAACCATTTTTTGGTATTGTTAGTTTTGAGCAACCTCATCCGCCGTACCGCGTACCAGAGCCTTACGCCAGCATGTACGACTACAAAGATATAAAACTTCCTAAAAACTTTGGTATAGAACGTAAACATAAACCAATGGCGCAAGATGATATTTGGTGGCCTTGGCACGATGTAAGCCACATGACTGAAACCGATTGGCGCAAAGCGCATAGTTTTTACTATGGTGCCATTGCCATGATTGACCACGCAGTTGGCGAGCTTATTAATACCGCCAAAGAAGAAGGTTTATACGACGACCTACACATTATTTTAGTAGGCGACCAAGGTAGTATGCTAGGCGAGCATAACCTTTATGACAAAGGCCCATATGCGTATGACGAATTAATGCGTATGCCACTTATTATTCGTGACCCTAGCCTTGAGCCTAAAATAATTAACCGCCAAGTGTCTATGCTCGACATAGCACCAACACTTCGCCAGTGGATGACACTACCCCTTGATGGCGACGAAGATGGGCGTTCACTTTTACCATTGATGAAACAAGGCGATAGTGCCGATGCTGGTAAAGATGATATTTCGTTATATGCCTACGAATGGTACAACGGCGGATGGTTTGGTATTAGAGCTATACGTACCCCTGAAATGAAATTTGTATGGAATCCAGGCGACAGCCGCGATGAATTATACGACTTAAAAAACGATCCGTACGAAATCACAAACCAAATAGATAATCCTAAATACAAAAAACAGCTTACTGATTTAGTGCATAAAATGGCGGGAGAGCTTAAGCGTATTGAAGACCCATCATTAACTAAATTTAATCACCACATGAAAGCTTTTTTATAGCCGAGTAATGCCCTTTGGTGGGCCTTAGTTGGCCTGCTATTTTTTATTATCAAAATT
This sequence comes from Pseudoalteromonas sp. TP27, assembly GCF_056470645.1. Lineage (NCBI taxonomy): Bacteria > Pseudomonadati > Pseudomonadota > Gammaproteobacteria > Alteromonadales > Pseudoalteromonadaceae > Pseudoalteromonas > Pseudoalteromonas sp. TP27. Next base: position 236,269 of record NZ_JARDAK010000001.1, on the reverse strand, counting down.
GAGATTGGCACTATGAAAACACACACAAAATTATTGAGCGCTTTATCATCGCTTGCCTTATTAATTGGCTCTGCGGGCATACACGCAAGTGAACAAAAACCCAATATTATTCTTATTGTTGCAGATGACCTAGGTTATGCAGATGTTGGTTTTAATGGCTCTAAGGATATTATTACCCCAAATATTGATGATCTTGCTAAATCGGGTACTTCTTTTTCAGACGCTTACGTAGCGCACCCGTTTTGTGGCCCAAGCCGAGCGGCATTAATGACCGGTCGTTATCCACATAAGATTGGCTCACAATTTAATTTACCGACACGCGGCTCAAACGTAGGCGTGCCTACTGACGCTAAGTTTATTAGTAAACTATTAAACGAAAATAACTACTTTACTGGCGCTCTCGGTAAGTGGCACTTAGGTGGTGCGCCGCAGTATCATCCAAATAAACGTGGTTTTGATGAATACTATGGATTTTTAGGCGGTGGGCACAATTATTTTCCTGACCAATATCAACTTCAGTATAAAAAGCAAAAGGCACAAGGCTTAAAAAATATTTTTGAGTACATTACTCCGCTAGAGCACAACGGTAAAGAAGTAAAAGAAACGCAGTACATTACTGATGCACTTTCGCGCGAAGCCGTTAATTTTGTAGACAAAGCAGCAGACAAAAAAAATCCATTCTTTTTATATTTAGCTTACAACGCACCGCATGTGCCATTGCAAGCTAAAGACGAAGATATGGCGATGTTTCCTGATATAAAAAATAAAGACCGTAAAACATACGCAGGTATGGTTTACGCAGTTGACCGCGGCGTGGGTAAACTAGTAGAAACCCTGAAAAAAAATAATCAGTATGATAATACGCTTATCGTATTTATGAGCGATAACGGTGGCAAATTAAGTAAAGGCGCTAATAACTTCCCACTTAAAGCAGGTAAGGGCAGTACACAAGAAGGCGGTTTTAGAGTTCCTATGTTGTTTCATTGGCCTAAACATGTACCTGCGGGCAAGCGTTTTTCACATCCTGTATCGGCACTTGACTTATACCCAACATTTGCAGCTTTAGCGGGCGCTAAAGTTGAAGAAAACCAACATTTAGATGGTACAAATATGTGGCCTGCATTTATTAAAAATGAAAACCCCCATAAAGATGAGCCTATTTATGCACTTCGCCATCGTAAAGGTTACAGCGATGCTGCAATTCGTATGAACCAATGGAAAGCATTAAAAGTTAACCAGCAACCATGGCAGTTATTTAATATCGAAAACGATATTTCTGAAAAACACGATGTAAGTAAATCTAATAAAGCACTTTTAACGGACATGGTTCGCGAAATGGAAAAATGGAGCTGGGATAATCAACAGCCAAAATGGTTTCACGAAACGGCTGAAGGTGCTAACTGGCGATTAGATGCCATGCCACGATTCGATAAAACGTTTAAAACAACTAAGTAAGTTTTATCAAATTCAAGGAGGCTTTATGAAAGTAAAAACAATTGTATGGCATGTTTCTTTGTTATGCATGGGCGCAAGCTTACTAGGTTGTCAACAAGCGAGTGCCCTAGCGGGGGCTCAGCTAACACCGGGTAAAACATTATTTACTGAGCAGCACCAAGCAATTAAATTAGAAAACAAAAATCGCCGTAAATGGGATAACGCATTAATAAGCGATTTAGACCACGACGGTTACCCAGATTTATTACTTACCGATCATGGTTATACCATTCGTTTGTATTGGAACAATAAAGGCGTTTACGACAAAGGGCGCGACCTGATTGTGGGTGATATGCACGGTATTGGCGTGGGCGATTACGACAAAGATGGCAAAATGGATATTTTGCTTTCACGTGGTGGTGGCTCTGGCGATAACGCGCGTAATGCTAAGTTATTTCACTTTAACAAAAGAGAAATTGTTGAAGGCGGTGAGTTTTCACCCAAACTGCCAACGTTGCGTGGGCGCACTAGTAAGTTTTTTGATGCCAATAACAACGGTCATTTAGATTTATTACTAATGGGATTCCCGCAGGCTAATAGCGGTAAACAAACCAGTAATTTTATTTATAAAAACGATGGTAGCGGCAATATAACTCACGCAAGTGATTTACCAAAAACTAATCGAGATGGTCAAAAAGTCCTTATTACCGACTTTAATAACGATAAAATTGACGATTTAGTGATTTACGGCGACGGTGCTTTACGTGTTTTAAAAGGCAATGGTGACTTTACCTTTAGTGACGTAACCGCCAATGTTTTACCTAATAAAATAATGGATGCGACGGGTGTTAGCGAAATCGATTTTGATAATGATGGTGACTTTGATTTATATATAAGTCGTGCTAACCCATTACAAGCAGGCGATACGTTTTTTGATGCTAAAAGCCACACATTTGGTTTTTACACCAAGCGTGGACCATTTAAATATGATGACTTACTTATTGGCGATACGCTTAATTTAGTTAACTACCAGTCACCTTATCCAAACCAGGATGTATTTGTAGGCGAAGGCACTTATAAATATAAATTTGAAGGTGAAAGGCACAGTGGTCAAAACGTCAATATTGTTAGCAGTAATGGCCTAGGCTGGGCCGATACCCAACCTAATAAAGGTTTGTATGTTGGTTATATAGGCAATGATAAATGGCGTATGGCGGGTAATACTTTTTCACCTACAACGGGTGTTGTAACCGGTGTTAAACATTATACGGTAAATAAAAAACCAGTGGCACCATCGGATTTACTGCTTAAAAATGAAAGTGGAAAATTTGTAGATGTGAGTGCTAAAGCTGGCATTAAAACAAACTTAAATACGACCGGCGTAAGTGTGGGAGATTTTAACAACAACGGCTACCAAGATTTGTTTGTTGTTAAACAAGGCAACTTGGTAACGCCTACATCGCAAATACTGTATTTAAATAATGGCGATAACACATTTAACCAAGCTACTCACTCGGGATTAATAACAAACACCTTAGGTACCATTGGCTCAGGCGCAAATGTACTTGATTACAACTTAGACGGCCAGGTCGATATTATTATGAATAACGACAGAGGTCAGTGGCACTTGTTTAGTAACCAAGCCAATAACATTAATCACTATGCATTACTGCGTATAAGTAATTCACTTAAGCATAATGCTAGCCCCATAGGCGCTATAGCGACACTTAAAGGCTGTGGTAAAACCCTTACAAGACGTGTGTCGCCTGATGCCGCACCTTATACACAATCATTTGATAACGTGGTTCATTTTGGTTTAGGCCAGTGCAACGAAATAGATAACGTAAGTGTGCGTTATAGCAATGGCGAAGTAATAAGTAAATCTAAGGTTGGGACAGATCAAGTAATCAATTTTTAATTACAACGTTTGATTACGACAAAGTTAACTATGAGAGGTAAAAAGCAAGGTTTGGTAACAAGCCTTGCTTTTTTTTCGCAAAAAATTAAGAGTAAAAGAGAGCAATAATGAATAAAAATAACATCACTCATCTTAAAAATAAATTAGCGGGTTTAGTGTGCTTATTTACTGTGTTTGGCTGTAGTACCCACACGGCTCAAAGCAATAATAAAGGGGGAGTAAGTGCATCTTTAGCGTCTGTTAAAACGTCAAATACACTGCTTGAGAGTGCGAGTTTATTTGCATCACTCCCTGACTATTGCCCAACCCCAGACGCTTTTGCTGCCTCACCTACAGGAGAGCTTACTTTATCGTGTGTTAACTATGCCAATAAAGGGCTACAAGCGGGTGTGCTGGTTAATATTAATAATGACAAAACGTTTACTAAAATAGCCCAGTTGTCGGGGCCAAATAATAAAGGGAAGGGTCGTCCTATGGGCCTTGCCTATGCTCCTGATGGTGCGTTATTTGTAGCCGATAACCAAGGTGCTGGCAAAGCCCGATTACTTAAACTTACCTTAAAAAATAATGCAGTTATTAACACTCAAGTCGTTGCCAAAGGTATGAGTTCGCCAAATGGTGTGCGCTATCAAAATGGCTATATTTACGTAACTCAACTGCGTGTGCCAAGTAAAAATAAGACCGAGACTCTCAGTGGGATATATCGTTTTAAGGCCACAGATACCAATATATTAGTGACTAGCAGTACAGATGATCCGCATTTATTGTTTTTGGCTAAAACAGCTAATAAGCAACGTAAATTTGGACTTGATGGCTTAGTTTTTGACTCACAGGGCAACTTGTTTGTAACCAACCTAGGTGACGACTTAATTTATAAATTAACGTTTGATACAAACAACAACCTGCTTAGCCAAAGTACCTATGCAACACTTCCAAAAGGAAGTGGACCTGATGGCTTAACTATAGACCCTCAAGGTAATTTATACGCTGCAGGTTTTTTAACTAATCAAGTTATAAAAATTGATACAAACCAAAATGTAACCGTTATTGCATCGTACCCCGATAACAATTCAGAAAATGGTGAATTAGACCAACCCGCCGATATTATTTATTATAAAGGCTCTTTGCTTATGTCGAATTTTGACTTGCTTACAGGCGCAGGCATTACCAATACTGGGCATGACAAACCTTATACGGTAAGTGAAATTAAGTTACATAATAAGTAAGGTTTTAATTTAAGTTAAGCGCTTAAATTAGGTTCTTAAATTAAAATCGTGTGTATTGCCGTGTATGTTTGAGCTTTAGATTTATGGGCAATACATTTGGTTTACCGCTTTCAAAACTGCTGATTGGCAGCTTTTGATAGCTGTAAATATTCTAATGAGCATAAGTTAATATTATAAACCCTCGTAAATTTCTTTCTGAACAACTCAATTTTGATCATTTTCAACAACATATTTTATTTATTAATGGGGATTTTGAGTCTCTTTTTTTGTTTTGTATAAAAAATAAAAATATCTACGTTACTTTTACTTAAATATTAATGAATTTAAATTGTTTAAAAACAGCGGTTTAAATTGCTTCGTTTGAAAAAGAAACAAAAATGTAAAAATCAAAGTAAACGACTTGTAAATATAAACATCATATGTTTAACTTGATCGCAAGTTAAGCATCGCTCTGAAACGAAATTAGGATACCAGGACGTTCATTCATTTTATCTGTGGCGCTTAACTAACAATAAAAACAGACGACATCATCACACACTGGCATTGAGAAAAACGATGCCGATAAACAGGAGAGCACACAATGCAGCATAACTTTAGGTTATCAGCAGTCTCTGCAGCTATTATTGCTTCGCTTATTTCATCATCTGCTTTTGCACAAGAAGATGAAGAAAAAGAGAAAATAAAACTACAAAAAGATATCGAAATAATTGAAGTCCAAGGAATCAAAAGTAGCTTACGAAAAGCGGTAAACGCAAAGCGCTTTTCCGACAACGTAAGTGACTCAATTCATGCTGAAGATGTAGGTAAATCAACAGATCAAAACATCGCTGATGCACTATCTAGAGTAACAGGGGTGAGTATTCAAGAAGAGGGCGGTGAAGGGACTCGTATATCAATTCGTGGTGCCGGACCTTCTTTAAATCAAATATCAATGAATGGTGTCGCACTTACCGGCGGGCTAAGTACCGATGGCTCTAGTGCGGGTGCTACTAATGATAACAGTGTTGATTTAAGCTCTTTTTCGTCAGATATATTGTCATCTATTGATGTAATTAAAACATCTTCTGCTGATAACGATGAAGGCTCACTCGGCGCAAGTGTTGTGCTTAGAACTGTAAAACCGTTAAATTTAAATAAACCACGTCGTTCTTTTACGGTTGAAGGACGTTACAACGAGTTTTCTGATGAAAGTGACTCACGCATTAATTTTAGCTTTTCTGATAAATACTTCGACGACACCTTTGGCTTTATTATAACGGCCTCTAAAGATACCCAAAAAACACGACAAGATCGTATCAATACCGATTGGGCTAACGGCGCAATTCCTATTGTTGATTTAGATGATGCGACTGGCCGTACAGCACATGACACTGTTACAGGCAAAGCAATCAGGGTACTCGGCAATCAACGTGATGCTGATGGAAATAAGCTTTTTGGTGAAAATGGAGAAGCATTATTAAATCCACTGAGTTCACTTAATAATTACGACCCTGAAACGCAAATATTACATGAAGGTGATTTATTTGTTTTAGCGCGTGAGGTTATTGATTTTACATTAAATAATGACCAACGAGATCGCTTGTCAGTGTCTACAGGTTTTCAATACCAACCAACAGAGTCACTCGATATTCAGCTAGATGTAACTCATACAGAGCAAGATGTGTTAACCGACAGTCAACGACTGCGTTTAAACATGGGACCTGTAACACCTTTAATTTATGCCGGTGACGATAATACAGCACTAAACGGGGTTGATTTATCGACCAATACCTTGCAGCAATCAAGTAGCCGCTCTACAGGTGGTAACTTTGTTCGCTCCTACGGACTTAGAGAAATTGATACTAATGTAGCGTCACTCGATATTGATTATCAGGTTACCGATTCATTAAATATGAATGTAAGAGCTGGTTTTTCTAAAACGACAGATGAAACACCAGACGATGATGAAAAAGACCGTTACATCTCTATTAGTACAGCTACATGGGGCACGGCAGGTCGTCAAATAGTTGAATCTATGCCCGATGGTAGCCACGAAATGGTTGGCTACGACTGTGGCGCTAATGGAGAATGTAGTTACTCAACTGGCGTTACTCCAGGGGAATTTGATGCCTTTGATGGTACGTCTAATGCGGTATACAGCCGTTTTAATCCGTATGACATGCAGCACAATCACTTAGGTAGTTTAGTGCTTCGTAAAAATAAATTAGCGGATACAAATAAGTCGCTTTTTGTTGATTTTGACTATGCGCTTGATGGCGACTTTATTAGATCGCTTGAATTTGGAGTTAAGTGGTCAAATCGTAAAAAAGATGTCTCTATTCAAAATAGAGCAACCACAAATGGCAGTGACTTAATAGATTTAGAAGACCCAGATCAAGCGTTTGAAGTACGTGGGCTTGGTACAATTCGCTTAGCCGATATAGTGGCTGATAGTGCCTATCCTTACGATAATTTTGGTGAAGATATTCAATCAGACCGCTCTGCACAGTTTTTTAATGGCTGGCCGTTACTTGATGCCGAAAAAGCGCTTGAAATTGTTTCAGGTAAAGATGCAGGCGAAGTAGGTATACGCGAAACCATTACAGGCAGTCGTAATATTGAAACCGAAACAAAAGCCGCTTATTTTAAAGCAAACTTTGAGCTGATGGATGGCAAGCTAACAGGTAACTTAGGCCTTAGGTATGTAAAAGATGACACAACAGCAACAGGCGTAGGCGGTATTAACTATACGCGTTTTCCACAAATGGTTGATGCGTATAATTTGTTAGTTGAGCGTGGTTTAGCAAATACAAATTTAGATGCCTGCCCGGCAGCTGTTATGGGGATCTCTGACACGGGTCAGCCTGATCATCGTTACACACCAGCAAACGATGCTGAGCTACAAAACTGTTGGGCATGGCAAGTCACTCATGCGTATAACCGCTCAAATCCAGCTACTTTCCCTGTTGATCCGCAAACGGGTCAATTTGTAATTCCCGGGGCTGATGGCAACACCGGACTGGGTGTAAATCAGCAAGTGTTTGTAGATGAAAATGGCAACATTATAGCTAACAATGCATTACCTTCTTTAATTTACGACAGTAACGGAAATTTAGTTCCAACGTCAGCTAATGCATGGGCACACTTTGCAAGTAACGGACAAATTTGGCCATTTTTAGACAGAACAACTTCATTTACAGGAACACAAGGTAGCGGACGTGAAGTGCAAGACCGCGTTGCATGGGTAACTAAAAAAGGCGGACATGACGCTTATTTACCTAGTTTAAACTTAAATTATGCAGTTAATGACGAAATGATTGCACGTTTTGCTGTTAGTAGAACCATGACGCGTCCTCGTTTTGATTCATTAAACCCACGTACACAAATTTTTGAGCAACAATGGGACTCTGCTAATGGCTCAGCAGGTAATGCAAATTTAAAACCGCTTAAATCAACCAATCTCGACTTGTCCTATGAGTGGTACTTTAGCGATTCAGGCTTGCTGTCGGTAGCGTTTTTTTACAAAGATATGAAAGACTTTGAAGAAACGGTTGTTGTTCCGTATCACTATAAAGACGTTAGGACCGAATACGATTTACAAACAGCCGATTTATTACTTGATTACGATGAGAATAGAGCACCAGGTGGCGAAGAAGATTGTATGCCACTTAGGCAAGTTGCAGGCTTTTTTGACCAATGGCGCATTGAATGTGACGTTGTAAACGTAACCACAGTAACCAATGGTAAAGGCGCAGATATTAAAGGTGTTGAACTAGGTTACAACCAAAACTATGACTTTTTACCAAGTTATTGGGGTGGCTTAGGTTTAAACATGAACTATACCTACCAAGATTCAGAATCTGATCGTCAGCAGGTAGGTAATACCGATATATTTTTAAAACCACTACCACAACCTTACACTCCAAAGCATTCTCTAAATACAACACTGTATTGGGAACAAAAAGGGATTCAATTACGTTTAGCGAGTCGCTACACCGGGGATCAATTAGTTAACCGAGGTTTAGTTGGCGGCGCTACATGGCAAGAGGCAACCCACCGTTTGGACTTTAGCTCAAGTTATAAAATTAATAAAAACTTTAGCTTAACTTTTCAGGCACTTAACTTAACTGATGAAACTAACCGAATTTATTACACCAGTTCATTTACGCGTAATGCGTTTGAAGCTAACTCGCAAGAGGTTGTGCTTGATGAAGGTAATGCAATTGAAGATGGCAGTGTAACTACTTCGCGTACAGCATCAGTTTGGAAAACAGGTCGTCAGTTCCGTGTTGGTCTTCGCGGTACCTTTTAATTGAGAAACTATTAGCAGCGGGCCACGTTTGGCGCGCTGTCTTACAAAATTTGGAGAGTAAGATGAAACATAACTTACTAATAAAAACAGCAATTAGCAGTGTTATATTTTCAGTATTAACAGGGTGCGGCGGAACGGATGAAGGTTATGATCCGCAGTTTAAATCTGATTTAGCACTTGTAATCGATACCGCAGTGATCACGAGCACATTAAATGAAGAGTCCGGAGTTCAAGAAATTGATTTACTGCAAGGCGTAACAATCGACGGTAAACCAGTCTCTGAGTCAGGTGCAACCATAAACGTAAGTGAATTAGAGTTTGTGGTTAATAATAATTTCACTACCCCACAAACAAGTGCTAATACTATTGCATCACACCGAATTTCACCTTTCACGCAATCAAGTGATAGCACTAAATTAGTTGTAAATACCGATGCGTTTTCGGCGGCATTAAGACAATGCGACCAAACCGATATTAGAGGCGCTTTAGATGGCGATGGTAACCCTATTGCTGATGGTAACTTAGACTTTCCGAGCCAAGTTATTTATAACATTACATATTCTATCAATAATGGTGCAGCTATTGCTGCGGGCGGCGCACTGCCTACACGTACATTACAATTAACTGTCAATGCGATTGATGATGTTGTAACTGAGGTCAGCGTCTCGCCGATTGAAATCCCTGCTGGTGGTCAAGCAAGTGTATTCGCATCAGCGATACCAAATTACGCGTGTAACCCCGCACTTATTTATTCAATTGCAGATGAAGAAATTGCAACCATTGATGAAAATGGCCTTATTAGCGCTAAAAATACCGGTGAAACGACTATTACAGCCACAAGTGTTGATAACCCCGAAGCTTCAGCAAGCGCCACACTTACAGTGACAGGTGCTTTTAGTCTTGCAATAACAAACGACGATAAAAACGAGTTAGGCGCTTCTTCAGGTAACAAGGACGTTCCAATCTGTGTGGTCAGTGGTGTAGAAGTGCAGCCTGCTTTACTAAACGCAGAGTTAAGCGGCGAATATACTTTTGATTGGACACTTAACGATGAAGTTTCATTTACGAAAAGCTTAACCGCAAAAAGCGGCTTTGGAGAAGTACTTGCCATTAAAGCACCTACAACAATAGACAGCCCAAATACGGTAACGGTTGAACTTATTGATGGCGATACAGCAAGTACACCTTTATCACTTATTTCGCAAAAAAGTATTACGGTTAATACTGTTAATAACCAAATGTGTGAGCCGGGTGTGTCTGAACACGAAGCAGGCTTTAACACCGACTTTAACCTCAATGGTGAAGGCGCACCTTATAAAGGTAATGCCACTTATAGTGTATCGGCAACCTCTGTGTCGGGTAATGGTCGTTCGCTTGAAATTACAGCGGGTACTGCAACTCAAGGTGAAGCGAATACACCGTACTCTTTTGCAACTCAGCAAGTTTGGAATAAACAACGTAACTGGTATAGCGCCAACTATGGACGTGGTGCCGAGTCTGTTGGTAAAACATACCGTTATGCCTTGTGGGTTAAGTTAAATCAAGTGCCTGTTGAACCCGTTACGTTGCGCCATGTTGTTGTACCGTGGGTTTATGACGGCATACCTGAGGATGCAAATGGATTTACAGGTCGTTACTCAGAAGCGGGCTTATTTAGCGCAGCACTCGCAGCCACTACGCAGTGGCAATACATCGAGTTTGTAGAGGATTCAACTAATCAACGCGACTGGGCTATTCCAGCAACATGGAGCTCAATTACCGATGTGTTTACCCTTTGGGAAGTGTATGGACTGCCAACGGGTGATTCAATCTTGATTGACGATTACGCCGTTACGCGTATCGATATTTAAGCGAGTACTAGACGCATAACATAATATTAATTAAAGCGGCTTTAAACTAAATAGGTTTAAAGTCGTTTTGTTTGCTTATAAGCCACTAAAAAATCTATTTATTTACGTATTAATTTTTAACTTTCACACAAACTTACATACAAAATAATGAGACATCATGAACAACACGCAAAAAAATATAAAAACACATAAATTGACGCTCACAGCAGCATTATTGTCGGTAATAACCATTGGCGGTTGTAGCAGCGATGCGACGACTAACACGCAAAAGCTTCCCCAAACTAAAAATAACTTATTGCCTTTAACAGATCCGCAAAACACCGGTAAATGGGTACTTAACACCCAAGTAAGTGATGAATTTGAAGCCAGCACTATCGATGAAGAACGTTGGTACATTGTGGGTAAACTTGAAAACGGTAAACCTGTTTATAAGCATCCAGATAATCCAAATAAAAAAGTATGGAAAGGCCGCGCACCTTCGCAATTTTCGGGTAATAACTACCGCCTAGAAAATGGCAAACTAAAGCTAGAAACACGTTGGGAGCCCGACTTTCCTTTTGAAGAAAAAATACATAAACCTGTGTTTGGCGATGCACTTAAATACGAAAACCTGACAACGGCATGCTTTATTGGCAGAAAGTCTTTTCAGTACGGATACATAGAAATTAAAAGCAAAGCCGCTGATGCGCAAGTGAGCAGTGCATTTTGGTCGATGGGCGAAAAGTTAGAAGTTGATTTTTTTGAATTATTTGGCGACTCGCTCGACCCTAAAAAAGATCACATAGACAGTGAGTTATGGTGGTCAATCCGCGATTGGAATAAAAAAGTAAAAGGCAAACCAACGTATACAGAGCGCAAAGATTTAGGCTTTAGAGTGGCAGATGACTTTCATGTTTATGGAATTGACTGGAGCGCCCAAGGAATTAAATATTATGTTGATGGTAAATTATTTAGCGAAGTATCTGCAGCACAAGCTGATGCCTGGGCAAAAGAGCATCGCGGGGTTGATAAAGGTTACGTAGCCACTAAGCCACTGTTTTTATGGCTTGATCAGGAGACTTTTCCTTGGCATGGCGTACCAAAAAGTAAAGAAGAGCTTGAACGTAATAGCCCTGAGGGCAAAAAAGATGATGGTATAGTCGACTTTGAAATTGAATACATCCGTGTTTGGCAGCAAAAACCATTACAGTCAGTTAAGTAAGGAGTGGGTTAAATGAAAAAAAATAGTAAGCCAGCAAACACGTTATTTTGTTTATCACTGATCGCTACAAGTATTCTGCTTTATGGATGTAACACCACTCAAAGGGCAAGCAATGAAACGCTAAGCGACAACAGCAGTAATAAATTAATGTTTAGCGAATCGCACAATATTATACCTTTTGAGCCACTATCGCGTCGTAAATGGGACAGTGCACTGATTGCAGACTTTGATAAAGATGGCTATCAAGATGTATTAATTACTGAGCATACCCACGCAGTAAAAATTTTTTGGAATAACAAAAACAATACCTTTTCAGCACCACAGATAATTATTAAAGGCGACACACACGGCGTGGCTGTTGCTGATTACGACTTAGATGGTCGTATGGATTTAATAATAGCCCAAGGCGGTGGTGGAGGCCTAAAACCGCGTTTACCTGTATCGTTTCAAATAAATCATGACCGGACTGTTGAAGGCGGAGAAACGTTTGATAATTTTGAACGTACACGCGGACGTGCGGTTAAATTAATTGATGGCAATAACAGTGGCACTTTAGATTTAATGCTCTCTGCTTTTCCGCTTAAAAAGCAAAAAAAGGGAGCCAACCATATATATAAAAACGAAGGACATAATCATTTTAAGTTTGTCGATTACTTACCTACTGCAAAATGGCTTGGTTATAAAGCCTTAGTTAGTGATTTTGATAATGACGGGCACGATGATTTATTTTTTTACGGCGGAGATGACATTGTTGTAGCGCAGAGTAAATCTGATTTAGGTTATAAAAATAAAAGTAAGGCTGTACTAGGAAATAATCGCAATATTAGCCATGTAAGCAGCATGACCGAAATCGATTTTGATAATGACGGTGACTTTGATTTATTTTTAACTCGCGCTAAACACCAATTTGAGCAACACACCTTTTACGATGCTCAATCTCAAAACTTTGCTTTTTTTACTCGTAACGAAGCATTTAAATTTGAAGATTTTAAAATCGAAGGTGACTTTGAAATAGAAAACCTGCAAATGGCTTACCCCCATTTTAATGTGTTTATTGGTAAAAATAGTGCGCCTTTAGCATTACAAGGGCACGGCGGCAGTGAACGTACGGTACAGGTAACAAAAGAGCAAGCTGCTGGCTGGCCTAAAAAACTACATAAAAAAGGTTTATATATAGGTTACTTAGGTAATGATACTTGGCGCGTAGCGGGGGATACTAAATCGCCTACAGCGGGTGTTATTAAAAGAGTGACTAATTCACCCAAAGTAAAAGGGCTTGAACCATTACCAGCGGTATTATTAGAAAACCAGCAAGGAAAATTTGTTGATGCAACAGCCAAGCTAAATATTAATCTTAGCGAACCTACAACCAGTGCTGTAGCCGGAGATTTTAACAACGATGGTTGGAGTGACTTATTTGTATTACGTTATGGCAATCCGGCAAAAGCTAACGAGCAGCTACTGTATTTAAATCAGCAAGGTAAAGGTTTTGAGACTTTACAAGACCATGGTGTTATTTCAACTGAGCTTGGAGCAACAGGGGGCAGCGCACAGGCCTTTGATTACGATAATGACGGCGATCTTGACTTAATTTATTCAAACGAGCGCGGCCGTTGGCATTTATTTATCAACAACACAGCTTTAAACGCGCAGCATAATTTTTTAGTCACTAATATTGGTTACTCACCTAACGCTGGTGTGTCGGCATTGGGAGCTACTGCGACTATAAAAGCGTGTGGGCAAACTTATAAACGCGTTGTAGGCGCAACAGGTGCTGGCTTTTCACAAAGCGAAAACAGCAAGCTACACGTTGGTTTAGGTACGTGTACAAAGATAAATAATGTATCGGTTCGTTGGAGTAATAATGAACATGTAGATATTAGCAATGCGGTAATAAATGATGCTAACGGGGAGTTAGTTGGTAGAAAAGAGCCATTGTAAGTAATTAAATGCAGATAGAAAAATAGCGCTTAATTAGCGCTATTTTTTTATATTCAGTTTTCGTTATGTATTAAAAGCTATATTGAACGCTTGCCCCCACATAACGACTCCAGTCACGAGGATAGAATGCTTCCCCAAAACCTTCAGAGTTTATACGTTGGCGAGTAGTGTACGACTTATCAAATAAGTTTTTAATGAATACACTAAACTGTAAGTTATCTTTGCTTACGCTTAAGTAACCATCCCAAATGCTTGACGATGGGTTAGCTGATTCGCCAAAGGCAAGTTCGTTAATTGATTGCGTGTGGCTGCCATTATAACGCCAAACTGCACGTGTATTAGCATTCCAGCCTGTATCAGCAATTTGTGTATTATATGAAATAGTACTTAAAAATTGTTGCTCAGCATTATTAGGGAAAGATAAACCCGTTTGATCAAAGCTCTGATTGCCTGTTGAATCAGTTGTACAACGAGAAGCAAGTAAACCACCATCACCAGCAGGACAATTGATAGGCGTATCAGCAAAGTCCTCGTAGCGTGCATCAAAATAAGCGTAGTTAAATGACCACTTTAATTTATCTGATATTTTAACCACCACATCGGCTTCAATACCGGTTGAACGTGCTTGTGCTGCGTTTACATAGCCTGCAAAAATAATGTTATTTTCTTCATCTATTACACGGCTGGCACGTACTTGATAATCGTCAACTCTCATATCAAAGTACGTAAAGTTAAACAGTAAATCGTTATCAAAATACGCTGAACGCAGACCTACTTCAAAGTTTGAAGAGTTTTCAGGATCGGTAGGGAAGTTGTCTGCATCGGCAGGGTCGGTATTTGTTGTTACAAAGTAAGATGCCCCTTTATAGCCGGTAGAATAATTTACATAACCGCGAATATCATCAGTAAAGTCATACCCTACAACCGCTTTGTATATAAAGGCGGTGTCTGAGTTATCAAATTTAGTTGGCGCGTCTTGGCGTAAAATAAGCGATGGATCTGTTTGAGCAAGTTCTAATACTTCATTGAATGTTTCCATTCCAACACCTGTAGAAGGTGTTGCCAAATCTGTACGAGCAAAGGTTGCATCACTTTTTTCGTGTAATAATCTAAAACCAAAAGTAGCATCTAATTGCTCAGTTATTTGGTATTCAAGTTGTCCAAAAATAGCGACGTTTTCAAAACCAGTTGTAAAATCACCACTATTTAGTAAGCGAGAAGGCGTTAGTAATGAGCGGTCGTCATCGCCAGTAGTTGCATATTTAGCTAAAAAAGCATCGGTAGATTGCTTTGAATAACACCCTGTTAATTCGCCGCCTTCAATAAAGCCACGGTTACCTGCAATACAACCGTCACGTATTTCAGAGCGCTGACCGTCGGTATCATGGTAAAAAAGGCCTAATACCCAATCAAATTTTTCATTATTAAATGACGAAATACGAAACTCTTGTTGAAGAACATCAACCGATTCGTTACCACCAAAAGCGGTTCGCTCTACAGGAAAATTAATAGTAAAAAATGCTGAGCTGTTATATAAATCAAAATCTCTGTAGCTACCATTATAGCTAAGTGTAATTTCATCATTTAGGTAGTAATCAGCCGATATTGAAAAGCCAAAATTTTCTGTTCTACCAAAGTTACCTTCTGCATTACGTGATGTAACTGGGCCGCCGGCTTCTTCAAAAGTAGACTCAGGATTTACACGGTTATAGGTTGTGCCTTCAATAGTGCCATCGTCTTTTACATTAACGATTGGACGAGGGCCAAAATCTGGGTTTATTCCACCTAAACGAGTAAGAGAACAACAATTTGTGTCTGTCTCTGAATATTCTAAGCGAAATAGTACGTTTAGCTCTTCACCGTTGTCGTACAAAAGTTGGCCGCGACCAGCTTTCGTTGTTTTTGCGCCTATGGTGTAATCTTCTTCACCAGGCATGGTGTTTTTTATCCAACCATCAATATCACTGTATTGCGCGTTAAATCGAGCTGCCCAGTTTTCGTTAAGTGGTACATTTACGGTGCCGCTAAAATCAGTGCCATCAAACTCAGTAACTTGTGCTCTAACCGTGCCTGAAACTCGGTCATCTAGTTGCGGCTTTTTAGTTACATAATGCAATAGGCCTGTTGATGTGTTTTGGCCAAATAAAGTCCCTTGTGGGCCGCGCATTGCTTCTACACGCTGTACATCTGAAATAGGTAAGTTAAGCATTGATTGGCGAGGTAATACTTCGCCATCTATAACGACTAGGTTTGAAGACTGTAAGCCAATTGAATTTGTAAAAGTGCCTATACCACGTGTTTTTAATGTTGTAGTTCGTATTTCACTGCTGTCATCAATGCCAAAACCAGGTAAGTAGGTGACTAAATCAAACCCATTATCTATACCAATTTCTTGAATTAAATCACCGCTTAGCACTTCGATTGAAGAGGGAACTTCTTTTAATGCTTGATCGCGTTTTTGTGCGCTCACTAAAATAACTTCAAAATCGTCTGAATTGCTTTTAGCTTGCTTTGCGGTTGTTTCTTCTTGTGCATATGCAGTGTGTGTGAAAGCTGATAAAGAACAACATGCAAGTAATATTGCTGTATGCAATTTACTGTGTTTAAGCATTTTAACCACTCCGTTTCTTCATAATTACTGTGTGTGCAGATAATGCAACGGCAGTATCTGTTATTTAGAATCAGGCTAATTAAACAGCGACTCTTAATTGCGATAAAGCTATAAGCAATCAAGAAGTGTAAATAATCACGAATGATTCATTCTAACAATTTAAACATATGATGTTTGCAAGTGCAATGTGTTGATTACTTGTTTATTAAATGTTGCTTGTAATATTGAGGTTATAACCTTGTATTACCGTTTAAGTAACACAAGATTATTAAGTTAAGTGGTTGAATTTTAATCTCTAATCTAAATTAAAAATTTAGAATGAAAAATAATTCAATTTTTAAAAATTATTTTAAACGAGTAAAAAAGTGGTAATCCTCAGCATTTTTAAGCTTTTGAGCAAAGCTCATTCCTAAGTTTTTGAGCTGCTGTGCATTATTATAAGCACCAATTTTGAGTTTTAACTCACCCACGGCCTGCGCTGTTGAGCCAATGCTATCTAGCGCTAAAAAATACAAATAAGCGTATTGCACGTTATTACTCTCAAGTGTCATTGCGTGTTTAAACGAATCAACCGCAGCGGGTTTGTTACCGCTTCTAATAAGCGCCATACCGTTTGCATAGTGCAGCGACGCAGAGTTAGGTACTGCTTTTAAACCACTATTTAACGTGCTTTGCATTTTTGCTGTTTTACCAAGGCGATAATAAATGTCGGCTAAATTTACATAACTTGCATCAAAGTAAGGGTCAACGCTAATGCCTTTTTGTAACGACTTTATAGCACCGTTTATGTCTTGTTTATTAAGCGCGAGCATACTTTGATTTATGTTACCTTCACCGCGCCATGTATTGACAGTATTAGCGTGTGCAAGCTCTATAATTGATTGATTAAGCCCGTTTAACTGCGCTGTTGTTTGGCTTAGGTTTTGCGCTGCAGCAACACGCACCGACTTTAATTTGTCGGTTAATAGTTGCTTGTAGCTTTTTAAGCGCTCTGCTTCGGGGAGTAAAAAGCCCACTTTAGCAATCGCTAAGCGAATAAGCGGAAGCGGCGAGTTAACCCAACTTTTTACTGTGGCATCGCTTAGCTCAGCGCCCGAATTACCTAAATAAGCAATCGCACTGGCGCGGTCTATTTCGTTTAACGAAAAGTCATTAATTAAGCTCATATGTGCATTTTGCGATATCGCTTTTAATGAGCGCAGTTCAAGCATACTGTGCTCGCTTGCACTTAATGCAGGTGCTTTACCATGCCATTTTTCAAGCGTGTTTGCTGCCCATTCGTTTGTTTTACCGTCGTGGCATTGCACACACGCATTGGGTGTATCGTATTTTATTGATATGTCAGGGCGCGGAATTTTAAAGCTGTGGTCGCGCCTGTCATCAACGCCCATGTATCTGTTTGTAGGCATGTGGCAGCTAACACATTGAGCCCCGGTTGATTGTTCTTTATGACGATGATGCTCGGGTTTGTTGTATTCGCTCGCACTGTGGCACTGTAAGCACAGCCCATTTGTTTTTGTTTTAACTTTCATGGTGTGTTTATCGTGGCAGTCAACACAGTTAACCCCGGCTTTGTACATTTTACTTTGTGCAAAAGAGCCAAACACATACACTTCTTCTTTAATTTGGCCATCGGCGTGATACAAATTTGGTTCTAAAAATGAAGGACTAAATTGGTCTAAAAACGCTTGGCTGTTATCAAAACCATCAGTCAGCGGGCTTCTAAGCGAATGACATGCATAACAGCCTTGCATAAAGCTGTTATCGCGCGGCTCACCTTGCCAGGTAGCAATTTTGTTATCGCCAATTATTTTCCACTGCGACATATTTGTAGGGCTTGTTTGAGCTGTCTTTATTATTTTTTTAGTTTTATGTTCATCCGTTATATCGCTGTGGCACGATTTACAGCCCACATTTATATTCGAGAAGTGCGTATCAAAGCTTTCCTTTTCACTATTGAAATTACGCTTTAAATTATCTGAATGGCAATCGGCGCACATGCCGTTCCAGTTTTGCAGAGGTTGCAGCCAATGGAGACGGTCGTTAGGTTTTACATCCTCGTTAGCGTAGTTGGCATACCAACGCTGACCGCCTAGTGATTTAGCGCGGCTATCCCATGCAAAGGGAAATACTTGGTATTTGCCTTTTTCAACTTCAATTAAATACTGTTGCAGTGGGTCAAAGCCAAATACATAACTTACAGTGTACGTTTTTTTTGTACCTTGCTCGGTCAAATCAATTAAAAAGGTCTCTTTTTCTTTATAAAACACGGCTTTTTGAGAAAAATGGGTCGCGGTTATATTATTAAAATCACCAAGCACGGTATCTGTATTGGCTAAAGCCATTGAATTTGCATGGTCTGACTGTTTCCAATCGTGGGTTTGTTGTTGATGACAAGACTGGCATTCCTCGTTTGCAATCGCTGAAAAACAACTGCATAAAAAAAGAACAACAAAAAGGCTGTTTTTTATATTTATCATTTTAGAATCCACCTTTAATAGCACACTAATGCATACTTAAAACTAAATAACGGGCCGCAGCTAAGCACACAGTAAATAGGCTTTGCCTTTAAACTGACACTGTTATTAGGCTTAAGTAATAGTGAGAAATTGAAAAATTAATTTCAAAATATCATACATCATATGTTTGCAATATTGTTATGTTTTGTTTAGTGTAGCGATATTGTGATTTATAAACTCATTATTTACAACTCAACCATTAAATTAACTAGCCGTAATAGTCTAATATAACCAATATGTTAGCTATGGTGTAATTAATATTTTTTAGCTATGTGCTTAACTATTATATTAAATAGGAAACTGTGATGAATAAGCTACTTGTTCTTCTTTCTGTATGTTTAGGCTTTTGCGTTAGTGCTAATGCAATGGCAAAAGCACAAACAGAAAAACCTAATATTGTTTTAATTTTTGCTGATGACGCAGGTTTTGGTGATTTTGGCTTTCAAGGTAGTACGCAGCTTAAAACACCTAATTTAGATAAACTTGCCCAAAGCGGTGTCCGTTTTACTCAAGGTTACGTAAGTGATTCTACTTGCGGTCCTTCACGTGCAGGTTTAATGACGGGTAAGTACCAGCAACGTTTTGGTTACGAAGAAATTAACGTACCAGGTTTTATGAGCGATAACTCAGCACTTAAAGGTGCAGATATGGGCTTGCCATTAGATCAAAAAACAATGGGCGATTATCTTAAAGAGCAGGGCTATAAAACAGCGGTATTTGGTAAGTGGCATTTAGGTGACGCCGACAGGTTTCATCCTTTAAAACGTGGTTTTGATACTTTTTTAGGGTTTAGAGGTGGCGACAGAAGCTACTTTAACTATTCAGAACAAGAAATGAAAAATGGAAACAAACATTTTTTTGATAAAAAATTAGAACGCGACTTTGGTAATTACGAAGAGCCAAAAGAGTACTTAACCGATGAGTTAGGTAAAGAAGCCGCTAAATACATTGAACAAAACAAAGATAAACCCTTTTTTATCTACCTAGCTTTTAACGCAGTACACACTCCGCTTGAATCAGATCCTAAAGATTTAGCTAAGTTTCCAAACTTAACGGGTAAACGTAAAGAGCTTGCTGCAATGACCCTAGGGTTAGACAGAGCCAGTGGTTATGTACTTGATAAACTTAAAGAGTTAGGCTTAGATGAAAATACTATTGTGGTTTTTTCAAACGACAACGGTGGCCCATCTGATAAAAACGCCTCAAATAATGCACCACTTGCAGGGACTAAATCAAACCAGTTAGAAGGGGGTATTCGTGTACCATTTTTAATTAGTTGGCCAAAACATATTAAACCAGGTTCGACTTACGACTACCCAGTAAGCACACTAGATTTACTGCCTACTTTTTACAGTGCCGCACAAGGTAAGGCGTTAGGTAATGATATTGATGGCGTTGATTTACTCCCTTATATTCAAGGTAAAAACACAGCACGCCCACATAAAGTGATGTACTGGAAAAAAGAAAACAGAGCTGTAATACGCGATAATGATTGGAAACTTATTCGTTACCCAGACCGCCCAGCAGAGCTATACGACCTAAGCACAGACATTAGTGAACAAACAGATTTAGCAGCAAAAAATCCTGAACGTGTTAAAACTATGTTTAAATCATTGTTTGAATGGGAATTAACGTTAGAGCGTCCGCGCTGGTTATTAAAAAGAAAATACGAAAAATACGATATAGACCGCATGGATAAATACCGTTTACCAGCAACTCAACCTCAATAACGCATAGGTAATAATAATGAAAATAGAATCTGTTGAAGCGCTTTTAGGCTGCGTAGGAAAACGTAATCAGCTATTAGTAAAAGTAGTAACCGAATGTGGCATAGTTGGCTGGGGCGAATCGGGCTTATCAAATCGAGAGCAAGCAGTTATTGGCGCAATACAGCACTTTGCTGGATTTTTAAAAGGGCAAGATCCGCGTAAAATTGGCCGTATTTGGCAAGAGCTATACCGCAGCCATTATTTTGAAGGGGGCCGTGTAATTACGGCTGCTATTTCAGCAATTGATATTGCTCTTTATGATATTTTAGGTAAGTCACTACAAGTGCCTGTTTATCAGTTGTTAGGGGGCAAACAACGCGAGCACATAGCGTGCTTTGCGTGTTGTTATACAGAGGCCGATCCGGATAAATTTGACGATTTAGTTAAAGAAGCAAAAGCACTTATAGCGCTAGGTTGGACAACAATAAGAGTGATACCGAGTCGTTTTGACGACCCTGTGTTTTTTGAACCACAAGAATCTATAACGCGCACAGCGCGTTGCCTAAATGAGCTACGTAAAGTACTTGGGCCTGATATTACACTTGGTATTGATTACCATCACAGATTAAGCGTGGCTGAGGCAGCTTCGTTTTGCCAACGTTTAAAGCCCGATACACTCGATTTTATTGAAGAACCGATTCGACATGAATCTCCTGATGCGTATAAAACGCTGCGTACTTTAACGCATATTCCTTTTGCTATTGGTGAAGAGTTTAGTTCTAAATGGGCAGCTAAGCCTTATATAGAACAAGGGCTTACTCAGTATTTACGTGTTGATGTGTGTAACATTGGTGGCTTAACAGAAGCAATGAAAGTGGCTGGTTGGGCTGAGGCACATTATATAGATGTTATGCCACATAACCCGCTTGGCCCTGTGTGTACAGCAGCCACAAATCACTTTGCAGCAGCGCTACCAAATTTAGGCTTAATGGAAACGCACCAAGGCCCGTTTAGTGAGTTTGGTGCCCATGATCCACTTCTTTTTCCTAAGCAGCATGTGTTAACAGGCAATAAATTTACTATTCCTGAAGTACCTGGTTTAGGTGTTGAAGTGAACGAAGCCGCGTTTAGATTGGCAACCCCTGTAGAAACCGAAGCGCCGCATTTATCAAAGCGTGATGGTTCTCATACTAACTGGTAACTTGTTTAGAGAATTAAATGAATACACTTACAGCGACTGTTTTTGACAGCACACTAAATTTTGTAGGCGAGGGGCCTTTGTGGCACCCGATCACACAAACGCTTTATTGGGTTGATTTTCCAAACCACATTTTGCACAGTAAAAAAGGCGACCATAAAGTTGAGCAACGCTTAGATAATATGGTTACCGCTCTGGCTTGGGTAAACAATGAAACCTTATTACTAGCAAGTGATAAAGGCCTAAATACCTATAATACCAGCACGCATAAGCAAACTTTTTTGTGCAGCGTTGAAGCAGATAAACCTGACAACCGCAGTAACGATGGGCGTGCCGATCCGTGGGGTGGGTTTTGGATAAGCACAATGCACGGCGATGCTCACGAAAACGAAGGGGCTATATATCGTTTTCACAACGGCGTACTTACTCAAGTTGTTAGTGATTTAACCATACCCAATGGTATTTGTTTTGATAAGTCGCGTGCTAGAGCTTATTACGCAGATTCAAAAACGCAAAAAATTTACCGATTTGACGTCGACTCACTTACGGGTACGCCAATAGGAGGAAGTGTGTTGTTTTTTGACTATTCGAGCTCAGCTGTATCACCTGATGGCGCTGTAATTGATAGCGAAGGCAACATGTGGATTGCACTTTGGGATGGCGCACGTGTAGATTGCATATCGCCCGAAGCTAAGGTAATTCAAAGCTTAGCGACTCAAACACCTCGCCCTACCTGCCCAGCGTTTGGCGACGATGGTACAACACTTTACGTAACGTCAGCACAATGTGGCCTAGAAGATACCCCATTTAATGCTATACCTCACGGCGCTACGCTTGCATTTAAAAATGCGGTAAAAGGCGTATTTGAGCCTTGCGTTAAAATAGACGGCTTTTAATTTTACGTATTCACTTTAAATATTAATTTTGTGTTTTTTCCTCTTACATTAATTAGATGTGAGAGGAAAAACACATTGCACATATAAACATCATATGTTTATATTGTTTTTACTAATTCTATCAATGTTATTCTTTTATATGTTGTAGAGCACTCATTACCAACACAGTAAAAGTATAAAAATAAAACTAAGGGTAATACATTGAAAGACACACACACACAATCAACAAAAGCAATTAAGTACTCCCTCATTGCAGCATTTGGCGGATTTGTATTTGGCCTAGACGCGGCCAATATATCGGGGGCGTTACGCTATGTTAGCTCGCAGTTTGAGCTAACCAGTTTACAAACAGGTAATGTAGTGGGTTGCGCCATTGTTGGCGTAATCATCGCACTATTTTTTACAGGTACTTTATGCCAAAAATTTGGTCGTAAAAAGGTACTTATTGGCATTGCTTTAACGTATTCACTCTCTACGGTTATTTCTGCTTTTGCGGTAAGTTACCCCATGCTGGTTGTTGGACGCTTTATAGGAGGGGTCGCATTTGCCTCTATAACTGTCTCAGCTATGTATATTGGTGAAATTGCACCCGCTAATAAACGCGGCCAATTTGTATCAGTTAATCAGTTGCTTATAACGTTAGGTAGTTTATTTGCGTTTGTTGTTAATTACTTTTTTGTTAAAAACATGGGCTCAATTGAATGGTTAAATGAAGCCAATATTTGGCGTTATATGCTTGGCTTTGAAATTGTGCCTAATATTATTTGGTTTTCGTTATTAATGACGATTCCTGAATCGCCGCGCTGGTTAATGAGCAAAAAACGTGATGAAGAAGCACGCGCTGTATTCAAAGGTATGGGGATCAATAACGCCGATACCGAAATAGTACTTAATGATATTAAAGCAACCATTCAAGAAGATTCAAAAAACAGTGCACTAGAGCAACTTAAAGTATTGTTTAGTAAGCCTATGCGTTTTGTTGTGTTACTTGCTGTATGTTACGCAGTAGTGCAGGGCGCAACCGGCATGAACGCCGTCTGTTTTATGCTCCTACCGTGTTTGAACAAATAGGTATGAGCGTCGAAAACTCATTTTTACAAACAATAGTACTTGGTGCGGTATCTGTATTATTTACATTGGTCGCCATATTCTTTGTTGAAAAACTCGGCAGAAGAACATTAACCATTACCGGTTTGCTGCTTATTGCTGTTGCGCACGTATCAATTTGGTATGGTTTTGAAAATGCCACGTACTCACTCAACAGTGAAGCAATAACCAAAGTTGCAGAGCAAAAAGTAGATATTACAAAGCTGCACGTTTTCGAAAATAAAATATACAGCACTGATGTTGCGCTAAAAGCAGATTTAGCCACTATTTACAGTAAAAAAGAGCTACCAGTTGTTACCGGTGCAATTATTAATGCTTCTATAAATATTAGTCCTGCGTATGTTTTATTTGGCTTATTTGCATTTTTAGCCGCCTTTAATATGTCGATAGGGCCAATAATGTGGGTGATATTCTCGGAGATATTTTCAAGCCGAGTACGCAGTGTCGCGTTACCCTTTGCCGCCTTAGTACAGAGTATTTCTAGCTGGAGTATTCAGCAGTTTTTCCCTTGGCAATTAGAGAACATGGGCGCAGCAAATACGTTTTTATATTACGGAGGCGTCGCTATTGTAGGCTGTATTGTTATGGCATTCATACTTCCCGAAACTAAGGGCAAGTCTATTGAGGCCATTGAACGCGATTTGGTCCCTGGGCTCAATAAATAAGGAATATAACTATGTCATCACGATTATTAAACGAAGTCGCTATTGTCACTGGCGCAGCCGATGGAATTGGAAAAACAGTTGCACGCGTATTTTGTGAGCAAGGCGCTAAAGTGTGTGTTGCTGATATAAATAAAGAAATGGGCGAAAATGTTGTAGCAGAGCTAAAAAGCAAAGGGTTTGATGCTATTTTTGCTCATACCGATATTAGCGACGAAACGGCTATAAAAAACATGGTTGAAAAAGTAGTTAATGAGCTCGGCAAGCCCAGTATTTTAGTTAATAACGCGGCTTTAATTAGCCCTGGGCGAAACGTAGATGACGTTACTCCACAAATGTGGCGTGATAGCTTTGCGGTTAATGTTGAAGGTATGTGGCAGTGTGCTGTAGCCGTACTTGAGCATATGAAAGAGTTAGGCCGTGGCAGCATTATAAATGTAGGTTCTGTGCATTCTTATAAAATTGTACCGGGGTATTTTCCGTATGCGGTAACTAAGCATGCGGTTATAGGGTTAACTAAAAACTTAGCCGTTGAATACGCAAAGCACAACATACGAGTAAACGCATTGTGCCCAGGCATGATAGAAACACCTATGGCGTTTAAGTCGTGGGAGCAAACAGACGATCCGCAAGCTTCACGCAAAGCAATGGGCGATGTACATCCTCTAAAACGAAATGGAACAACTGAAGAAATTGCTTACCCAGCCGTGTTTTTAGCCAGTTCAGATTCGAGTTTTATGACAGGGCAAAGCTTAATCATTGATGGTGGCCGTTCTGTAATTTATCACGATTAAAGTGCTTAACTTAATACACTGTAAGGCTCATGGTTTTGAGGCTATTTTGCTAAAAAATAGTGAGCTTGCTATTACAGTCATTCCTCAGTTGGGTGCAAAAGTCATCTCTATTGTAAGCTTAAAACACAATAGAGAGTGGCTTGCTCACGATAAACAAATCACTTTAAAACCTGCAAAAAATAATGATTTTTCTGAGCATGATAGCGGTGGTTGGGATGAATGTTTTCCGGGTATTTCTCCTCAGCTGTACGAACATATCCCCAATAAAACGCATTTTTCACATGATCATGGTGAATTGTGGTGCCAAGCATGGCAAATAACTAATACCCATATTAGCGATGAAGAAATAATACTTAGCTTACAAGCTGAGGTTTTTGACTCTACTTTTACATTTATAAGAACGTTTACCTTAAAAAAACACAGTAAGCGGCTGCTTGTTGATTACCACGTAAAAAATAACACAACGCACAATCTCCCTTTTGTTTGGTCAGCGCACCCTATTTTTGCCATAAGACCAGAGATGCGTATTTTAATAAATAACAAACATATGGAGTTTAAAGTTGATGAAGGGCTTAGTCGTTTTTATAACGTTAATAGACCGTTTATTAACTGGAGTGAGTGCTCAACTAAAGTCCCGCCGCTAAATAAAGTCATGCCCTATAACAGTGGTTTTGCAAGTAAGGTTTTTAGCAAACACTTAAATACGGGCACTCATAAAGATCAAAATATAATTGTAAAACTGGTTGATGATAAAGCCCAGCAAAGCTGCGGGTTTGAATTTTCATCAACAAACATAAGTCACTTGGGGCTTTGGTTTAATTACAACGGTTGGTCTGCCAATGAGCAGCTACCCCCTTTTGTACTTGGGATAGAACCTTGTATAGGCAATAGCGATTCTTTACACAAAGCCATGGCGAGTGAAGAGGAAGGGTTAATTAAAGGCAATGCTCATAAATCTTGGCATATGAGTTTTTTTGTTAACTAAATGTATTTTGTGTTTGCTCAATCAAACATCATATGTTTAAATAGTTATTATGTATTGAGACCTGTGTGTCTTACTTTAGCCCTTAGGGTGTTGTAGATAATAATGGAGCGACAGAATGCTTTCTAAACAACTGTATATCGGTGGAAAATTAATAACGAGTGACGCAACGACCGAAATTATCAATCCAGCAACACTCGAAGTTGTAGGCGAAATTTCGGCTGCAGGTATTAATGAAGCAAACATGGCCTTAGAGTCTGCGCAAGAAGCATTTTCAAGTTGGTCAACAACGCCTGCAACAGAGCGTGCTCAATGGATGCTTAAACTGCGTGATGCAGTAATTGCAAGCGAGCAACACTTACGTGAATGCGTACATTTAGAAATGGCTAAACCATGGCAGTCAACCGCTGACGACTTTCAAATGTTAGTTGATAGCCTTAATTTTTACGCTGATGCCATTGTTAATATCGCCGATGAAGAATTAAAAGATAATGAAGGTACGCACAGCCACGTTCTTTCGCGTGAGCCTGTTGGTGTAGCGGCTGCATTTTTAGCATGGAATTTTCCATTATTAAATTTGGCTTATAAATTAGGGCCTGCAATGGCTGCGGGTTGTCCGCTTGTAGTAAAACCGTCAAGTAAAACGCCTTTGTCTGCTTATGCTGTAGGCGAATTATGTGAACAAATCGGCTTACCAGCAGGTGTGGTTAACATACTTTCGGGCACTGATAGCACCGTAGGCGATGCAATTTCAGCGTCAACTATTCCCTCTGTACTTACTTTAATTGGTTCTACTAATGTGGGTAAGCATGTAATTGCAACAGGTGCTACGTCAATCAAGCGTTATTCAATGGAGCTTGGTGGTAATGCACCTGCCATTGTATGTAGCGATGCGAATTTAGATAACGCAGCCGATGTGATTTGTGGCGTTAAGTTTGCCAACGCAGGGCAAATTTGTGTTACCCCAAATCGCGTATTTGTACACGAAAGCGTTGCAGACGAATTTATTGAAAAAGTACTTACTCGTGCAAAAGCAGTAAAAGTTGGTTTTGATAAAAACGAGGCCATTGATATGGGCCCCGTTATGGATGCTAACTCATGGCAACGTATTGATGAGCTAGTTAAAGATGCACAGCAAAAAGGCGCTAAATTACAATTAGGTGGTAAAAAACCTACAGGCGTTAATGGGTATTTTTACGAACCAACCGTACTTACAAATGTAGATTCGAGCATGAATCTATACAAAGACGAAATATTTGGCCCTGTTATTAGTATTATTACGTTTAGTGATAACGAACAGGTACTTAGCGATGCAAATGACACGGACGCTGGTTTAAGTTCATTTATTTTTAGTAGTAACGAAGAGACTATTTCTTACTTTGCAAAACATTTACGCTTTGGCGAAGTACAGGTTAACGGCATTAAATACAGCATTAATTTACCTCATTTTGGTATTAAGCAATCGGGCGTGGGTGTTGATTGTTCGTTGTTAGCTTTAGATGACTACCTTGCATATAAACGTGTTTCTCGCGCGTTAAAGGTTTAAGGAACAGACTATGAAAATCACACAAATTATTAGCCACGTTTTACAGTACGACCTAGAAGAAGAACTTGGTTATTCGCAGCAGTATTACGCTAAACGTACCGCACATTTAGTTGAAGTACGTACCGATATAGGTATTACAGGTTGGGGCGAATGTTTTGGCGGTGGCGGTGTCGCGTTTGCCAATAAAACAATTGTTGAGCATGTGATTCAGCCTATGATTTTGGGAATGGACCCACTCGACAGAGAAGTGATTTGGCATAAAGTTTATAACCTATTGCGCGATCATGGCCAAAAAGGTATGCCTATTCAGTCTTTATCTGGTGTAGATATTGCTCTGTGGGACATTGCAGGTAAATTTTTAGATCAACCCGTTTATAAGTTACTAGGGGGGGCTTTTAGAGACCGCATTCCGGCTTATGGTTACGGCATGATGCTACAAAAATTTCCAAATCTGGAAGAGCGCTTTACCGAAGAAAGCCAACGTATTAAAGAAATGGGCTTCACGGCCATGAAAATGAAAATAGGTCTTTCGCCAGACCGCGATATAAAGCTTGTTGAAGCTGTACGCAAAGGTATTGGCCGCGATATGCGCCTAATGGTTGACGCTAACCATGCATATACAGCGCGCGAAGCTATTCCGCTAGGTCGAGAGCTACAAAATTTAGGCGTGTACTGGTTTGAAGAACCGGTTGCACCAGAGGATCATCAAGGCTATCGCGATTTATGTGAAGCACTTGATATGAGCATTGCCGGTGGCGAAGCAGAATTTACTCGCTGGGGCTTTAGAGATTTAATTAAAAACCGCTGCGTTGATTTACTCCAGCCAGAAGTGTGTGCGCTCGGTGGTATTACCGAATATCAAAAAGTATTAGCTATGGCACACGCGCATTTTGTGCCTGTTATAAACCATGTGTGGGGTTCGGCTATTGCGGTAGGTACTAATCTACATTTATTAGCTGCGTTACCTGATTTACCAGGTGCTGCACACCCAGTACAACCTATGCTTGAGTACGATACAACGCCAAACTTATTTAGAGAGCAGTTATTGCAAGAGTCTCTAAATATTAACGAGCAAGTTAAAAATAACAACGGAACAGTTGCGCTACCAAAAGGTCCAGGCCTTGGTATTGAGCCCGACCTTGATTTTATTAAACATTACGAAGTATCAATTTAATAAATAAGGGCAAGGCTTATGAGCGATAACAAAAGCAACTTACCAGCATTAATTGTGGTTGATTGGGGGAGCTCTAACTTTAGAGCTTTTTTAGTCGATGGCAAAGGCAGCATTTTAGATACTGTTAATGGTGAGCAGGGCGTACTTTGTATTAAAAACGACTGTTTAGAAACCGTATTACTTAGTTATATATCAGGCTGGTTATCAAAACATAAAACGCCGATTATTATGGCGGGTATGGTAGGCGGTGCTATTGGTTGGCAAGATACAGGCTATGTAAATGCGCCAGCTAATCTCGGTAGTATGAGCGTAAACCTTTGTAAAGCAAATAATAAAGCAGGCTTACAAATTAGTATTGTGCCGGGTGTTAAATACGTTATGGAAAATAATGTATGCGATGTAATGCGCGGTGAAGAAGTACAAGTATTTGGTGCCGTATTAGATGTAGAGCAAACAGCGGGTGAGCTAAGTAATCAAACATTGAGTGAGACTATGTTTTGCCTACCAGGTACTCACTCTAAGTGGGTTCAAGTTGCGAAAGATACTGACCAAAAAACGGTTATTACGAGCCTTAGTACGTTCATGACCGGTGAAATGTTTGATTTATTGACTAAACAAAGCATTTTAGGTGAAGGATTAGAGGCACTAGGTAAAACACCAACAGATATGCCAAGCTTTTTAAAAGGCGTTGGTGTTAGTCAAGTTCAAAGCAGTTTATTAAGTGCATTATTTAGTGCGCGTACTTTAAAGCTAGATAAACAATTAACGCTGCAAAACGTACCTAGTTACTTATCTGGTTTACTTATTGGCGCTGAGCTTGCGGGTATTAAAAGCAAGCTAAACGACATTAAGCATGTTTATTTAATTGGTAACTCAAGTTTAAATGCTTTGTATTGTGAAGCATTAAAAGAACTAGGTTTTACTTCTTCTATTTTAAGCAGTGCTACTGCATCTACTAAAGGCATGTTTACACTTGCTGTACAGGCCGGTTTAGTCACAGAAAAGGAAACTCAATTATGTCATTAATTTCGTTAACTCATGCTATGAAGCAACTACCACTGGTTGCTATTTTACGCGGCATTACACCAAGAGAAGTGCTTGATTATGCAAAGGTACTTATTGATATTGGTTACCGCGTTATAGAGGTGCCACTTAACTCTCCTGATGCATTAAAAAGTATTAAGTTATTAAGTGATAAATACGCAGATATAGCCATTATTGGTGCGGGCACGGTTGTTACTAAAGACGAAGTTGATCAGGTAATTAAAGCGGGCGGTCGTATTATTATATCTCCGCATAGCGATGTAGAGCTGATCCGTTTTAGTAAATTAAAAGGACTGTACTGCGTACCTGGATTTTATACACCCACTGAAGGGTTTGCTGCATTGCATGCCGGTGCCGACGCGCTTAAGTTTTTTCCAGCAGATACAGCAGGTCCAAAAGGCTTAAAAGCAATTACAACAGTGCTTTCGGGTATTGATATTTACCCTGTGGGCGGTGTATCGCCTCAAAACCAGGATGAATTTGTTAATGCAGGGGCATCGGGTTTTGGTTTAGGAAGTGGCTTGTATAAAGCCGGAATGGGTTTAGAAGAATTTACGACTAATGCTAAAAATTATGCTGAATATTATCTTTAATTAATTTTAATAAGATTGCGATAAAACGTTGTTGTGCTTGCATCGCTACTCATCATTCCTCTCACAATAAATGATGAGTTAGCGGTGCTATTTAAAATAAATTAAATATCCATTAACTTAGCTAAATTGGCTTTAGCATCTGCTAAAAGCTTTTCTGTAAGGGCTTGTGCTTTTTCGCTATTACCGGTGGCAATAGCATCAAATACTTCTCGGTGAAACGGGATAGAAGCATGATTACTTTGTGCACTTTGGTTTGTTACTTTAATACTCACAAGCAACGCCGAAAAAATAACGCATTCCATCGAAATAAATAGCTCATTATGAGAAGCGCGTAAAATAGCGCCATGAAAATGTGCATCAGCAATAACAAACTTATCTAAATCGCTTACCGAGCTTTGCATTTCATTTAATGCATCTTCAATGGCTTTAATATCTTCAGGCTCTGCGCGAAGCGCTGCAACACTGGCTGCTTTGGGCTCAAATGCTAAACGAAATTCCATTAATTGAGTTAAAAACTCAGGATTAAGTGGGGCGCTTAAATGCCACGCAAGAACATCATCGTCAAGCAATGCCCAGTTATCACGGGTTTTTACGCGAGTGCCAATGCCTCTGCGTACATCTAAAAGCCCTTTACCAACAAGAATTTTTACTGCATCACGAACAACAACTCGACTTACTTGAAAACGTTCGGCTAAACGGTTTTCATCATCAATCAGTGTGCCAGGAGTATATGTGCCAGCAACAATTCTACGGCCTAATTCTTTAGCTACCTGTACCGGTAAGCTAGGTGACATGGCGCTGCTGCGTCTTAGATCGTAGTATGTTAATTCGCTCATAGTATCTTAGTGTCCGTATTATTTATTTATACGTACTATTTATATGAATTTGCGACAATAAACAATGGCTATTTGTTATTTACTGTCGCAGAAAGACGAAAGCTGGCATCTTTTAGGAGTTTTTCGGTGAGGAATTCGGCTTTATCACCATCTTTTGCAGCAATGGCTTCGTATACTTCACGATGAAACGGAATAGATGCACCGTTATCGCGCGGGTCTTTATTTGTTACTTTAATACTAACTAAAAGTGCAGAATAAATAACGCCTTCCATAGAAGCTAAAAAGCTATTTTGCGCTGCTTTTATAATGGCCTTATGAAATAAAGAATCAGCAATAATAAAATCTTCTGCGCTGTTATCTGTTTTAGCCATGCGCTCGCATGCGGCTGCAATTTCAATTAAATCCTCAGGGCGCGCACGCTCAGCTGCCCAACGTGCTGCTTTTGGCTCAAAGGCTAGGCGCACGTCCATTAATTGCTCTAAAAATTTACGATTAGGTGGTGCTGATAAATGCCATGCTAATACGTCATCGTCTAGCATATTCCATCTATCACGAGGTAGTACACGCGTACCAATACCTCTGCGTACATCAAGTAGGCCTTTGCTTACTAAGATTTTTACCGCGTCGCGTACTACTACGCGGCTTACTTGGTAGCGTTTAGCGAGTGCATCTTCATCATCAATTAAACTGCCGGCTTCAAATGATCCAGACACAATGCGTCTGCCAATTTCTTTAGCCACTTGAACAGAAAGGCTTGCTGCCATTCCTGATGTTTGTTTTAGGTCGTAATATATAAGTTCGCTCATATCTTTAATCTAAACATATTATGTTTGACTGGTCAATGTAATGTGCACAAAATAGGGGGAGTGGTAACTAATTTTAATCGTTGTTTATATGTTTAAAACTGACATAGTGGGGATATAATAAAGATCGCTGATGAGCGATCTTTATAGCAATTTGGGTTATTTCAATAAAGCGTTAAAACTTAGCGCGTATACCTATACGGTAACGCGGACCAGTATATTGGGTATTAATAACGCGTTCTTTTACATCGGCATATTGATAGGTACGTTCATCAGTTATATTTATTGCTTCGCCTGTTAGCGTAAAGTTATCGTTAACCGCATAAGACATACTAAAGTCGAGCTGACCATAAGCCGCAGTATGCTCTGGTAATCCACCACTACGTATACCAGCTCGGCTACTTAAAAAGTCATCTCGCCAGTTGTAGGCTAAACGCGCTTGAAATGCATTTTTGTCGTAGTAGGCAACAATGTTATAAGAGTTTTCGGCAAATCCCTCTAATTTATCACCTGGGTCGGTCACACCTGGAAGCTCTATTTTTTGTGTGTTTTTATTTGTAGTATCAGCCCATGTATAGTTTGCTTGCACACCTAAGCCATTTAAAAAGCTCGGTAAATAATCCATATTATGTTGTACAGCAAGTTCTACTCCAGTAATTGAGCCGCCTGATTGGTTTTGTTTAGTATTAATAGTTTCGTTTACATTGCCGTATCCATCAATACTTACTGATGAATCAACGTATTGCGACCCATCCCAAATATCAGGCGTATTATCTAAATAAGTTATTTGTGCAATTGTGCTAGATATATCCTTTTTGAAAAAGTTAACCGCGTAAGAATCGCCGCTATCACTATAATATTCAAAAGATAAATCGTATTGATTAGCTTTATAAGGTGCTAAATAAGGATTGCCACCTGTTTGAGAAAAGCTACCTGCTTGCATATCGGTATACGTTGTTTGTACGCCAATGTCGTCAATGGCAGGGCGCGACATAACTTTAGCCGCTGCGGCTCTTACCAATAAGTTATCACTTAAATTAATACTAAAATTAGCGCTAGGTAACCAGTTAGTGTAACTATTTTTGGCTTTAAGGCTTCCTGAGTCTGTGTAATCAACAACTAATAAAGGTTGGCCATTATCAAGCTCGCCCGTATAACCTAGGCGCCTTTTACCGTAACCGCTTGAGCTTGTATCCGTTTTTACATAACGGACTCCCACATTACCGCGCCAATCGTAATCACCAATTAAGCCGCTGAGATTAAACTGCGAATAAGCACTTATTTTCTCTTCGGTGACGCTTGATGATGCGATTTCGTTATATTGCTCGTTTGGCCAATTTGGATTTTTGGTCATATCACGAATAGCGCTATGGTATTTATTTATATCAGCAAACAAAAAGTCACGCGGAAAATTACCCGGCTCACTACTTAAAAAATCTGAATAGGGACTTGCTGAAAAGATGTCATCAGGCATATCTCTAAGTTCGCCACAAATATCGGCATTCGGTGCTACTAAACCACAGTTATCTTCATGGAATGTTTCAAAGCGATCTCTTACTTTTTCGCGATCTGAATACGCAATACCAAAATCGATTGAATCTAAGGTTAGGCTTTCAGCAAACTCTAAATCGAGTAAGTATTTCCCTTTTGTTTGCAGCTCCGTAATCGTGTCTTGTAATTCGTAATGTGAAACTTGATTCCAATGTGCTCTCACGCTTGTCGGCGAAGCATAATCAATGGTTGTGTCTAAATTAACGGTATCAGTGTTTCTAAAATCAAAATTTAAACTGTCGTTTCGCTCCGGTGAAATATAATTAGGAACTAATAAGTCGCTACGCGGCGTTGATTTTGATGTTGAATGGCTTATATCAAACTCAAGCGTTAATACATCAAATTCTTTTACAGAATTAAATCCAAATGCCTGTGTTTTTGATTTTGACTCCAGCTCTTGAAATAAGCCATCAATTCTAAAATCAACATTTTCACCGGTTCCGCCCAGTGTTTTACCCGAAAACTTAGTGCCTGATAAAATAGTACCGTTGTCTGATACAACCACATTTCGCCAATTAGGATACTGTAAACCGGCTTGCAAACCTTGAGTTTGAGTTTCTACTGAGAGATCCGTATACATGTAATCAAAGGTATTGGTAAAGCTTGAATCAGGTGCCCACTGAAAACTGGTATTAATGCCTGTACGTTCGCGATGCTCTTGCCCTAATGCGTATTCAATTCGCCCTGCATGGCGAAGCATAGTTGGCGAAACCACATTGCCATCTAAATTATGAATGTCGCCTTCAATCACACCTGGCTCATTATTGAGTAATAACCAACGGGTAGTACCCATTGAATCGTATCGGTTATCACTTTTTTGTTGTGAAAGGGCAATATTAAAACCAAATGTTTCATCAGCAAACGTATTGCTAAATAACGCAGAGTATTCAGGACTAGTCTCGCCAGAAAGTTCACTGTATTTGGCATTTATAGAGCCAAGTACATGTAATCCAGGATTATCTAAAGGGCGTGCTGTTTTAACGTTAACATAAGCACCAATACTGCCCTCAGGCGTTTTAGCCGTAGGTGACTTAACGACATCAGCACCCGATATTAGCTCTGCTGCTAATACTTGAAAATCAAATGAACGACCAATTTCAGAAGTGGCTAATGTCCGCCCGTTTAATGTAACAACGTTAAATTCTGGGCCAAAACCACGAACAGTTATTTTTGAGCCCTCACCATTTACACGGTTAATTGAAACACCAGGAACACGCTGTAAAGACTCAGCCACATTTTGATCGGGAAACTTACCAATATCCTCAGCAACAATACTATCTTGAACACTATCGCTGTAACGTTTTAGAGATGATGCGGCCTCGAGACTTGAACGAACACCCGTTACAACAATGACTTCAGTATCGTCTTTTACTTTATCGTTTGTAGCAGCTTGAGCAAATGAACAGCTTGAGCAAATGAACAGCTTGAGAGAGCGGCTAAAACACCGAGTGCAATTTTTTCTTTGAACGCATAGTGATCTCCATATATTTGTGTGTCGTGTCGTCAGATAAAGTTCAACCTTTGAGAGTTTACTCACTTAACAAGAAGTTAATTCGCAAAAGAATAACGTTCGACAAATCTAAACGTCATATGTTTAATTGTCAAGAACACTGTTATTATTACTATGCAAATAACTTTCAATAGCAAAAAAGGAACTACAGTGGATAACTCAATCTTGCTTGAACATATCGCTAAGCATTTACTAAATAAAAGAGAGCAAGGCATTGCGATACCTGACTTATCATCAGATATAACGCTTAATTCTATAGACGACGTTTTAGCAGTTCAGAAGTTGATGATTAAGCTAAATAATCAAAAAGTGTATGGTTGGAAATGTATGCTTCCATCAGGTGATGGCACGATTACTCTCGCGCCGCTTTTGCATGCACCGGTTAAATCTATGGGACGTTGTGCTCTTTTCACAAAAAATAATAAAGCGCTCATTGAGCCAGAAATTGCATTTGTGTTAAACAAAGACCTAGCAAGCTATAAAGAATATAAAGATGAGGAAATAGATAATGCCATTGGTAGTGCCCATTTAGCGTTGGAGCTTATTCAAAACAGATTTCCAGAGGGTTATCAAGCAACACACTATGAAAAATTGGCCGATGGGTTATCTAATCAAGGTGTATATTTAGGCTCTAAAGTAGACGTTAAAAAAGCATATGAGAGCAGTGATATAAATATTGATGTTAAACAGGGCGAAGATTTACAAAGCTATGCAGGGACGCATCCTGCAGGTTTGCCGCAACTTCCTTTATATTGGGCTATTAACTTTTTAACGGAAAATGGGTTTGAATTAAAAGCAGGCCATATTTTTATTACCGGCTCTTATAACGGTCTAATGCAATTAGATATAAATAAAAAAACATCAATAAAGTACGAAGGTTTAGGAGAGATTACAGTCGAATTTTCATGTTGATACATTGAGCTTCTGTAGGTTAGCAAACGCTTTTAAATTACGTTGTACAGCTAACCTACACGGGTATTTGATTTTACGGTAAAAAAAATTAAATTATTTAAAACTCAAATGTAAAACCAAACTCTCTTAATTTTTCATATACGTTTATGTCAAAACGGTACAAAGTAGCAGCTCTATGGGCTACGTTGGTTTGTTTTTCTTTGGTTTTTTTATTACTTTGAATTGGTACGACTGAGTGGATTCGAACCACCGACCCCTACCATGTCAAGGTAGTGCTCTAACCAACTGAGCTACAGTCGTACAATTTTTGAGGTTTTACTTAAATAGATTTACTCTTTAAGTTAAGAATAAATGTTGGTACGACTGAGTGGATTTGAACTACTGACCCTTGGACCGGGTGATCAAGAGTAGGTAGTGCTTTTTCCTTCAATGATACTTATTTACTTAAATTTTGGTACGACTGAGTGGATTTGAACTACTGACCCTTGGACCGGGTGATCAAGAGTAGGTAGTGCTTTTTCCTTCAGTGATACTTTTTACTTAAATGCTGGTACGACTGAGTGGATTCGAACTACTGACCTTTGGACCGGGTGATCAAGAGTAGGTAGTGCTTTTTCCTTCAGTGATACTTTTTACTTAAATGTTGGTACGACTGAGTGGATTCGAACTACTGACCTTTGGACCGGGTGATCAAGAGTAGGTAGTGCTTTTTCCTTCAATTATACTTTTCTTAAATGTTGGTACGACTGAGTGGATTCGAACCACCGACCCCTACCATGTCAAGGTAGTGCTCTAACCAACTGAGCTACAGTCGTATTACTTTATTTAAGTAGGTGTTAATTGCTTAACAACGGCGGCTAATATATAGCGTGGCGGTTGGTGAATCAAGCAAGTTTGTTGTTTTTAAGTTTATTTGCCGTTTTTTTATTCATATTGGGCTTATTTCACACGTTTTATAAAAACCTTGCCACCAAATCACATGATTTTTAGCAGAGCTTTTTAGTAAGTTCAGTAAGTTACTTGTCGAGCCCGTTTTTACTAAGTTATTAATTTGAGGACTTGAGATACTTTCGTTAAACCAAAGCTCATTATAAAGCGGTTGTAGTGTCTCTAAATAACCAGTTAATTGCGCTTGATAGGGCTGAATTTCTTTTAGGTAAAACTTTTGAAATACGTTGCTTATGATTTTTGCTTTTTTATTATTTTTATCCTCTGGGCACAACGTATTCAAGTTTAGTGTTTTTACAAGCTGTGTGGCGTTGTTATTTAACACTACCTGCTTGCGGACTGATTGAATGAGTGCTTGGTTAAATTGAAATTTATTAAGCTGCTCGAGTGCACTAAAAATAGAATCGCTATTAATTTTATTAAATTCTTTAGCGTTAATTTGCTGCTTAATAAGTACAAGTTGTTTGAGCGCCTGCAAGGTATCACTAAAGCCTGCGGGTTCGCTACTTAGCTCGTTTGATGTTAACAGCCATGTTTTATTAAGCTCTGGCTCTTTAAATAACATGGCGTTAAAAAAGTGCATTAAGTGTGTTTCTTTGTAGTTTTTGGCAGCGAGTATTTTTGTGTAACTAGGGCTATTTTTATCAAGTGTATTTAAACAAACTTGCGCACTTTTAATAAAGTTTATTTGATACTTTAATTGCCCCGCAGCACTGGCGGTTTTACCTAATTGATTGTTGTGCTCACTTATAAGCACGTTAAGTTTACATTGGCTAATACCTGCAAGCTCAACAATGCTCAGTGTTAAGTCACTTTGTGCTATTGGGGTAGGCTGCAGTAAAGGGAGTTGCTTAAGTGGCGCAGGCTGTGTTGTATTTACATTAACGGTGCTACTTAAGCGCTCAACATAAGTTGCGTTTACACTGCTGGGTGCTTTACTACAGCCGGTAAGTGCAAAAACGAACATTACCAGCATTGTAGCTGGTAATGTTTTAAGGCTGAGTTTATTAGTTTTGATTAAGTGTATCAATTTTAAGAAATTCATATTTTAGACGTTTTTTTACCGTTAGCATTAATAAAATAGCAGCAACACTAAGCCCAACTATTATTCCTACCCAAAAGCCATGCGGCCCCATTGCTGGCACAATTATGTCTGTTCTTGCCAATACGTAACCTAAACAAAAGCCGATTAACCAATACGATATAAACGTGATATACGATATAGGCGTGGTGTATTTTAACCCTCGAAGTATGCCATTTGCTGCAACTTGTAGTGCATCCGGTAACTGATAAATACACGCTAAAATCATAATTGATGAAGCCAATGCCATTACCGCAGGGCTGTCTGTATAAAGCTGGCTAATTAAATCACGACCGAGAAATGTTATGAGTGCTAAAAATAATGCAATCGCAATTGCTAAAATATAGCTAGTAGATACCGCAACTTTAAGTTCGGTCATTTTATTTTGTCCAAATAAGTTGCCTATACGAATACTTATAGCGATAGATAGGCTTAACGGCATCATAAATAACAAAGTGGTTACGCTTGCTGCTATTTGATGGCCTGAGACTGCAACTGCGCCTAAATGCGCGATAAACAGCGGTATACACGCAAATAAAGTAACTTCAAAAAAAGTGGCCAATGAGATTGGTATCCCTAATTTTGTAATTATACCAATGGTTGTTAGGTTAGGCTTTTTAAATGATGAAAGCAGGCCTTTGGCATCTACCTTTTTACTTGTGTGGCAATAGGTAACTTGCGCTATTGCCATAACGGTTAAAACAATTGCTGTTGCTATACCACAACCTGCGCCGCCATAAGCGGGTAAGCCAAATAAGCCATTTATAAAAATGTAATTAACCGGAATATTTACGGCTAAACCCAGTAGGCTGATATAAAACGCGGGCTTGGTCATACCCATGCCTTCGGTAACGTTTCTGTATACGGTAAAAGTTAAAAAACCAAAAATGCCCCATTTAACAAAGTGAATGTAATCATACGCAAGATTTGCAATTGCTGGGCTGGTGTCTAGTTTAAAAATAATGGTGTCGGCTAAATAGGTAATAGAAAAGCCTACGCAGCATAAAATAGCTGTTAAATAGAGAGCTTGTTGAAAATAATGACTAATCCCTTTGCGATCATCGCCACCTGAAAACTGCGCAATAATACCAGTAAGCGCTAATAAAATACCTTGAAGGCCAAGTAAAAGAGGATTCCAAATACCAGTAGCAATAGAAAGTGCGGCCAAGTCGGTAGGGCTTACTTGTCCGGCCATGATTGTATCGACGACCGACATTAAAATAAGAGTTACTTGCGCTAAAAAAACAGGTAAAGCGAGGGAAAGTAAACGCTTAGCTTCCCAATTACAAAAGGTCATAAAAACAGCTATTTGATAAAACAGGCGGCAATTGTAATCTATTGTGTTTCAAATAAAAATCACAGGAGTGAATGATTTTATGAGTTGATACGTTAAACTAGCACTTTGTAATAATTTAAAGTGATTTTATGTTTACAGGAATAGTGCAAACGCAAGCTACGGTGGTCTCTAAAACTCAAACAGACGGCGTTTTACGCTTAGTTGTATCGGTAAGCGATGAGTACGTTAAACATTTAGATTTAGGTGCAAGTATTGCTATTAATGGCTGTTGTTTAACCGTTGTGCAAGTTGAGCTAAGTAATCACGATGTGGTGGCGCAAGTGCATTTTGATGTGATTGACGAGACCCTAAAGTTAACTAATTTAGGTTTGCTTGAGCTAGGCAGTTTAGTTAATTATGAGCGCTCTGTTACGTTTGGTACTGAGCTTGGCGGGCATATAGTGTCTGGGCATATTCATTGTACGTCACATATCTCTCAAATAGTTAAACTTGAGAATAACTGCAAAATACAACTCAGCTTGCCAAAAGAGTGGCAAAAGTATGTGTTGTATAAAGGGTTTGTTGCGATAAATGGCGCAAGCTTAACCGTGGGCGAGGTTGACGAACAAGGCTTTTGGTTACACCTAATCCCAGAAACACTCGCCATTACAAACATTGGTGCAGCGCAAGTGGGTGACAAGTTTAATATTGAAGTTGATCAGCAAACTTACACTATTGTAAATACGGTAGAAAACTACTTACGCCATCAGGCTTAAGTTAAAATATTTGTTCGTCGTCACTGTCTACGTGTAGCTCTAATTTATTGTTAGCATGATCTATATGCATATTTAAATGAATTGGGTTACAGCAGGCAGTGCAATCTTCTATGTAGTCTTGATCGCCCATGCTTGCGTCTAAGTCTAAATGTATGTGGTGTCCGCAATGTGGGCACGTTATTCGTTGTGATAAAAAATCTTTCATAATCACTCCAGTTATAAATAATTAAGTTAGATTCAACTTAATCGCTTACAGATGAACGCCTACTTACTCATTAAATATAGTGCTGAAATGCAGCTTATGACACTTATTTTATACCTTCAAATACCAGCTTTTCTATATGTTGTTTAGCTTCAGTAAGATAGTGACCGGCAAAGATGTTGGCGTGATTTAAAATGGGGTATAGCTGGTATATTAACTTACGTTTTTCGTAATTTGGCGATAACGGATAGTGCTGGTTATAGGCGCTATAAAAGTCTTCAGGTAGGGGAGCAAAAAGTTCGCTCATAGCAATATCCACTTCCCGATCACCATAATAACAAGCCGGATTAAATACCGTTGGCTCTGCTTTTAAAAAGCCCATATTTCCACGCCAAAAATCACCATGCAGTAATGAGGGTTCTACTTGGTGACTATGAAGCTGCTCTTTTGTGGCATTAATTAAGCGCTCGGGCTCAACAAAGTTAATGCCTTTTTCAGCGAGTAACTGTAATTGCCAACCAATACGTTCCTCGGCATAAAATACATCCCACTTTTTATGCCAGCGGTTGGGTTGCACTGTGGTCGCTAGGTAATTGTCTACATCAAAACCAAACATAGCTTGGTCGTGTTTTTGATGCATTTTAGCGAGGCTGCTTCCCATAGTTGCCCAAGTGTCGTGGGGTTGTTTATCTAAAACAAGCCACTGTAAAACAATAAATGAAAATTCAATATTAGCGCCGGTTACAATACATTCAGGGACTTTAAAATTACTATTTTGCGCCAACAGCTTTAAGCCAATAAATTCACTTTCTAAACGTTCAAGTTCGCTTTTTAGGGCTATTTTAACCAAGTAGTTATGCGTACCATTGGTAACATGAAATAGTTTATCGGTATTTGTACTTTGTAATTGGCGTTTATAGGTGTGTTTAAAGTCAAAATTAATGGCTTGGCTGATGTGCTCATTTACTGTTTTCCACATAACAATTGCTCGCCTTTTAAACAGATACTTAAACTATGGCAAAAAGGTATTAATTTAACAATCTAAACGTTGTAAAATTAACGACTATATTGCATAAAAATTATACTTACTGTAATGGAGTAAAAATGAACAAAAGTTTAATAACCAATTTGCTAGCGGGTTTATGTGTTGTTGTCGGTTTTATGTTTAACCAAGCAATTGTGTTATCTGTTGGTTTATTTGCGCTTTCAGGTGCGGTAACTAATTTATTAGCGATTCATATGTTGTTCGAAAAAGTCCCGTTTTTATATGGCTCAGGCGTTATAGCGCTTAAGTTTGAAAGTTTTAAAGTAGCAATTCGTAATTTAATATTAACGGAGTTCTTTTCAGAGCAAAAAATTAATAATTTACTCAATAAAGCGCAGCCCAATATCGACTTTGAACCAATAATTAGTAATGTTGATTTAAACCCTGCGTTCGACAATTTACTTGTCGTTATTGAAGAATCTCAGTTTGGTAGCATGTTGGGTATGTTTGGTGGCACAGCGGCAATAGAGCCAATGCGCGAAAAATTTATTGAAAAAATGCAACACTCACTTGGTGAAATTTCTCAAACTGACGACTTTAAAGTATTAGTAAGCCAAACACTTTCACAAGGTAATAGCGCAGAAAGCCTACATAAAACGGTACTTAAACTAGTTGATGAGCGCTTAGATGAGCTTACTCCTAAAATGGTTAAAGAGATTATTCAAACCATGATCCGCGAGCACTTAGGCTGGCTTGTTGTGTGGGGTGGTGTGTTTGGTGGTTTATTTGGTTTAATAGCGGCGCTTATTTAAGCGCTGTTTTGTGTTAAGTGATATCTGTAAAATAATTAAATTAAATGCTTTTTTGCGGCTGACTTATTTTTTCAGGCTGTTATTATCGCCCCCATAATTTTGTCGTGTTTTTTTAGGAGCACCAGTGAGCAAAACGTTAGCCAGTTATTATCAGCAAGCATACGCTTGCGATCAGCAGCATTTTAACCAGTGTTTTTATTGTGGCTGTGAAGCGACAGAGCGCGACCATTGTCCGCCGCTGCATATGCTACAAAGCATTGTTGATTTAGGTGAAGAGGCTGACTTTATATCTATTGCGGCTTGTTATGAGTGCCACGCACTTTTACATAACGAAAGGTTGATGACGATAGATGAACGCTTTACTAAAATGA
The DNA here is from genome assembly GCF_056470645.1 of Pseudoalteromonas sp. TP27. Lineage (NCBI taxonomy): Bacteria > Pseudomonadati > Pseudomonadota > Gammaproteobacteria > Alteromonadales > Pseudoalteromonadaceae > Pseudoalteromonas > Pseudoalteromonas sp. TP27. Next base: position 193,510 of record NZ_JARDAK010000001.1, on the reverse strand, counting down.
AAAAAAAACTTGCCACTAAATATGCAAAACCACTGCGTGTTTATAACATGTGGGAAGAAAATGAACTAGGCGACATGAGCGATGAGTTTGCCCATAGTATTCAAGCGGGTATGAAATTAGGTAAAGAAGCGGCAGAGCGTTTAGCGTTTACGGGTTTTAGCTATGCCACAGAAGATGCCAAAGTAGCTGTACGCGAAAAAACGAAAGAATTTGATGTAGAAGGCATGATATTTACCGACTTTAAAGAGGCGTTAAATTACTGCATTAATGACTTAAACGTACAAAAAAGTGACTTTTATAAAATATTGGTTGAAGACTACCAAGGCGATTTTAATAAAGCATTAAGCCAGTATCGTCACCGCCATGACAAAGTAACTGCGGCTAAAGATGGTAATACAATTATTAAAGATTTTTCAAAGTTACATAAGCAAAACTCTGATTTTGTAACCCGTACGGTTAAGCACTTTATTAGTAAAGATCCATCGCTTACAACCGAAGGTGCGCTGGAAAAGTTGTATAACAATTATATAAAGAAATAATTACAGATATTCATCTTAATTAACTGCGTTTTCACCTGTTTTTTTGGCTTTATTCCTTAGCTTTCGCTAAAGTAGCAAAAAAACAGGAGATCCAAACAACATGCAAAAATTTGCACCTTCTTTATTAGCAGTTGGCTTAGCGGCTGCACTTGTAGGTTGCCAAGAAAACGGCCCGCAAGACGATAAAATAACAATCAACAAAAATCCTTACCCAAGCACTTATCAGCCCGTAGCTACATCAAGCACACTTATTACAAATGCAACAGTACTTACCGGTACTGGTGAGCGTTTAGATGATGCTGACGTATTACTTGTTGATGGCAAGGTACAACAAGTAGGTAAAGACTTAACTGCTACAGCTGATATTACAATTGATGCACAAGGCAAATGGGTAACACCGGGTATTATTGACGTGCATTCGCATTTAGGTGCCTACCCAAGCCCTTCGGTTGAGTCGCATCAAGATGGTAACGAAATGACCAGCCCTAACACTGCTGAAGTGTGGGTTGAGCATTCTGTTTGGCCACAAGATCCAGGCTTTAACCGTGCTCGCGAAGGCGGTATTACTTCACTGCAAATTTTACCAGGCTCAGCTAACTTATTTGGTGGACGCGGTGTTACACTTAAAAACGTACCTGCACACACTATGCAAGGCATGAAGTTCCCTGATGCGCCATACGGTTTAAAAATGGCGTGTGGTGAAAACCCTAAACGTGTTTATGGTCGTCAAGGTGTATTGCCTTCAACCCGTATGGGTAATATGGCAGGTTATCGTATGGCGTGGGCTGAAGCCGCTGAGTACAAACGTGCATGGGATAAATACGATGCCGATTACGCGTCAGGTTTAAACCCAGAAGCACCAGTACGTGATATTAAACACGATACGCTGCGTGGTGTGCTTGAAGGTGAAGTACGTATTCATAATCATTGTTATAAAGCCGAAGAAATGGCAATGATGATTGACCTGTCAAAAGAATTTAATTATGACGCGGGTACGTTCCATCACGGTGTAGAAGCGTATAAAATTGCTGACCTACTTGCTGAGAATGGCTCGTGTGCTGCACTTTGGCCAGACTGGTGGGGCTTTAAAATGGAAGCCTACGACATGGTTCAAGAAAACGTAGCTATTGTTGATGCAGTTAAAAATTCATGTGCAGTTGTTCACTCAGATTCAGATACAACAATTCAGCGCTTAAACCAAGAAGCGGGCAAGGTTATGTACCGCGCTAACGAAAATGGTTTTGATATTTCTGAGCAGCACGCTATTAAATGGATCACGGCTAACGCGGCTAAATCACTTGGTATTGATGACAAAACAGGTTCACTAGAAGCCGGTAAGCAGGGCGATGTGGTTATTTGGAATCAAAGCCCATTTAGTGTTTATGCTAAAGCTGAACAAGTGTTTGTTGATGGTGCAAAAGTTTACGATAGAAACGACAGCGCGTATCAAGCAACAAGTGATTTTATGTTAGGTCAACAATAAGGAGCACCCAGAATGAAAAATTTATCACGTTCGTTTTCGCTTTCTCTGGTTGCTGCAGGATTATTAGCATCTGGTGCTGTAAGCGCACAATCGCTAGCAATTATTAATGCAACATTGCATACGTCATCAGATCAAGGTGTATTAGAAGCGGCAAGCATTGTAATGACAGATGGTAAAATCACAGCGATTAACCCAACTGAAATTAAAGCCGATCAAATTATTGATGCAAAAGGTCAAATCGTAACTCCGGGCTTTATTGCAAGTATTAACCAGCTTGGTTTAGTTGAAGTAAGTGCAGTTGCGGGCTCTCGCGATGCAGGCGAGGAAAAAGCCGGTATTGATTTTGATGTAAGCTTGGCTTACAACGCACATTCAAGCTTAATTCCTTATGCGCGTAAAGGCGGCGTAACACGCGATTTAATTACCCCTCATGGTGGCGATAGTATTTTTTCGGGCCTAGCTAGTGTTGTTGATTTAAGTGGTAGTTTTGACAGCAACATGCAAAAACAAGCGGCTTTAATTGTTTACTTAGGTGAGCGTAGTAAAGGTTCTCGTGCTTTTACTTTGCAAACACTTATTAATAAGCTTGATGAGCACAAAACTAAAGCCGGTAAAAAAGCTAAAAAAGATGACGACAAGCCAAGTACTGAAGACAAAGTAATGGCAAAAGTACTCAGTGGCGAAATGCCATTAGTGGTTGGCGTATCACGTGCGGCAGATATTATTGAGCTTATTAAAGTAAAAGAGCAATTTGGTATTAACTTGGTACTTAACGGTGCGCAAGATGCTGTTGTAGTTAAAGAGCGCGTTGCTAAAGCAAATATCCCAGTAATTATTAGTGCAATGGATAGCTTACCAGCAAGTTTTGATTCGCTTCATGCGAGTTTAGATAATGCAGGCGTGCTTGAAAAAGCAGGCGTAAAAGTATTATTAACAGTAGGTGGCGATGCAAGCCACAACATTTACCAGCTGCGTTTTGATGCTGGTAATGCTGTGTCGTACGGTATGAGCCAAGAAGGCGCGTTAAAAGCGGTTACATCAAACGTTGCTGATGTATTTGGTATCAATGCAGGTAGCCTTGAAGTAGGTAAAGCAGCTGACGTAGTAATGTGGAGTAATGATCCGTTTGAACTAAGCAGCCACGTGAACAAAATGTTTATTAATGGCGTTGAGGTGTCTACACAATCTCGCCAAGATAAACTGCGTGACCGTTATACGACTGATTCAAAAATGCCACGCGCATATACTAAGTAATTAAATAACTAGAGCTCAGGCTAAATACACTTTAATTATTTAAAGGCCGCTATTTTATAAATAGCGGCCTTTTTACAAAATTCAAACACAAAAAAGCCGCTTACTTTTACAAGTAAGCGGCTTTTTAATTCAAACTAATATTTATACTAATTTAGCAAGAATATCGTTAAATGTAGTGCTTGGACGCATTGCTTTAAACGCTGCATCGTCATTAGGTAGGAAGTATCCGCTTAAATCAACAGCAGGGCCTTGCGCATCGTTAAGCTCACTTACGATTTTATCTTTATTAGACTCAAGGTCGCTAGCGATTTGAGTAAACTGTGCTTTAAGTTCACTGTCGTCATTTTGCTTAGCAAGTTCTTGTGCCCAGAATAAAGATAGGAAGAAATGAGAACCACGGTTATCAATTTCTTTCACTTTACGTGAAGGAGACTTGTTTTCTGCTAAGAAAGTGCCTGTCGCTTTATCTAGTGTATCAGCAAGTACTTGTGCCTTGTTGTTACCCGTCGTTACGCTAAGGTGCTCAAGAGAAGCAGCAAGTGCTAAAAATTCGCCTAAAGAATCCCAACGTAAGTGGTTTTCTTTTTCGAATTGTTGAACATGCTTAGGTGCAGAACCACCTGCGCCAGTTTCAAATAAGCCACCACCGTTCATAAGTGGAACAATTGAAAGCATTTTAGCACTTGTACCCAACTCTAAAATTGGGAATAAATCTGTTAGGTAATCACGTAAAACATTACCTGTTACAGAAATAGTGTCTTTACCTTCTTTAATACGCGCTAATGAGAACAATGTTGCTTCAAGCGGTGCTAAAATTTGAATATCTAGGCCAGCTGTATCGTGATCTGGTAGGTATTTATTTACTTTTTTGATTAGCTCTGCATCGTGTGCACGGTTTTCGTCTAACCAGAAAATAGCTGGAACGCCCGTTGCGCGTGCACGGCTTACTGCAAGCTTAACCCAATCTTGGATTGGTGCATCTTTAGCCTGACACATGCGCCAAATATCGCCTTGCTCAACACTGTGCTCAAGTAATGTAGTACCGTTTGCATCAACAACACGGATAGAACCATCTGCTTTAGCTTCAAACGTTTTATCGTGTGAACCATATTCTTCAGCTTTTTGAGCCATAAGGCCAACGTTTGGAACGCTACCCATAGTAGTTGGATCAAACGCGCCATTTTCTTTACAAAAGTCGATAGTTGCTTGGTAAATACCTGAGTAACAACGATCTGGAATTACAAAGCTTGTGTCTTGTAATTTACCATCGTTATTCCACATTTGACCGCTTGAGCGGATTGCAGCAGGCATAGACGCATCGATAATCACGTCACTTGGTACGTGCAGGTTTGTAACACCGTTATCAGAGTCAACCATAGCAATAGCAGGGCGGTTAGCGTAAACAGCTTGAATGTCTGCTTCAATTTCTTCGCGCTTAGCATCGTCTAATGTTTGAATTTTAGAATATACATCGCCTAAACCATTATTTACATCAACACCTAGCTCTTCAAAAAGCTCACCGTGTTTAGCAAATACATCTTTGTAGAATACTTTTACAGCGTGACCAAAGATGATTGGATCTGATACTTTCATCATTGTCGCTTTCATGTGAAGCGAGAATAAAACACCTTTTTCTTTAGCAGCATCAATTTCTGCAGCTAAGAAAGTTTGAAGCTTAGAAGCGCTGATGCTTGATGCATCAATAACTTCGCCAGCTAAAAGCGGCGTGCTTTGTTTAAGTACTGTAACGTCGCCGTTAGTTGCAACATGTTCAATACGTACATCAGTGGCTGCATCAACAGTGACTGATTTTTCTGAACCAAAGAAGTCGCCTTCGCTCATGCTTGCAACGTAAGACTCTGAATCTTTGCTCCACGCGCCCATTGAATGTGGGTTGTTACGTGCATATTCTTTTACAGAACCTGGCGCGCGACGATCTGAGTTACCTTCACGTAGTACTGGGTTTACTGCACTGCCTTTAATTTTGTCGTAAGCAGCTTGAATTGCTTTTTCTTCATCATTTTTAGGTTCAACAGGGTAATCTGGAAGTGCGTAACCTTGTGCTTGAAGCTCTTTAATTACAGCGCGAAGCTGTGGTACAGATGCACTGATGTTTGGTAATTTGATGATGTTTGCTTCTGGTGTTTTAGCAAGCTCGCCAAGTTCAGCTAGTGCATCACCAATGCGTTGTTCTGGTGTTAAATAATCAGGGAAGCTAGCAATTACACGACCTGCTAATGAGATATCGCGAGTTTCAACTTCAACACCGGCCGCATTTGTATATGCTTGGATGATCGGTAGCAACGAATAAGTTGCTAGTGCCGGAGCTTCGTCCGTTTTTGTATAGATAATTTTTGATGTCATCATCATTCCTAGATAGTCGACCGATAAGGTCTTATTCAACAATGCAAAGAAAATCATTACTGATGAGTGAGTACATATTATTAAACGAGTTAATGCACACGTACGCTCGTAATGAATAGTTTGTTAGGTGTTGGTACTCAGCGTTGCTCTTTTATAAAAGCAGAATAGTCACACCTGACGAACTGGAATTGTATTTATAGCTAAAAAATTAACAAAAATAAATCAGCCTTTAGCCTAGTACATATATAAGAGGCGACAAGTTGGATTAGTTGCTGCGTTAATACGCAATTTTTAGCACCAAGAGTGTAACAAGCTTAAATAAAAAGGGCTAGAGTTTGAGCATGCCCAATAAGCAGTTAAACAATCAACTCTTAGAACATTGGGGTATATAAAATAAATTCAAGGAAAAGGGTTGAATTTGAATGAAAAGAGGCAATAAATAGAGGAGAAGAGATAAGTTAGTATGCTTAAGGAATTAAGCGAGGATCTTAAAAGGTCACTCGCTTTAGTCGAACAAAACAATAGTCACTCAATAATGTCACCATCTGGGGCAATATTTTTAGCGTGTAGACCTTTAGGTCCTTGTTCTAATTCGAATGTTACATCTTGACCAGCTTTAAGCGTTTTATAACCGTCCATTACAATTGTTGAGTAATGAGCGAAAATATCATTCTCACAGCCGTCTTCTACGATGAAACCAAAACCTTTAGCGTTGTTGAACCATTTAACTTTACCGCAAGCCATACTTCTACATCCTTCAATAAGTTGACTAATTTAGTTATTCTAAATTGTATTATTTGCTAGACTGACTAAGGTTTAATCAATCTACGTTTGACTGTAGTTTATTTAGCCAACCAGTCAAGTGTTTTGAGTTATTTTTTTAACATTTTATTTATTTTTTATTCAAGTTTGCTTGAGTTACAAAGACAAGACTATATTTAATTATGAGTGGTATGAAAGATTCAGGTGTTATCGACACAGTTCGCGACAGTGAAAAGCAAAAGCTACAGCCGCCGCGAAAATATAAAGTTGTTTTAAATAACGACGACTACACGCCGATGGACTTTGTAATAGAAGTTTTAACGACGTTTTTTAATATGGATAGCGATAGAGCAACCGACGTGATGCTTCAGGTTCATGAAAAAGGTAAGGGCATATGCGGTGTTTACAGTGCCGACGTAGCCCACACTAAAGCTGAACAAGTTAACCGCTACGCGCGTGATAACGAGCATCCACTGCTTTGTAGTTGTGAGCAGGAATAAATACCAATTTTATACAATTGGTATAAATACCAATCTAGGGTGATCAAACATCCGATTGTTGTGGTATAAATTATTATCTCAGTAAGGGGTTGCCAATGCTAAACAAAGACTTAGAACTCACATTAAATGCCGCGTTTCGTGAAGCGCGCACTCGCCGTCATGAGTTTATGACCGTAGAGCACCTTTTACTTGCGCTGTTAGATAATCCTTCTGCAGGAGAAGCCCTAAACGCGTGTGGTGTTAATATTTCTGGTTTAAAAACCGAATTATTAGAATTTATTGACGAAACAACACCCGTCATTCCAGATTTAGAAGAAGAACGTGAAACCCAGCCAACACTTGGTTTTCAACGTGTGCTACAACGCGCTGTGTTCCATGTGCAATCGTCAGGTAAAAATGAAGTTACAGGCGTAAACGTACTAGTCGCTATTTTTTCTGAACAAGAAAGCCAAGCTGTTTACTTACTTAAAAAGCACGATGTATCGCGCTTAGATATTGTTAACTTTATTTCGCATGGTATTTCTAAAGCCGATGATGAATTAGGTAACGACAGCGATGATATTCATGATGAAGTGCAAGAAGTTCAAAATGAAGAAGCAAGCAAGCTAGACAGCTTTACAACAAACTTAAACGTTCAAGCACGTGAAGGTAACATTGACCCACTGATCGGGCGCGACAGCGAAGTAGAGCGCACGGTACAAGTATTGTGTCGTCGTAAAAAGAATAACCCACTCCTTGTTGGTGAAGCGGGCGTTGGTAAAACAGCCATTGCTGAAGGCTTAGCGTATCGCATTGTTAATAAGCAAGTACCAGAAGTAATTGCAGATGCCGTTGTGTACTCGCTAGATATGGGTGCATTGCTTGCGGGCACTAAATACCGTGGCGACTTTGAAAAGCGTTTTAAAAGCTTATTAAAAGAGCTACAAGCAGAGCCAGGCTCTATTTTATTTATCGATGAAATACATACTATTATTGGTGCCGGCGCGGCGTCTGGTGGTGTTATGGACGCATCAAACTTGCTTAAACCACTCCTTTCAAGTGGTAAGTTACGTTGTATGGGTTCAACAACTTACAACGAGTATAAAAATATTTTTGAGAAAGACCGTGCATTGGTACGTCGCTTTCAAAAAATTGATGTACTTGAGCCAAGTGTTGCCGATACCACTAAAATATTAAACGGCTTAAAAGAGCGTTACGAAGAGCACCATGGTATTCGTTACACTCAAAAAGCATTAAAAGCAGCCGCTGAGCTTAGTGCTAAATATATTAATGAGCGCCACTTGCCAGATAAAGCAATTGATGTAATTGATGAAGCCGGTGCAAGCCAGCGCTTGCAACCGAGTTCTAAACGTAAAAAAACCATTGGCGTGGCAGATATAGAACTAATTATATCTAAAATGGCACGTATTCCTGCGCAAAGCGTCTCGTCAACAGATAAAGAAACACTTAAAAACTTAGACCGTAATCTTAAAATGCTTGTGTTTGGGCAAGATCAATCTATTGATGCGCTTACATCTGCTATTCGCCTGTCTCGCTCTGGTTTATCAAGCGAAGAAAAACCAGTGGGTTCGTTCTTGTTTGCAGGCCCAACCGGTGTGGGTAAAACAGAAGTAACTAAGCAACTGGCTAAGTGCATGGGTGTTGAGTTTATTCGTTTTGATATGTCGGAATATGTAGAGCGCCACGCAATAAGCCGATTAATTGGTGCACCACCAGGGTATGTTGGTTTTGAGCAAGGTGGTTTATTAACAGAAGCTGTGATTAAAAACCCACATGCAGTTGTACTACTAGATGAGATTGAAAAAGCGCATCCAGACATTTACAACATTTTGCTACAGGTAATGGATCACGGTACGTTAACTGATAATAATGGTCGTAAAGCCGATTTCAGAAATGTAGTGGTTGTAATGACGACCAATGCTGGCGTGCAAGAAACAACACGTAAGTCGATTGGCTTCACTGAGCAAGATCATACGCACGATGCAATGGGCGAAATTAACAAAGTGTTCTCGCCTGAATTTAGAAACCGTTTGGATAATATAATTTGGTTCAATCATCTTGAACGTGACGTTATTTTAATGGTGGTTGATAAATTTATTGTGGAACTGCAATCGCAGCTTGATAAAAAATCGGTTAACCTTGAGCTTACGTCTAAAGCACGTGAGTGGTTGGCAGATAAAGGCTACGATAAAGCGATGGGTGCACGTCCAATGGCGCGTGTTATTCAAGAAGAGCTTAAAAAGCAGCTTGCTAACGAAATACTCTTTGGTGAACTTGTTGATGGCGGTACGGTTAAAGTATCGGTTAAAGACAAGAAGATTCACTTTGATTACGAGAGCAGTCTAACGCCTGCGTAAAGCCTGTAGTTAAAAAGTTTAGTTAAATAAAATGGCCCGCTAAATAATAGCGGGCCATTTTATTTGACTTTATTTATAGGCAACAAAAAACCCAGTAAAAACTGGGCTTTTTGTTTATTAAATGTAATTGCTAGTCAATGTCTATCAATTACATTTAATAAACGCTTAAAGCTAGTGAAATACTAGCCAAAAACTAAATCTCGTTTACGCACTTACTTAGCGAGCACGGAATACGATACGACCCTTTGATAAATCGTAAGGAGTCATTTCTACCGTTACTTTATCGCCGGTTAAAATACGGATATAGTTTTTGCGCATTTTGCCTGAAATATGAGCCACAACTACGTGACCATTTTCTAGCTCAACTCGGAACATTGTATTTGGTAAAGTATCAAGGACTGTCCCTTGCATTTCGATTACGTCTTCTTTCGCCATGTTTAGCGTAACACCTCTTTAATAGTTAAACGCTGCAGATTTTGCCCAAAATACACCAATAAGTAAAGGCGCAGGGGCTATATTTGCAAATTAAATAGCCACCCACTCATCATTGAGCTGTTTTTGGGCAGGTAAAAATTGAGTTTTGTACTTCATTTTGTCGCATTCGTCTATTTGATAGCCTAAGTACACATATTGTTTATTTTGCTCTTTAGCAAACTTAAGTTGCTCTAATATCATTACCGAGCCTAAGCTATAGTGTTCAAAGTCGGGGTCAAAAAAAGTATAGATTGCTGAAATAGCGCTGTTCATACAATCAGTTACAGCAACGGCAACTAAAGTATCTTCATGCCATAGTTCAATAAATGTGATTTTGAGCCAACTACAAAGTAAAAAACTTTGAAACTGTTCTTTTTCAGGAGGATACATACTTCCGTCTTGATGACGCATAGATATGTACTTGCTATAAAGTGGATAGTACTCAGGTCGCTCTTGCGTTGAATATTTTACCTCAAACTGTGTTTTTGCTTTGTTTAGTTTACGTTTTTGCGATTTTGAGGGCATAAACTCTTGTGCTAATACACGTACAGAACTACATGCACTGCATATTGGGCAGTGCGGACGGTATATTTGGTTACCACTGCGACGAAACCCCAAGCCCAATAAAGACTCAAATTTGTCGGTGCTATAGCAACTAGGGTCAAGAATAACTAAAAGTTGCTCGCGTCTGTTGGGTAAATAACTACAGTCAAACTCTTGGGTTAAACCAACACGTGCCGGAAGTTGCTCATTCATAGATTGCGTCAAGTTCTTGTGGCTCCCACATAATAGGGTTAACAGTATAGTTATGTGCAGCTTTTAGTTTAGTCAAAAATGTTGAACGGGGGATTACTTGTGCACCCAGGGTCATTAAATAAGGGTTTTCTAGCTGGCAATCAATAAAATGTGCATCATGACGTTTAAGCCAATTTACCAATGCCCACATAGCAAGTTTGGAGCAATTAGTTTGATGATGAAACATTGACTCGCCACAAAATACCCCATTTTGCATTATGCCGTATAAGCCTCCAGCAAGCTCTCCGTTACTCCATACCTCTAAACTATGTGCAATGCCTGCATTGTGTGCATTAACGTACGCGTCGAGCATGTCAGAGGTGATCCAGGTGCCATCGGTATCAAGGCGTTGATCGCGACAGGCTTCTATCACTTCCTCAAAGGCATTATTAATGGTTACTCTTACAGGGTGCTTTTTTAAATGCTTACGCAGGCTCTTACTTATATGAAAATCATTAAGCTCAAAAATGCCTCGCTCACTTGGCGACCACCACATAATAGGCTCATCTTCGCTAAACCAAGGGAATATTCCGCTTTTGTAGGCATTACTAAGGCGAGGCACACTTAAATCGCCACCAATTGCTAACAAGCCATCAGGGGATTCTAATGCGTATTCCGGGTTGGGGAATGCTATATCGGTTTCGCTTAATTGGTATAGCTGATTTCTCATACAGTACTTATTTTATAATTGATCATAAAAGTGTAACTATATTTTAGGTATAAAAAAAGGGCTGAATAATCAGCCCTTCTAAATTATTTTGACCGCTTATAGATTATCTAAGAAACGCTCAGCATCAAGTGCAGCCATACAGCCTGTACCCGCTGATGTGATTGCTTGACGGTATATGTGGTCTGACACATCACCTGCAGCAAAAACGCCTTCTACGCTTGTTTGAGTCGCGTTGCCGTGAAGACCAGACTCTACAACTAAGTAGCCATCTTTCATTTCTAGTTGACCAACAAACATATCGGTATTTGGCTTGTGACCAATAGCAATAAATACGCCGGCTAAATCTAGCTCTTCAGTTGCATCAGAGTGTGCATCTTTAATACGCACGCCTGTTACGCCCATTTGATCGCCTAGTACTTCGTCAAGCGTGCGGTTGTAATGCATTACAACGTTACCGTTTGCTGCTTTTTCAGCAAGGCGGTCAGCAAGTATTTTTTCACTGCGGAAACTATCACGACGGTGAATAACATGTACTTCATCAGCAATGTTAGATAAGTAAAGCGCTTCTTCAACCGCTGTATTACCACCACCAACAACTGCTACTTTTTGACCTTTATAGAAAAAACCGTCACACGTAGCACAGGCCGAAACACCACGGCCTTGGAAATTAGTTTCTGACTCTAAGCCTAAGTATTTAGCAGATGCACCGGTTGCAATGATTAATGCATCACATGTGTAAGTACCTTGGTCGCCAGTTAGTGTGAAAGGGCGCTTAGATACATCTACTTTATTAATGTGATCAAATATGATTTCAGTTTCAAAGCGCTCAGCGTGCTCTTTCATACGATCCATTAACGCAGGGCCTGTTAAACCGTGTGCATCACCAGGCCAGTTTTCAACTTCAGTCGTGGTTGTTAATTGGCCACCTTGTTGAATGCCTGTAATTAAAACAGGGTTTAAATTTGCACGTGCTGCATATACTGCGGCAGTATAACCAGCTGGGCCAGAGCCTAAAATTAGTAGCTTACAATGTTTTGCTTCAGTCATTATTTTTCCTAAACGTTTAATACGGTGTTCAATATGCTCATTAATGCGCTTGATTCTAAGAAAAACAAGGCAGATGTAAACAAAATCCGCGATTATTTTTTTTCTTAAATCGAAAAGCTGTGCAGTATTGTGTACTAGAGTTCTGTGCTTTTACAGTTAAAATGCCTAAGTAGCTCAATAAATAGACTAACAGGCAACAAAACAGCGTTATTTCATGACCCCTTTGATTTTTTTTGTTATGTTTTACCTAATTTTATTTGTCACTGATAGATTATGTGACCTAAGCAAATAGGCAACTATGTTATTTTGGCAGGAAAAACCCGCATTCGGGTTGACTTCAAAAGACGTTAACGTCTTAACCAATGCGCAAGATTACCGAACGCAATTGCTACGCTTAATAGCGAACGCAAAAAAACGAATTTATATTACGGCGTTGTATTTACAAGACGACGAAGCGGGCCGTGAGATTTTAGAAGCGCTGCATCGTGTGTCATTGGCAAACCCGGCACTTGAGGTAAAAGTGCTGGTGGATTTTCATCGTGCGCAACGTGGTTTAATTGGCGCAGATAAATCAGACGGCAACGCAAGCTTATACTGTGACGATTTAGAAAAGTTTAAATCGAACGTACAAGTGTATGGCGTACCTGTAAAAGCTAAAGAGCTTTTTGGTGTATTGCATTTAAAAGGTTTTGTAATTGACGACACCTTACTTTACAGCGGTGCAAGCTTAAACAACGTTTACTTGCAATACAACGAGCGCTACAGACTCGATCGTTACTTTTTAATAACGCAGAGCGAACTGTGTGACTCAGTAGTTGATTTTATTGAAACAAAGCTGCTTAGTTCAGTGGCTGTGCCGCGCATAGACACACGACCGCTTAAGCGTTTGCACGACTTTAAGCTTGATCAAAAGCAATTAATGCGTGATTTAAAAGTCGCAAGTTATAACGCAGCAGAGCAGCTAAATACGCAAGCATTAGGTATTCGCTTGTTTTTAGGACTCGGGCGTCGTAATAACGAATTAAATCGTTTAATAAAAGCGTTATTTGATAACACAGAGCAAGAACTTGTGTTGTATACGCCATACTTTAATTTTCCGGCGCCGCTTATGCGATCACTGCGTCGATTATTAAAGCAGGGTAAGCAAGTGACTATTGTTGTAGGCGATAAAACAGCAAATGACTTTTATTTACCGCCAAGCGAGCCGTTTAGTAAAATAGGTGCATTACCTTATTTATACGAAACCATTTTACATAAGTTTGTAAAAACGCAAAAGCGCCATATCGATAACGGTAATTTAAACGTGTATCTGTGGAAAGATGAAAGCAATTCGTTTCATTTAAAAGGTATTTGTTCAGATAGAACAAAACATTTACTGAGCGGGCATAACTTAAATCCGCGTGCATGGGGTCTTGATATCGAAAACGGTATTTTAATAGAAGATCCAGAGCAAACAATTATGGATGCTATTGATAACGAAAAGCAGGAAATTTTACAACACTGCCGACGTTTAACAGGCCCCGATGATTTAGAAACGATGGACGATTACCCGCAGCCAGTTAAAAAATTACTAGGCCAAGCTAAGCGTGTAAAAGTCGATTTTATTATCAAGCGTTTTATCTAGTGTGATTGGTATAAATCTAAAATTTAGACACAAAAAAAGCAGCTAATTAGCTGCTTTTTTAATGCTTATACCTAAATAATTACTTAGGTATAAGCGGTAACAATAGTAGTTACGCGTTTTCTACCGCTGTGCGTGGGTCAACATATTCCATGTTGAACGCTTCAGCTACTTCTTTGTAAGTTACTTGGCCTTTAATTACGTTTAAGCCTTTTAAGAAGTGAGCGTCATCTAGTAATGCCTTTTTATAACCTTTGTTTGCAAGGTTAATGATGAAAGGCAATGTTGCATTATTAAGTGCAAACGTAGATGTACGAGGAACAGCGCCTGGCATGTTAGCAACACAGTAGTGAACAACTTCATCAACGATGAAAGTAGGATCTGCATGCGTCGTTGCTTTAGAAGTAGCAATACAGCCACCTTGGTCGATTGCAACGTCAACAATTGCAGAACCAGGTTTCATTGCTTTAATGTGTTCAGCAGTTACTAGTTTAGGTGCAGCAGCACCTGGAATTAGTACGCCACCAATTACTAAGTCAGCTTCTAGTACGTGTTTTTCTAGTGCATCAGCAGTTGAGTAAATAGCTTTTACTTTATTACCAAATTGCGCATCTAGTGCACGTAAAACGTCGATGTTACGGTCAAGTACTACAACTTCAGCACCCATGCCAACAGCCATAAGTGCAGCACTACGACCAACCATGCCGCCGCCAATTACAACAACTTTAGCAGCTTCAACGCCAGGTACGCCACCTAGTAGCATGCCACGACCGTGGTTAGATTTTTCTAGCGCTTGAGCACCAGCTTGAATAGACATACGACCAGCAACTTCACTCATAGGAGCAAGAAGCGGTAAACCACCGCGAGAGTCAGTTACAGTTTCGTATGCAATACAAATAGCTTTGCTTTTTACAAGGTCTTCAGTTTGTGGAAGATCAGGTGCAAGGTGAAGGTAAGTGAAAAGAATTTGGTCTTCACGTAACATTGCACGTTCAACTGCTTGTGGCTCTTTTACTTTTATTATCATGTCTGCTTTAGCGAAAACGTCAGCAGCAGTTGCTAAAATTTCAGCACCCGCTAGCGTGTAATCTTCGTTAGTAAAACCAATGCCCATACCTGCATCAGTTTCTACAATCACTTGGTGACCGTGGTTTACTAATTCACGAACACTCGCAGGAACCATACCTACACGGTATTCATGGTTTTTAATTTCTTTAGGAACACCAATAATCATAACTTTTGCCTTATTAAGAACGGATTAACATTTTTCACTATTATATTCATCATAAGGGCGTGTGTCTCACCTTTTTTAAAGTCAAATCTAGTGTTATCATCTATATAATAAAAATAAACAGCATAAAAAACTAGTTGGTACTATGCATCAATTATTAGATAGAATTGACCGTAAAATTTTAATGGAATTACAACATGATGGACGCCTTTCAAATGTTGAACTGGCCAGACGAGTTGGCCTAAGCGCCACGCCCTGTCTGGAGCGAGTGAAAAAGCTTGAGCGAGAAGGCTACATCCTTGGCTACAAAGCAGTGGTCGATCCAGCTAAGCTTGGACAAGGTTTATCGGTGTATGTAGAAGTAACAATTACTAAAACATCTCCCGACGTATTTGATGAGTTTAGTGCGGCCGTTAAAAAGCACGAAGAAATTATAGAATGTCATTTGGTATCGGGTAATTTTGATTTTTTACTTAAAACGCGCGTAAATGATATGTCAGAATATCGTGGTGTATTAGGCGACATATTATTAAAACTGCCTAACGTAAGTGAAAGCCGAACTTATGTAGTAATGGAAGAAGTAAAAGGTGAAGAAGGGGTCATTATCCGCCCTTACATTGCTTAATATTATTTATAATACAGCTACAATATTAGTTGTTAATTTTTAGGCTAACTAAAATCAATCTTCAAAGATCTAAACATGATGCGCTCAAATTATAAAAACTTGTTCATAATCAGGCCATGAAGGTTAAGATAAAGTGCAACAAATTGCATTTCCTGCTAAGGTATTTGACTGCAAAGCAAGTGCGAATAGAATAATAAAGAGGGATAGGAAACTATGCGCCTAAACGGTGTGCAAAGACTATTAGAAACAGGGCTGATTATCAGCACCTTTATGGCAATATTTATTTTATGTGCCTTAATCAGCTTTGATCCAGCAGATGCTGCATGGTCGCAAACTAGTTTTAGCGAAGTAAGCAACATCACAGGAGCAGCCGGTGCATGGATAGCCGACATTTTATTACTCACATTTGGTTGGCTGGCCTACTTAGTGCCTGCGGCCATTCAGTTATTTGGTTATTTGTTATTTAAACAACCTCACCGTATTTTACAGCTTGATTACACCACCTTAGCGCTGCGTGTCATTGGTTTTGCTTTATTTATTACTTCAGCGACGGCTATTAGTAGTATAAACTTTGACGATATTTATAACTTCTCATCTGGTGGGGTAGTGGGCGATGTTATTGCATCAGCCATGATGCCTGCGTTTAACTTTACCGGTACATCTATATTATTGCTGTGTTTCTTTTTTGCAGGCTTAACATTACTAACCGGCGTATCGTGGGTTGATTTTGTAGATTACCTTGGCGATTTAATGGTTAGGCTTTACCGCTTTATTGTATCGTACGCAAAAGGCTGGATGCACCGAGAACACGCTGCAGGCAAAGTAAATAATAACGATGAAGCTGACGCTCACTTTGAAGACGATATTCATGAGCAAATAGAGCTACCTACATCAGATAAAAAAGCAGATAAACAAAAAGCAATCAATAAACCGCAAACGCCATTTAGCGAGCCACAAATTAGTGACGACTTTATGCCGTTTGATGAGCTTGACGACATACTCGATCAAGAGATTGGCTTTAGCGCCATAGACGACGAGCCAATGGATACAGAAGCTGCATTAAATGCACTCGATCAAAGCCCCGTTATAGAGCCTGAAAAACCAGTTACAACGGTGGTATCGCCAGCTAGGCCTATGCCTAAAGCAAAACCTGCGTATCAACCGCCGCCAACGGCTAAAGAAAAATTTGAGCAATTACTAACGCAAGAGCCACCACCGGGGCCATTACCGTCGCTTGATTTACTCGACAGACCGGATAAAGCT
This sequence comes from Pseudoalteromonas sp. TP27, assembly GCF_056470645.1. Taxonomy (NCBI): domain Bacteria; kingdom Pseudomonadati; phylum Pseudomonadota; class Gammaproteobacteria; order Alteromonadales; family Pseudoalteromonadaceae; genus Pseudoalteromonas; species Pseudoalteromonas sp. TP27. Next base: position 176,525 of record NZ_JARDAK010000001.1, on the reverse strand, counting down.
AAAAACCCAATTTCGCAAGAAGAGCTCGATACAGTATCGCGCTTAGTAGAGACAAAACTACTCGACTTTAACGTACAAGCTACCGTTGTTGCTGTATATCCAGGTCCCGTTGTTACACGTTTTGAACTTGATTTAGCGCCCGGTATTAAAGTGTCTAAAATTACAGGTTTGGCTAAAGATTTAGCCCGTTCACTTTCGGCAATCAGTGTACGTGTTGTAGAAGTTATTCCAGGTAAAACCTATGTAGGCATAGAACTACCTAACAAACACCGTGAAATTGTTCGTTTGTCTGAAGTAATAAACGCGCCAAAATTTGAGCAAAATCCGTCACCACTTACCATGGTGCTAGGTAAAGACATTGCCGGTCAGCCAGTATGTGCCGACTTAGGTAAAATGCCACATTTACTCGTAGCAGGTACAACAGGTTCGGGTAAATCTGTAGGCGTTAACGTCATGATAGTAAGCTTGCTTTACAAATCGGGTCCTGACGATGTACGTATGATCATGATTGACCCTAAAATGCTTGAACTTTCAGTATACGAAGGTATTCCGCACTTATTGTGCGAAGTAGTTACCGACATGAAAGAAGCCGCTAACGCACTGCGTTGGTGTGTAGGCGAAATGGAACGCCGTTATAAGTTAATGTCGGCATTAGGTGTACGTAACTTAAAAGGTTACAACCAAAAAGTGCTTGAAGCCAAAGAAGCGGGTTACCCAATTCTGGATCCATTATTTAAAGACACCGACGGAATGAAAGAAGGCCCAGACGAGCTCGATAAACTACCAAGTATTGTTGTAGTAATAGACGAATTTGCCGACATGATGATGATTGTAGGTAAAAAAGTAGAAGAGCTAATTGCACGTATTGCCCAAAAAGCACGTGCAGCAGGCATTCACTTAGTGCTTGCTACTCAGCGTCCGTCTGTAGATGTAATTACCGGCTTAATTAAAGCAAATATACCAACGCGTATGGCGTTTCAGGTATCGAGCAAAATAGATTCGCGTACCATACTTGATCAACAAGGTGCAGAAAACTTACTAGGTATGGGCGACATGCTTTATTTACCGCCAGGCACTAGCGTACCAGAGCGTGTGCATGGCGCGTTTGTAGACGACCATGAAGTACACGCTGTTGTAAACGATTGGAAAGCGCGCGCTAAACCAAATTATATTGACGAAATACTTAATGGCGATGCAAGCGAAGATATTTTATTACCCGGCGAAGCTAGCGAAAACGCAGATGAAGAAAACGATCCGCTATATGACGAAGCCGTATCGTTTGTAATTGAAACCGGCAAAGTATCGGTATCGTCAGTACAACGTAAATTACGTGTTGGCTATAACCGCGCAGCACGTTTAGTAGAACAAATGGAAACATCGGGTATCGTGAGTTCACCAGGCCATAACGGCGCTCGCGATGTATTAGTACCTAATGGAGCAAATTCATGAAAAAATTTAACGCCTTATTATTAGTATTAGGCAGCGTACTTGCTGCACCAAGCTTTGCTGACGACAGCCAAGCATTACAAGACCAATTAGCGACTTTAAAAAGCTTTAAAGCGCAATTCGCACAAAAAGTAACTGACAAAGAAGGTCAAGCAGTCATGCAAGGCGAGGGCACAATAGCGCTTCAACAGCCTATGATGATCCGATGGCAGCAAACTAATCCAGACGACACTTTGTTTGTATCAAATGGTGACAAAACATATTACTTCGACAGCTTTGCTGAGCAAGTAACCATTATGCAAACTAGCAGCTTGATCGACTCAACACCGTTTGTATTGCTTACATCTAAAGACCCTGCGCAATGGGAGAAGTACAGTGTACTTGCTACTAGTAAGGGTTTTAGCGTAACACCCAATAAAGGGGTTGAAAGCCAAGTAGAGCAGCTAGATATTACATTTGCGGGTAATGAGCAAGGGCTTGCTGAATTAGTGGTTACCGACAACTCTGGGCAGCTGTCGTCATTTACGTTTAGCGACCCTCAAGTAAATACATTACTTGATAAAACCACCTTTGAATTTACACCGCCAGAAGGTGTTGAAATAGACGATCAGAGTAACGGTGAGTAATTTAGGTTTTAATTTTGGACCCGATGTACGCCCACTTGCCGCGCGTATGCGCCCTACAACACTTGATGAATACATTGGTCAGCAGCACTTATTAAGTGCTGATAAACCACTGCATCAAGCCATTGTGGCGGGGCGCTGCCACAGTTTAATTTTGTGGGGACCGCCAGGTGTGGGTAAAACAACACTTGCGCAAATCATTGCTAACCATGCTGATGCCTCACTTATTCAAATGTCAGCGGTAACTGCGGGCGTAAAAGATATTCGCGACAGCGTAACGCAAGCACGCGATAATTTAGAAAGCCGTGGACAGCGAACGCTTATGTTTGTTGACGAAGTTCACCGCTTTAATAAATCTCAGCAAGATGCGTTTTTACCGCACATAGAAGACGGCACCTTTATATTTGTAGGTGCAACCACCGAAAACCCCTCGTTCGCCCTTAACAACGCTATTTTATCGCGTGCGCGTGTGTATGTTTTAAAATCGCTTGCCGACACCGACTTATACTCCGTAATAGAGCGCGCACTTAAACAAGACGAGCAGCTAAGCCAAAAGCACATAACTATTGCCGACAACGCTAAAAAGGCACTGTGCCAAGCAAGTGGTGGTGATGCCCGCAAAGTACTTAACTTACTTGAACAAGCTGTTGACTTAACAACCGAGCAAAACGGGCAGTACAACGTAGACGAGCACGTACTTAGCCAAGTATTGCCCACACACTTAGCTAAATATGACAAAGGCGGCGATGAGTTTTACGATTTAATCTCAGCTTTTCACAAATCAGTACGTGGCAGCTCTCCTGATGGTGCATTGTATTGGTATTGTCGAATTTTAGCCGGTGGCGGTGACCCTCTATACGTAGCAAGACGATTACTTGCTATTGCCACAGAAGACATTGGCAACGCCGATCCGCGTGCGATGGAAGTCGCCCTAAACGCATGGGATATATTTCAGCGAGTAGGCCCAAGCGAAGGTGAGCGTGCAATTGCACAAGCCACATTGTATTTAGCCAGTGCACCTAAAAGTAATGCTGTGTATATGGCATTTAATCAAGCCAAAGCAGATGCTCAAAATGAGCCAAGTTACCCCGTGCCAGAGCATTTACGCAATGCCCCAACCAACTTAATGAAAGACTTAGGTTACGGCGCCGAGTATCGCTATGCGCATAATGAAGAAGGCGCATTTGCCGCAGGTGAAAAGTACTTACCGCCAGAAATGGACGGCAAAGAATATTACTTACCGAGCGATCGCGGACTTGAGCAAAAAATTAAACAAAAACTCGATTACCTAAAAGAGCGCGATGCGCAAAGCCCACTTAAACGGTACGAAAATGATTAAACTTTATATGATGATTGCACTTGGCGGAGCGTCAGGTGCGTGTTTACGGTTTTTTATTAGCGAAAGCATGCTAAAACTCCTCGGTAGGGGATTCCCTTTTGGCACGTTGACGGTTAATATTCTGGGTTCATTGTTAATGGGCATTTTGTACGGTTTGATAGATAAAGAAATTATCACCGCTAGCCCCGCCAAAACCCTTATCGGGATTGGCTTTTTAGGTGCATTAACCACCTTTTCAACATTCTCAATGGACTCGTTGTTGTTATTACAACAAGGTCACTTTATTAAAATGGCCCTCAATATCATCTTAAACGTGATGGTGTGTATTTTTATGGCTTGGCTGGGCCTTCAGCTAGTAATGCAAAAAGGTTAAAAAACTAACATGTTAGATTCTAAATTTTTACGTCAAGACATCGAACAAACTGCAGCACGTTTAGCGGCGCGCGGTTACGAACTCGATGTAGCGACGGTAACGGCACTTGAAGAAAAACGCAAAACATTACAAGTAAAAACGCAAGAACTTCAAAGTCAACGTAATGCAAGCGCAAAAGCAATTGGTCAAGCCAAAGCAAAAGGCGAAGACGCGCAGCCATTACTTGATGCAGTAGCTAACTTAGGTAGCGAGCTAGACGCTGCTAAAACTGAGCAAGATGAAGTATTAGCCGCAATTAACGACATTGCCTTAGCAATTCCTAACTTGCCAGATGAGTCAGTACCTGCGGGTAAAGACGAAGACGACAACGTTGAAATTTTAACGTGGGGCACGCCTAAAAAATTCGATTTTGAAGTTAAAGATCACGTTGATGTAGGGCAAGACCTAAACGGCTTAGACTTTGAAATGGGCGTTAAAATTAGTGGTGCACGCTTTACAGTAATGCGCGGCCAAGTAGCGCGTATGCACCGTGCACTAACGCAATTTATGCTAGATACACACGCAGACAAAAACGGCTACACCGAAATGTATGTACCGTACTTAGTTAATAGCGCAAGCCTTTATGGCACAAGCCAATTACCTAAATTTGCGGGCGATTTGTTCCATACGTTAGGTCTTGTAAACGACGATGGCGAACAACAAGCCGGCTTTAGCTTAATTCCTACAGCTGAAGTACCGCTTACAAACAGCGCACGCGACGAAATTTATGACGAAAGCGCTTTACCTATACGCTTAGTTGCCCACACTCCGTGCTTTAGAAGTGAAGCAGGCAGCTATGGCCGCGATACACGTGGCTTAATTCGTCAGCATCAGTTTGATAAAGTTGAATTAGTACAACTTGTAAAACCAGAAGACTCAATGGCAACGCTTGAAGAGTTAACAGGTCACGCAGAGCAAATACTACAAGCGCTAGAGCTTCCGTACCGTAAAGTAATTTTATGTATGGGCGACATGGGCTTTGGCTCAGCTAAAACCTACGACTTAGAAGTATGGTTACCTGCACAAGACACATACCGCGAAATTTCATCATGTTCAAATATGGCTGATTTTCAGGCTCGTCGTATGCAAGCACGTTTTCGCCGTGAAGGTGTTAAAAAGCCAGAGTTACTACATACACTAAATGGTTCAGGCTTAGCCGTTGGCCGTACACTAGTAGCCATACTAGAAAACTACCAACAAGCCGATGGCACAGTAGTAGTACCAGAAGTATTACGCCCATACATGGGTGGACTTGAAGTGATTGGTAAACAATAAAAATCAAGTTTAAGTTAAGCAAGCTTTAAGCTTGTAAATCTTAATTCGAAAGCCGCTGTTTGTAATAAACAGCGGCTTTTTTGTGATAGGTTAAAGGTAATAAGGCTCAGCTAATATGTAGGACGTGCTTTAGCGCGTTACAGTTCTTTGGCAAAAATATGCGCTTGTCCTTTTTATTTGTTCCTTGCGCTACATTTTACGAGTTTACTAAATGATTTAAACATAACTTCACTTGAGTACCTCCCATAGAGCTAGGGTGGTAATCCGACCTCACAAGCAAGTTACTGTGAAAATCTAAACCGGCATCATGCAGTCATTTTCATGCGTGTAATTTAGGTTTAAGAGTGCCAATGATTTATTTAATGAGTCAAATGAAAGTAATTCAGTGGTAGATTTTTGTCTGTTCAATTAGAGTAGTTGTCCTGTTTAAATACTGTCTAAATACAAATACGATTGTGCTAGCTATTGACATCATGGGAATGATCCAAACCAGTACCGTATGAGTGACGAAACCATCGAACGCGCCAAAAATGCCACAGGAAGACACTTCGGAGAAGGTTAAAACAGGGAAGAACAAGGGGCGAAATTCCCCTTGTTTAATTAATATATTATTAGAAAATATTTGAAAAGAAATTGCCTATCGATTTAGCAGCAGTTGCAAATTGATCTGTGATCCAGCTCCAAGCTTTACTTAGTGCGTTTATTACTTTGCCAACAACTTCAATTACAATATCTGCTACAAAATTTGCAGCACTCACGATTCCTTGTGTCATAGTGTCTGTTACTGACAATATACCATTTTGAAGGTTTGGGTGCTTTTCACCAAGTTCAGAAGCTTTATCAAATGCTGCATTGATTACTTTTTCACTTGCGGCTATCGCTTTTTTACGACGATCTTCCATTTGTTGTTTGAATTTAGCCTGATCACTTTCAGAGTTATTACTATTAATATATTCCTCTGAGGATGCGTTAACACCAACTTGTGTTGTGGCTGAAAATTCACTTGTCATGGCCTGTACACTGGAAACAGTATCTCCCATGACTTCTACTAACTCTTCATTTTCGCCTTCTGACCTTTCTGATGAAGATGCTACTTTTAGTCGAGATAAGCCAAACCCTGTTACTCGTTTCGTGTTGCCTAGCTGGAGTAAATAGTGCTTTCTCATTTCTTCTATAGTGGATTTAAAACTAATGTTTTCAACTTCATTATTTGCTGTGATTTCCATACAATAATCCTTTTAATTTTTGATTAGTTAGCTTTCGAATGACACCTTGTTTTTAAAGTGGTTAATAAACTGGACTGCATTAATTGGTAGTCGCTGTATTATTCAGGTTTTTATTTTCCTGAAAACTGCTCTGTGGCTACGGATAAATAATAGTTTTTTATTTTGAATTATCTATTACACTTTATTACACGAAATCCTCGTTGTGATATTTAGAAATTCTAGGGTCAGATATTTAGTTAAATAACACAGACACATATGGTCACTCTGCCTGAGTCAAATTTTCGGTGGGATTACCATCCACTTAAATGCCAATGATCTGATGATGGTATTATGGGGTTTTCCTTTGGCTTCTTGCTGCCGATAATATGCTTTTGCCCAAAATGAATAGCGCACAGATAATCCTGTCCATTCCACAAATGTTTGCCTTAAAAATAAACTAGACACCTAAAAAATAAACTAGACACCCACCCTAATTTTTGCAGTATGGCGAACTAAGTACTAGGCTTTCATCAGTGCTAATAAAAGCAGGGTGTCTTATGCAACCGCAAGAAAGCGTCAAGTAAGTTTGGTTGATACAAAATACTATCACTGCATATCACGATGTGTTCGGCGTGCTTTCCTGTGCGGTGAAGACCGTTTTACAGGCCAATCTTTTGAGCATCGCAGAGGTTGGGTTGAAGATAGGCTGCTTGAGTTAGCCAAGGTATTTTGTATTGATGTGTGTGCTTACGCTGTAATGAGTAATCACACCCATTTAGTACTGTATGTAGATGATAAGAAAGCAAACAGGCTGAATGATAAAACGATTGTTATTCGCTGGCATAAACTCTGTAAAGGCACATTGTTAACGCAGAAATATGTACGAGGTGAAAAGTTAGGTAAAGTTGAACTCATCTTTTTCAACCAAACGGTTAAACAATACCGTGAACGCTTATCAAGTATCAGCTGGTTCATGCGGTTGTTAAATGAAGATATTGCTCGCAGAGCAAATAAGGAAGATAACTGTACCGGCAGGTTTTATTCGCAGCCGTCCGTGGCGCTCACCCTTCGGGCCGCCTAATGCGTTCAAAGTTGTTCCATACAATTTTGTGGGAGGGGGGATTTAGCTCACAAGCACTGCTTGATGAAGCCGCACTTGCCGCCTGTATGGCGTATGTCGATTTAAACCCCATTAGAGCTAAAATGGCTAACACACCAGAAGAGTCAGATCGTACCAGCATCAAACAGCGTTTAACGTATGCAAAGGATGGCAAACAAGCAAAGCAACTACTGCGCTTTGCAGGCATGCCACGTCAAGTTATGCCAAAAGGGCTGCCGTTTGAGCTTAAATCGTACCTTGAACTTGTTGAGCTAACAGGGCGCTGTATACGAGAAGACAAACGTGGTTATATTGAAAGTACACACTTAACCTTACTCGAAATAGTTAATATCTCCCCAGAAAACTGGTTAAAACTCACCACACAATTTACGCGTGTATTTCATGGTGCAGTCGGCAGGCCAGCCTCACAAGAAGGTTATTGTGAAAACTTAAAGCGAAAGCGGCGAGCGAATATCAGTAACTGCGAAAAGCTACTGGCATAAAACTTAAACTACTCAGTAAAACTATTCAGTAATAAATCACAACTGCATTATGCAGTCATTTTCATGCGTGTAATTTAGGTTTAACAGTGATAATTGCTTATTTAATGTGTGACGCGCGAGTAAAGATATAAAAAGAGATGAACTTTTAGGCCAAAAAAGTAAATTTAGTGGCGCGCCAGATTAGTTTACAATTGGAGTGGCTGTCTAGTTTAATGCTATTTTGCCATTAGCTTTATTATTGGTTATTTCATGCAAATTAATTCGATATAAACAACATTAGCTTTGCCTCTTTACCGTCTGTTAATACCGCGACGTTACCTTTATCAGTTATGAATACATCTCTTAATCGTCCTGCGGTCTCTGGGAATATGTGAGACTGCGTAAACTCACCATTAGCCAGATTAATTTACAATTGGAGTGGCTGTCTAGTTTAATGCGCTGCGTTTTGCAGGTATGCCACGTCAGATTATGCCTAAAGGGTTACCGTTTGAGCTTAAATCGTACCTTGAACTTGTTGAGCTAACAGGGCGAATAATACGAGAGGATAAACGCGGGCACATTGATAATATGAAACTTCCTTTGCTAGAAAGAATTAATATATCCCCCGAAAACTGGTTAAAACTCACCACACAATTTACGCGCGTATTCCATGGTGCAGTAGGTAGGCCCACTTCACAAGCAAGTTACTGTGAAAACTTAAACCGAAAACGGCGAGCGAATATCAGTAACTGCCAAAAGCTTCTCGCATAAACTTAAACTACTCAGTAAAAATTAAAGCTGCAATTATGCAGATATTCTCATGCGCGTAATTCAGGTTTAACAGTGATGATGGCTTATTTAATGTGTGACGCGCGAGTAAAGATATAAAAAATAGATGAACTCTTAGCCCAAAAAAAATAAATTTAGTAGCGCGCCAGATTAGTTTACAATTGGAGTGGCTGTCTAGTTTAATGTTAAGAAGGGGTAAGTTTTTTCAACCTCAATAAAACCACTCAGATACCCATAATCCCTTCGAAAACGCCAATCAAAACAACCAATAAAACGCTTTTTAAATTTGATGTGAAAGTCAGTTATCGATTGAACCAGAACAGGAACTCAGCTATGGTTGAACCATCAATAAAAATAAATTAAAAACGAGCTAATCTACAGGCTCGTTATGTGCCAGACCACTGGTGAGTATGAATCAAAGTGTAGTTTTATTTAATAAAGGAATAATTATGAAAAATAAAAAAACGTTTTTTATCATCGGTAGCATAGGATTTATAATAACAGCAAGCATGCAAATGCTAATAGCGACATTGTTGTCAAGTTCATCTATGGCAGTTTGGTTGCCAATGTATATATCATTTGCCACTTTTATGATAATTGGTTTACCTAAAAGTAAAGCAAGCTGGTAGAGTTTAACCAAGATAGTTAGGGTGACACCCATTCTAATTTTTACTGAAATCATTAATTAAAGCAATGTGTTAAGTGGAAATTATAAATAATGAATCACGCAAAAAGCTGAGCTATGTAGAAAAAATGAAAATAATAATAGACAGCCTAATCGGACGATGATTGCAGTTTATTAAAGAGTGGCAAACGGCTCGGCTGTATTGAGCTTGCTTTCCTTTAAATAAAAAGCGCAATATTACCGTTAACAAAGGCATGAATAAATTGACCTTACGGGGTCAAGCGAAAGTGAATACGCAATGGCAACTGTATTGCCTTGTTCATAATATAGAAAAGCGATAAAACACGTTACATTAAGAATAGGTAAGGCATATTAACCTCAATAAAGTCGCTTAATCCTCCGTAATTTCTTCCAAAACGCCAATTAAAACAATATCAAACACTTCTTTATATGCTGTGTAAAAGTACAGTAATAGATTGAACCAAAATAGGAACTCAGCTATGGTTTGTTTATCAATAAAAACAAATAAAAAACGAGTTAATCTACAGGCTCGTTAATTCAATATAGGTAACAAGGGGGATTCTAGATATGATTGAGACATTAAAGATAAAATTACTTGAAGGTATGCACGCTTATAATGAATGGGAATGTGCTTTGGAAATCCCAATTGACTATAGTTTGGATGAATTGCATCAAGCAATTTTGTATGCTGTAGACTTTGATAATGATCATATGTATGAGTTTTGTATTGGTAACTCTTATTACTCTAGAAGCGCGCAACGTATAGCATGCAATGAAGATAAGGTAACCCAAGAAACAATTGATAGCATATTCCCACAAGCTAAGGGTAAAAAGCTCTATTATATGTTTGATTACGGTGATAGCTGGTTGTTTCAAATAAGTAAAAGCAGAAAAAAACGCTTTAGTGAAAAGTCTGATATATTTTATCCTAGAGTGGTGCTCGAAAGTGGTATAAAACCGGAGCAATATCCTGATTGGGATGAATGATTTTATCTAATTGGGTCGCTGTAGAAATACCATGAGGTCAGGTCTTTCTTTTTGCCATTAGCTTTATTATTAGTTATTTCATGCAGATTAATTTGCTATAACCAACATAAGCTTTGCATCTTCCCCATCGGTTAATATAGCTATATTGACTCTATCAGTTATGAATACATCTCTTAATCGTCCTGCGATCTCTGGGAATAAGTGAGACTGCGTAAACTCACCATTAGCCAGCTAATTTACAGGTTCGTTATGTCTCACGGGGGTTTTATCGCTCTATGAATGTTTTTCTAATAATTGCAGGTACATTAAGTGCTGTTGTAGCAACTTTGCATTTAGGTTGTATCTATTTTGGAGGTTCTTGGTATCGGTTCTTCGGTGCAGGAGAGCAAATGGCATTACTTTCTGAGCAAGGAAGTATTCAACCTACTCTTATTACTAGTGTAATTGTTCTGATTCTATCAACTTGGTCATTGTATGCATTTTCAGCCGCAGGTGTGATTTTTAAACTTCCATTCATCCGCCTAGCTCTTTTACTAATAACTTTTATTTATCTAGCCCGTGGTGTTGCTGGGTTCTTTCTAATAAATAACCCTATGGGGCGTTCGCCTGAGTTTTGGGTTTGGAGTTCTATTATTTGTTTATCTTTTGGTATTGTTCACCTTGTTGGTTTAAAACAACAATGGGCAAGCTTGTGAATAAAGTGTAATCTAATAAAGGCTATTATAATTAACTTTTGGTAAAGCATTATATTTGTAGTTAAATACCGGTCGCCAATAATTGACTGAATAGGAATATTAAAATGGATAAAATGTCAGTTCACATAACCTCTAAACCTTTAGAAACTTACCCGCAAAAACAAACTTTAAAGGTGGTAGCTGATGAAGTTACCGAAAAAGCGACTATGCACAAAGCCGCGGATAAAAGTGATCAAGTGGATATATCTAAAGAAGGAAAAGAAAAAAGCCTGGAAGATCAAAATCGAGAGGCGTTACGTAAATTATCAGGCAATGAAGATGTAAGTCAGGCATCACAATCTGAAGAAGACCCACTTGATGAGCAGATTGCTGAAATACAAGAGAAGCTTGAAAAGCTACTACAGGAAGCTGCATTATTAGGCAGTAAAGAAGATGAAGAGTCACAGGCTAAAGTGAAATTACTAGAAGCCGAAATTACAGGGCTTAACACTCAACTGATTGAGTTATTGAAACAGAAATTAGAATCGGGTAAAAGCTAGGTATTAAATTTTGAAGTATAGTTTTTGTAATTACCTTTAAAATAATTTAGTTATATAACGCTGACCTTATAGATATATATGCTGCTAGGTTTACAGTAAAGATTTAATAAATGCATTGAAGGATGAGTACCGACACATTTAGATATTTAATTGTGACGGCACTTTTAATGGGCAACCTATTACGAGCGGTTTATTAATTTAAATTCTTTAGGCACCAAAAATTGACTGTCGCGAATGTCTTTAATTTCAACAGACTTTATTTCGTAAACGTAACGTACAACAGGGTCTTTACGCCAGTGATCCATTACCATTTCTTTGCCTTTATCCATTAACCCACCAAGTAATTGTGAACCAACTTCATCCAAACCACCGCTGTAATCAATAGGTTTTCGTGCGGTTTTACAAGCTTTTAATTGCTGTTTCCATTCAAGCTTGATTGAGATTGGGTAGCCCTTGATGGTTGCTAGTTTTTTACCAATCTCACCACCGAACTGACTATCTTCGTTACTTATATCACCTGTAAAACCAGCAATGGCTTTATAGGCTTGAGCACCTAATAAGTTCATTAGTGCATTGTCGTCACCGATGGTTTTTAGATAGTTGTCATGAAACTTTTCATGTACCTGCAATGCACGTTTAGTTTGAGCATTCTGTGCTGTGGTCCAAAAGTCAAAAGTCACAATGTTTTTATCTTCTGCGCCTGTTGTATCGTGGTAACGAGTTGTCCAGTTTACGACGTACTGCTCTGTGGCGAATCCATTAATAACACGGCTTTTACCTGTTTTATCAACATTAAATGAATTCTCTTTTAAATCGACGCTACAACCAACTTCCTCGTAGGTTTGATATTCTTCGGCATTATCGTCTTCTTCAAACATACTGTCTGTAAAGCTTACTTCATTACATCCCTTGATAGGGCATTCGCTATAAGTTTCGTCATCGTAATCAATGTAATAGCTTTTATTTTTTTGAGCATCAAAAACACGAGACTCATCAGAATTTGCCCAGCGCATTAGCCAGCTATCAAATTCATTTTTTTCTCGAATAACACGATTGGATTCACGGGTTAATACCGTTTGCTTTCCTGTGTAGTCAGGTACGTATAAACCATTAATTGCATACTCAGCCTTGAGTACAGAAGTTGGATTTAGTGGGGTTGTATCTTCTACTTTCGTACTGGCACATCCGGCAACAGCTAAAGCAACTACGGTGAGTGTAAATGATTGTTTCATTTTCAGTTTCTTCCTTATTAAACTTGTACGAATTGTAACCTAATTGATTTATTTGTAAATAAAGGGCGCGTAAATACTGTAATTATTACGGGAACGATTGCTCTAGCTCATGTGAGAGCTTTATCTTATTAATTAAAGGGGACTGATAATGGGGTGGCGGAAAATACACAACTGAATTTGACTGCTTACTAACCACATAGGCAAAAGCCATGTATAAAACTGGAGGCAATAATTTTAGTTAATATAGTTAAGTTATAAGAAGGTATAAAATTTATGGAAATGATTTTTTATTTGATTAGCTTTGAACAAAAATGGGAAAGGTTCTTTTAGTATCTGTATTATTTTTAACACAAAGAACCTATGCCCAATTATTTAGAAGAGTCTGTAAATTTGAAAGCGCACTTATTTTGCCCTAAGCAACATAAGCTTTGCCTCTTTACCGTCAGTTAATACCGCGACGTTACCTTTATCGGTTATAAACACATCTCTTAGTCTTCCTGAAGCCTCAGGAAGTACGTGAGATTGCGTAAACTCACCATTGGCCAGATTAACGCTGTAGAGCTTTTTATCAACTAGCGTTGTGACTAGCACATGTTGTTGTAATGAAGGAAAAGCTGCATGTTTAGAGCCGTAATACGCCATGCTTGATGGGGCTATTGAAGGCGTCCAATTAACACTTGGTTTTTGCATGCCTTTATATTCGGTAAATGGTGAAATACGTGCTTGTGAGTAATCCTTACCATAGGTGATTACCGGCCAGCCGTAATTAGTACCAGCGGTTAAATAGTTTAGTTCGTCACCGCCTGCAGGGCCGTGTTCATGACTAACAATTTGTTGTGTATCGTAATCATAAACTAAGCCTTGCGGGTTACGATGACCGAGTGAGTAAACAGCATGGGCATTTAGGTTTTTGTGATTAATAAATGGGTTGTCTGTTGGAATGGTGCCATCTAGGTTTATACGTAATATTTTACCAAGTTGGCTGGTGATAACTTGTGCTTGCTCTCTAAAGTCAAACCCGTCGCCCGTTGAAACTAATAACGTATTATCGGGTAGTACAAGGGCGCGTCCTGCGTAATGTTGCGGTGTGTTTTTATCAGTCGCTACTTTATAAATAACGTGTGGCTTTGAAAAGTCAGTACCATTAAACGTGGCTTTAGCAACAACAAGCCTGTTTGCGCTTGCATCACCTTGGGCATAAGTAAAAATAACTTCTTTGGAGTCGTTATAATCTGGTGATAATACAATGTCGAGTAAACCACCTTGGCCTGCAACGTATAAGCCCTCAAGGTTTAATTTTATTCTCGATTGCGCATTGTTTTTAACTATAACGACGTGACCGTCACGCTCTGTAATTAACCATGTGCCGTTTGGTAGTTCAACCATGCTCCACGGAGACTGTAATTGCGTAGCCAGTGTTTTTGTACTGTATTGCTCCTTTGGTAACGTAGCATCTGCATTAACAGAAAACGAAAGAAGCGAAAGTAGAGTAAAAAAAGAGATACATTGTTTACGGGGCAAGCCTTTGCTAGCATGACTAGTATAAGAGAAAAGCTTTATTTTAAGTTGAGATAACCATGTCGTTTTTAACACGTATATTGCCTTCATTTTTAGTTTCTTGGTTACTTACATTCGCACTTGCTAGCTTGTTTCATAGCCAATACGTTGTCAATCAATTAGTTAATGTAGGTGTAGTGGTGGGCATTAGTGATCGCGTTAGTTTAACGCTTGATGATTGGTTAGGCCTATTACCGACCTACGGCGCTATTATTGCTTTGGCACTTGCCATCGCTTTTTTTGCTACAACAAAGCTTAATAAAAAGGTTCAAAAATACAGTACTCAGCTATTTGTTATTGCTGGCATTGTGGCGTTTGGTATTGTGTTAATTGCCATTGAATCAATTATGAATATTCATATTATAGCGGGCGCAAGAGGCTGGGGTTTTTATGCTCAACTGCTTGCGGGCGCGGTAGGTGGTTATGCGTTTTCACAATTAATAAAGGTAACTAACAACCAAAAAGAGTGTTAGATGCATGAATGTGAATACGGCTTATACGTTATTTTGATGATTAATAAATAAAAGCCGCTGTTTATTATAAACAGCGGCTTTTAAATATGATTTTTTAGAATTTAACTAAAAATCAAACTAATTAATTTGTAGCTACTTAGCCCAAAAATTAGGATTAAAACGGGTAGAGTTACTAGGTTTAAAACCACAGAGTTTGTGTAGTTTCCCATAACGCCTTTTTGATTAACCAGCCATACAAGGTAGGTGCTAACAATAGGGAGTAATAACCCGTTAGCCGCCTGTGCAAATATAATTACCGCTACAGGGTCTAAACCGAGTGAGGCAACCGCAGCACCAAACAATAAAATAACAATAGCAACGCCTTTAAAGCGCGTGTTACTCATATCGTTTGACCAACCTAACATGCCACACACAGCATAAGCACCCGCAAGTGGCGCTGTAATGGCGCTTGTTAAACCTGCTGCAAACAAGCCAATAGCAAAAAAGTAATGAGCGGCATCACCAAGTAATGGCTCTAGCTGTACGGCCATGTTAGCAGCACTAATTTGCCCCGCATCGGTGCCATAAAATGCAACCGATGCAGTAGATAAAATAGCGAGCGTGATCACACCGCCTAAGGTGATTGATAGGCCTGTATCAACATTTGTTTGTTTGATCACTTTTTCCATATCGCTATTACTGTCGTGTCTAGCAGCGAGCACGCCGGAGTGTAAAAATAAGTTGTACGGTACAATGGTAGTGCCAACTAAAGCGAGTATGGTTGTAATAGAACCCTCAGGCATACTAGGGATAAAACCTGAAAATACATCACTGAGCGAGGGAGCAGCCATTACAAGTGTTGAGATAAACACTAAGCTCATTAAAATAACGAGTAAAATTAGCGCGTTTTCAACCACTTTATGTTTGCCGCTATACAATAAAGCAGCACTTAAAAATGCGATAAGTGGTGTCCATACTTGAGAGCTAACTTGAGGGAATATTTCAATTAATCCCATGCTAGCGCCACTTAAGTTACCCGCTTCATAAGCTGCACTGCCCACGCCAATGGCGCTAATAACTAAAAATATAGCTAAAGATTTAAATAAGGGCGTTTGAATATTTGCTCTGAGCGCTTGTGCTAAATCTTGCCCTGTAGCAACGCCAAGGCGCGCCGCCATAGATTGTAATAATATAGTGGCAATTACTGAAAACAGTAATGTCCATATAAGTGCAAAACCAAAGTTTGCACCTGCCACGCTGGCAGTAGTAATGGTCCCTGGTCCAATGAAGGCAGCGGTGACGAGTAGTCCTGGTCCTAATCGCATAATTGACCTTAATAGTGCTATTGCATGTTGCTATTTAAAGTTACATCCAACGTTTAAAAACGATATTTATACGCGATGCCTGTTGTGTTATTGCTGCCACTTAGATTAAGTGCCCTGCAGCGATGTCGCCTTTTGGCTGGTTCTTTTTTACCAGCATATATTATACCAATCCGCAATAATACTTAATCAATTTGAGGGATTAAATCTGACGCTAACTGCGTTAAAAATTTCTGATATACGACTGCATGGATGCAGGAGGTAGAGCAATGCAGGAGCAATTGCCGAGAACAACTAAATAACGAAATTTTTGCCTGGTTATCGACACGATTTTCTCACCTCAGAATAGATCACTTAATTAAGCGAATTGGTATTAAAAAAGGTCGCGTAGGATACCAATTTATATATAAATTTAAAGGGGATACAGTGCGTTTGGGTAAAGTTTAAGCTAAAAATGGGTATGAGTAAGTGTTACAAGCTAAGGTTCAAAGTTAAAATAACGCTTACTGCACAAACAAGCAGAGTATTAAATGCAGTAAATTTTAAACGAATATATAAGCCAATCGAGTTAAATGGGTGATGCTGATATTAATATCAGCATCAGTGTATTTACTTTATTAGCGATTTAATCACTTCTAAGCCTTTTTTTAGTGTATTGGCATCAGTAGCATAGTTAATACGAATACACTCGTGCTTGTGAGCCCAGCTATCGTCAATACCAATAAAAAAGTTGTGCCCAGGAATTACATACACATCTTGAGCTTTAAGCTTTTGATACAATACTTCGCTGGTCATTTTTGCATCTTTAAACCACAGCCACATAAAAAAGGCACCTTCAACTTTGTGCAAATAAACAGGCAGTTCGGCAAATACTTCATCAAACAATTCAATCGCTATTTGAGCTTTGTTTTTATAAAAAGGGAGCACAACATTACGGCAAAGCGGGAGTAGTTCGCCGTCGTTAATTAAGCGCGTCACTAAGCTTGGGCCAATACTATTTGGCGATAAAACCATGCTGCCATTTACGCGACCAATGGCTTTAATAATCTCATTATTAGCAACCACAATACCGCTGCGTAAACCAGGTAAGCCTAGTTTTGAAAGTGACATGCATAAAATAATGTTTGAGTTCCAGGTTAGGTTTGCATCGGTGTAAATACAACCTGGGAACGGATCGCCGTACGCATTATCAATAATAAGTGGAATAGCGTACTTATGTGCAAGCGCATCCAAATGGCATACTTCTTCATCGGTAATTACGTTGCCGGTAGGGTTTGTAGGGCGTGATACACAAAGTGCACTAATACTACTGTCGGTTGCTAATACGTTTTCAACTGCGTCAAAATCAATCACATATTTAAATTGTTTTGAGCCATTTTCAGTATTTAGAATTTCGATGTCTGGTTTTATGGCAACAAACATATCATCCGATAAACCTTGGTCGGCATAACCTATGTATTCTGGCGCAAGGGGAAATAAAATCTTTTTGTGGCTGCCATCAGGCATTTCGCCTGCCAGCATATTAAACAACACAAAAAAGTTAGCTTGGCTGCCATTGCCAAGTGCTACGTTATCGGCACTAATATCCCATGCATATTCTTTACTTAGCTGGCCCGCTAATGCTGCTCTAAACTCGTCGTTACCGGTTGGGCCGTCGTAAAGGCCAAATACTTGCGATACTTTATTACTAGCAACTAGTTTTTGTAATTCAGCTAAAAACACATCATTTACTTGTGGTACTAATGCGGGGTTACCGCCACCCAGCATAACAATATTAGGATTGTTGCTGTTTTTAGCACCGCCTAAGTCTTCCATTAACTGAGTAATGCCGTTGGGCTGTGTAAATTTAGTGCCAAAGTTTGAGTAGTTCATAATACCTGTTTTACGCTAGTAAAGGGGAGGGCAGTATAGCGTAAATTATGTGCTTAAATTGCATGTTGAGAATAATTCAATGCTGAGATTTGCAGCCAGCTATAGTAATGTAATTTCTTATAAAAGAGGCTAAGTTAAGGTTTTTTAACGCCGTATAAAAATTCTTCGCCGCAGTCCATATACAAATCAAATTTGGTCATTACTTTTGTAAACATCGGGGCGTGCAAAAATTCGTTTAACCACGCGCGTATGTGTGCGTATTCGCTTTGTAAGTACCAGTGTTTATCTACGCGGGCAAACTGCCTAATAAAAGGAAGTAGGGCATAATCGGCTAGGCTTTTTTCATCGCCCATTAGGTATTTATGTGTGGCTAGTTTTGTTTCAAATTGCTTAATAAACTCTTCGCAGACTTTTTGATAGTAAATTTGTGCCATGTCTTTTGTGCGGGCATAAAATTTGTATTTTTCGAGGACTGGTTTAAATTGCGTGTCGTTTAGCTTAATTAACTCAAGCATACACTCAAGTGCTAATGGGTCCTGAGTATGCAGTAAATTATGCGGATCGTTTTGTTTAAGCGCCCAGAGCATAATGTCTAGGCTTTCATCTATTACGTGACCATTAGGTAATAACAAAACTGGCACCGTGCCTTTTGGCGATATGTGCAAAAGATGCGGTGGTTTGTTTTTAGTTTTAATAGCGCGTAGTAGCACGTGTTGCTCTGCCATTAAAATACCCATTCGTGCACGCATTGCGTATGGACAGTGTTGTAATGAATATAATAATGGCAATGTCATGTTATTACTTACCTTAACTGTTTAAGCCTTCAACATATTGCTGACGTGTTTTTACTTTTACCATGTGATTTAATTGATCAGCTGCTTGTGTTTGTCCGCTAATTAAATCTTGGAAATGGGCGAGTAACACGGCTTTATCTAGTTTTTCTTTATCGCCTGAGCCAATGTCAGTTAAATCAATCATGAACTCGTCAAACTTATCGGCGTAATCGGTCACAATATCCATATTTAAAAATTGCTCATGATTATAAATGCTTGGGTAGCCACCTTTTTGTTTATCAATGGCAAAGCTAATGCCTTTAACATTGGTAACGGTTGTTTCTTTTTTACAGCTCAGCATACAGCTTGCATCAATACGTGGTTTTTTACAGCCAACGGTTTGCTGGAAAAAACACTGGCGGCTGGTCATCATTAGTATTGGATGATAAATGCTGTACATCATTTTAAAGTTGTTAGGGCGTTTAATACTGCGCATTTGCTGCTTGTTTATTTCGTTTGAAATAAACGCGCCTTTAGCATTTAAATCCTCTTGTAGCGTTAATAACGCATAAGAGTTTGTAGTATTTAGTAAAGGACCTGCAATCCAGTCAATGCCCATTTGCACTGCTTTGTATGCCACGCCGGTGTTATTACTAATAATAAGTTTAGGTTTTGCCACTTCTAGTAAACGCACGGCTTCGTCAAAGTCTTTACCAATTAACACGGCTGGAAACCACGGAATTAACTGTGGGTGCTCTAAAAATACATTTATGTATTTATCGTTATCGGTTCTAAAGCTTTCAGGCAATTTAAAGTAAACGTCACCGTTTGTTAAATTACATAAGTGAGCGTCTTTTATGTCCGATATTAAAACAGAGAGCGTCGTTTTATTTTCGGCTTTTTCGTGATTCACTAGTTTAGGTAGTTCAACAGGGGCTATAACGTCTTTGCCTTCGTTTAATAAAAATGCTACCTGCTTTTTAATACGCGCTAGCTCTTTAAACGGAATGCTTAAGTTGTCGCCGAGGTTTGAGTAATCCATATTTTTAATTTCAAAATTGGCATTACTAAACGTTTTAAAGCGCTTATCAATGGCAGCAATATCAACAACTGATTTATCAGCGGTATGCATAACCATTTGCGATTGTACTTCAAAGCGCTGAGATTGCTCAGTGTTCAAATTCGCGCTTTCATTTATTAACGAACTATCGTTTTTATCATTAATAACCAGCGTTACAGTGAATGGCTGGTTTAACTGTCCTGAAAATTCAAAACGAAGCTCACGCTTTGAAATATCTAAAAACTCAATTTTCTTTTTAACTAATGAATCAATTTCACTTTTTTGAGTGGAGAGCTCTTGTTGCGCATCGTAAATTTGTACAACCGAAATAGCGTTACTTTTTTCGTTTGCGTGATCAAAGCTATGGTCGCGCGGATTGTCGGTAAACATGTTTTTGGTCATGTCGCCGGTTAAAAACTTATTAGTAAAGTTACGGTTAAATACTTTATACAAGCTAGAATCGTCTTCAATTAAGTTACCGGTTTGTACAAAGGTATCTATTTGCTTGCGCCAGCTATCAATAACTGTGTGTACGTAGTTAGCGCCTTTAATGCGGCCTTCTACCTTTAATGAGTCAACGCCTGCAGCTACTAGCTCTGGTAGGTCGAAATAAGCTGAGTTATCTTTTAAGTTTAACGGATGCTTGTTACCCATAGCCGTTGGCTCGTATTCGTCACGACAGGCTTGCGAGCAACGACCACGGTTGCCCGAGTTGCCCACACTTACCGAGCTTGAATAACATTGCCCCGAAAACGCGATACATAAAGCACCATGTACAAACACTTCGGTTAAAACATCGCATTTATGCGCTACGTCGGTCAATATTTTAATTTCAGTTAAGTTAAGCTCGCGTGATAAATTTACGCGTGTAGCGCCAATGCGCGCTAAAAATTCAACTTGTGATTCGTTATGTGTAGTTAACTGAGTTGATGCGTGAATATGCAAAGTAGGAAAGTGTTTTTTAACAATATTGAACAACCCTAAATCTTGCACAATAATGCCATCAAGCGTGGTATTTACTAGCTGGTTTAATAGCTTAAATAGCGCGCCCATTTCGTGCTCTAATATAACTACATTTAGCGTTAAAAATATTTCACAGCCGTATTCATGCGCTAAGCGCAGTGCGCCGTTAAGCTCATCAAACGAAAGATTAGACGCTCGGTTACGTGCATTAAAGGTATCTAACCCACAATAAACCGCATTAGCACCGGCTACAATGGCGGCTTTTACCGCGTTTACATCACCGCCTGGGGCTAATAGTTCAATCTTTCTACTCATTACAACTTCACTTTGCTCATATTTAATTGTCGCGAATTTTATCTGTTTAGGCGCGTTAATGCTATTTATTGAGGGATATAATAAAGACTAATACCAATTCGCTTAATTAAGTGATCTATTTTGAGGATGGAAAAACGTGTTGATAGCTAGGCAAAAAATTCGCTATTTAGTTGTTCTATATGAGAATTTTTTAACACAGGTAGCGACACGTTTAGCCCCGCAAAATGATTAAGTATTATTGCGGCTTGGTATAGAATAAAAGACTGTATAAAATTGTAATTAAGCTGACTGATTTATTACGTAAACATGTAATAAAATGATAGTTTATAAGCAAGCTAGACTTTCAACTTTACTTAGGCGATACCCATCAGCAATCAAAATATTAAACAGTTAAATACAGATTTAAACGCTCAAGAAGCTGTAATTACCAACACTCACCTAAAAATAGCCACATTTAACCTGTTTAACTACCTTGAGCCGCCTAACGCGTATTATGAGTTTGAGAAAATTTATACCGCTGCGCAGTGGGCTAAAAAGCAGCGATGGATTGTTGATTACTTAATAGAGCATACCCCTGACGTGATTGGTTTTCAGGAAGTGTTTAGTATTGATTCGCTAAAAGAGTTAATGGGTGAGCAAGGTTATGATTACTTTGCAGTAGTTGATGAGCCTGAGATAATTGATGACTTTATTTATAAACGCCCCGTAGTGGCAATAGCCACTAAATACCCGATAGTTGAAGTGGCGTCGGTTGAGCACGATAGCGAGCTTGCAAGTGCGCTTGGCCTTAATAGTGAATTTACCTTTAGTCGTAAAGTACTAAGAGCAACCATAACGCTTCCGCATATAGGCAATACCGATTGTTATGTGGTGCATTTTAAATCTAAGCGCCCAATGATTAATGTTGATGAGCACAATAAAGAGCTAACAGCCGAGCAAAATATAATTGAGATTTTAAAAGCGAATGTAGCGGGCGGGTGGGGCTCAACTATTCAACGTGGCAGTGAAGCTACATTGCTAATGATACAAATGATTGCTCGGCGTGAAGCGACGCATCAACCCATGATTTTAATGGGCGACTTTAATAATGAACTTGCGGATGGCGTATTAAGTCATTTGCTCACTAATACATTACGCTTTGCACCTGCATTTGACGCTAAAACCTACCTCGCTAAATATTGTTTAAATGATTCATGGGATTTGTTTGTAAAGTCGCAGCTAAGTCATGATGATGTTTTTAGCGATGAAGCAATAACAAACGATGAACAAAGTGATTGTGATAGCAATAATAGTGAGGTTATTGATTTAGCGGATAAAAGCCAAGTAAAAAATACAAAAATAACAAAGCCAGCACCGTTCAGAGCGCCTACACATTACTATGGTGCTAGCAGCTCTGTACTTGATTACATTTTATTGTCGTGTGAGTTTGACGCCAGTTACGATGATAGCTTTTTTGAAGTTAGTGAATACAGTACGTACGATAGGCACTTAATAAATCCGGAGTATGAGCGTGATGATTTAACTACCGACCATGGTGTTGTGTTAGTTACGCTTAAATTGAGATCATGAACGGTCTTTTATGAATGAATTAACACTAAACCTTGTTTATGGTTGATTACTCTGCAGCAGAACTCACGTGCTAGTGCACGTTCTGAAAAAGCCATATCAATAGTTGAACCAGCATTAAAAGAGCAGCCTTTTTATTAAAGGGCTTAAATACGGTGCCCCTATATTTATTCGGATATTTAAAGAACCTGATACTCTTTTTGGCTTAATCTTATATTTTTGGAGACTAAAAAATAAGCCGTTTTTGGTAGGGCGTACCTTATTTGTAATCTTTATTATTGCGTTGAATGTTTTTTGATCTAAATCATATTTATAAACGCCAGTAATGATAGATTATTAATAGGGGTACTGACATTTAAAATTCATTAAAACCATCTACTATCGTGAAGTAACAAAGTAGAGTCACTCCTATACTACAATTAACTAGTGCATTGATAGTTAACACCTAAGATAGTGCAGTATTAGCCTAATCTTATTAGGGTCTGTTGATCTTTGCGGATTAAAATTTGTTCAAACTAGGGACTATTTAATCGCGGCGCGAGATTTGTAACCTAGTGGGCTAAGTAAAAACCGAGCAACAAGGAGTAAATAGCCCCTAGGAAGAACCCTTTGGGCAGCGCCTGTTTGGCATTAATGCTACGTTATCGCCCATTTATGGGGAATAACCACACTGTATAGGCTCTGCCTTGCCTAAATACCAAACAGACTGCTGCAAATTTAACCTTGAAAGAACAACAGACCCTAAATACGCCAATACTAACTATATTTACCCACTTTTATATACATGGAGTTTTACCGCATGACGATTAAATCGACACTCAAATCTATCAGTACAATCGCTGCTGTGATTATATTGGGTGGGGGTGGTTGGTATGTTTGGCAAACTCAGCAATCTGCACTGCTATCTGAGCAATTGCCAGAGAGCGTAGCCTATGGAAATGGTCGTATTGAAGCGACGGAGTACGATATTGCAACAAAATTGCCGGGTCGCTTAATTGAGGTTTTAGCACAAGAAGGCGATATGGTTGAAGCCGGTCAAACCTTGGCGGTTATTGATACTGAAGATTTAAATGCACAATTACGTGAGGCTAATGCAGGGTTACGTGTTGCTACTGAGTCACGCAAATATGCTTTGGCAATTGTAGAACAACATAAAAGTGAACTTACTTTTGCAGAAACCGAGTTACGTCGCTCAGTAACACTGCTTAAACAGGGGCATATTTCAAAAGAAGTGGTTGATCAACAACGCACAAGCGCTGCAACAGCGCAAGCAGCTTTAAAAGCGGCAAATGTAAAAGTGGTGCAGTCGGATGCAGAAATAGATGCGGCACAAGCGCGTATTGAACGATTACAAAGCAATATTGCCGATAGCACACTTAAAGCGCCTATTAGTGGCCGAATATTATATAGATTAGCAGAGCCTGGTGAAGTGCTTGGCAGCGGTGGTAAGGTTTTTTCTTTGCTTGATTTAACCGATGTGTATATGAGTATTTATTTGCCAACAGCGCAAGCTGGCAAAGTAACAATAGGCTCTGAGGCACGCATTGTAATAGATGCAATAGCACAATATACGTTACCCGCCAAAGTTACTTTTGTATCAGCGCAAGCACAATTTACGCCTAAGTCAGTAGAAACGCGTAGCGAGCGTGACAAACTGATGTTTAGAGTAAAAGTGAAGCTAGACTCAAAGTTATTAAACGATCATATTGAACAAGTTAAAACAGGTGTGCCCGGGCTTGCTTATGTTTTATTAGCACCAGAGCAAAATTGGCCTATGCAGTTACAGGTTAGAGTGCCTGAATAATGGCTGATGCAAACAATAGCGAAAAGCAGAGTAATAAAACTAAAAAATCTTTTAGTGTAGTAAAGCTGACTCAGGTTACGCATTGCTATGGCAATAATTTAGCGTTGGATAATATTAACCTAGAGTTACCTGCAGGCAGTATGGTAGGTTTTATAGGCCCCGATGGCGTAGGTAAGTCGAGTTTGCTCGCGCTTATTGCGGGAGCACGTGCCGTTCAAAAGGGTGACATTGAAGTGTTAGGGGGCGATATGCGTAGTAGCCGTTTTCGTACCTCAACTTCGCCACGTATTGCTTATATGCCACAAGGATTAGGCAAAAACTTATATCCCACCTTGTCTGTTTTTGAAAATATTGATTTTTTTGGCCGTCTTTTTGGACAAGAAAAAAAAGAGCGCCAGCATCGAATTAAAAACTTATTAAAAAGCACTGGACTCGCTGAGTTTGCCGATCGCCCTGCAGAAAAACTCTCAGGCGGGATGAAACAAAAACTCGGTTTGTGCTGTGCGTTAATTCATGACCCTGAGTTATTAATTTTGGATGAGCCAACAACGGGGGTCGATCCGCTTTCTCGTCGTCAATTTTGGCAATTGATTAACCATATACGCGCTCAGCACACTGATATGAGTGTACTCGTTGCTACCGCTTACATGGAAGAGGCAGATGATTTTGATTGGCTAATAGCCATGGACGATGGCAAAGTTATAGGTACTGGTAGCCCAGAAGACATTAAAGCACAAACAGGGAAGAAATCCCTTGATGAAGCATTTATATCATTATTACCTGAAGAAAAACGTCATGATCATCAAGTGCTTGTAGTTCCTCCTCGCCAGAAAAACCTAAATACAACAGAAGCCGCTATTCAGGCTACAGCGCTTAGTAAAATATATGGCGATTTTACGGCGGTTAATAATGTTAGCTTGCGTATTGAACAAGGCGAAATTTTTGGCTTTTTGGGGTCAAATGGTTGTGGCAAAACCACAACCATGAAAATGCTAACAGGCCTGCAACCGGCAAGCAGTGGCGAAGCTAAGTTATTTGGTCAAGTTGTTGATGCTAACAATATAGAAACCCGTAAACGCGTTGGTTTTATGTCGCAAGCATTTTCACTTTATAATGAGTTAACTGTTGAGCAAAATATGGTGTTGCATGCGCGCTTATTTCATTTGCCTGCAGAGCAAATAGCGCCGCGTGTTAATGAATTAATTATACGGTTTAACCTTAAAAAATACCGTGATGATTTTCCTGTCGATTTACCATTAGGTATTCGCCAGCGTTTATCACTTGCAGTTGCGGTAGTGCATAGCCCTGAAATGCTAATACTTGACGAACCTACCTCAGGCGTAGACCCTGTTGCACGTGATGACTTTTGGGAATTACTTATTGAGTTATCGCGGGATCAGGGCGTTACTATTTTTATTTCGACCCACTTTATGGATGAAGCCGCACGCTGCGATAGAATATCGTTAATGCACGCAGGAAAAATACTCGCCAGCGATACACCCGCTGCACTTTGTAAAGCGCGTAGTGCTGATACTCTCGAAGATGCCTTTATTACTTACTTAGAAGAAGCGGTACTTGAATCTGCTGCTTCAAGTTTGCCAATTTCAGCAGTTGACGAGTCTGATACATTATCAGATGAGTTACTTACAACATCGACCACTCATAAAAAGAAAGGGAATGCCGCTTTTAGTTTATTACGATTATTTGGTTACGCACATCGCGAAACGCTAGAGCTATGGCGTGATCCTATCCGTTTAACCTTTGCGTTGTTGGGCTCAATTATTTTAATGTTTATTTTGGGTTACGGTATTACCTTTGATGTTGAAGATTTGAGCTTTGCGGTGATGGATCAAGATCAAACCCCTGAGAGTCGAGATTACATTCAAAATATTGCAGGATCGCGTTACTTCATACAAAAAGCCGATATTAAAAGCCCTTCAGAGCTAGATAAACGAATGCGCAGCGGCGAGTTAAGTGTGGCAGTTGAAATTCCGCCTAATTTTGGTCAGCAATTGAAACGCGAGCGAAACCCAGAAATTGTAGTTTGGATTGATGGTTCAATGCCTTTTAGGGCGGAAACTATATCGGGTTATATGACGAGCTCGTATTACACTTACCTCACTGATTTATCATTGCGTACTTATGGGGTAATACCCAATTTGGTACCTGCGAATATTGAATCACGCTATCGTTATAATCAAGACTTTAAAAGCATTGAGGCTATGGTGCCTGCTGTTATTCCACTTTTATTAGTGTTTATCCCTGCGATATTAATGGCGCTGGGTGTTGTACGTGAAAAAGAATTAGGTTCAATTACAAATTTATATGTTACACCGGTTACGCGACTCGAATTTATTATTGGTAAGCAACTGCCTTACATTTTAGTTAGTATGGTGAGTTTTTTTGGTTTAGTTGCCCTTGCTGTCACTGTGTTTGGCGTTCCGCTAAAAGGAAGTTTATGGGCGTTGAGCGTGGCTGCATTATTGTATGTAACAGCAACAACGGGGGTAGGGCTGTTGATTTCGGCTTTTACTAAGACACAAATATCGGCATTAGCAGCATCAACTGTGGTTGTATTGATGATTGCAGTTAACTTTTGCGGGTTGATTGACCCTGTTTCATCGCTAGAGGGCTTTCCTGCAATAATCGGAAAACTGTTTCCAACTACCTACTTTTTAGAAGCATGTCGTGGTGTATTTAATAAAGCACTTAACTTTTCTGATTTATCGGCGCAGCTTTTACCTTTACTTGCTTTTATACCGGTACTGACTCTAGCCAGTGTATTTTTACTTCCAAAGCAGGATAAATAGCCATGCAACATCGCGGGAATATTCTTAATCTAGGTATTAAAGAACTGCGTAGCTTATGGCGCGATAAAGTGCTGCTATTATTTGTATTTTTTGCCTTTACAGGATTAATTTATGTAGTCTCTTCGGCAACATCTATCGAATTAAATAATGCACCTATTGCGGTTGTTGACGACGATCAATCACAATTATCTAAGCGTATAATTAATGCATTTTACGATCCTTACTTTAAAACGCCTGACGTTATTGCATTAAGTGAAGTGGATCCTTCACTTGATAACGGAAGCTATACCTTCGTGCTAAATATTCCGCCACACTTTGAGCGTGATGTACTTGCGGGTAAGCAACCCACATTACAAGTGAATATAGACGCCACTCGTATGTCGCAATCATTTATTGGTGATAATTATATTCAAACAATTATCAGTGCTGAAATAAATGAATTTGTGAAAGGTTATCGAGCGGTATACACGCTACCTATTAAGCAATCGGCGCACATAATGTTTAATCCAAATATGACCAGTGTGTGGTTTGGTAGTGTAATGGAATTAATGAATGTTATTACCATGATTTCGATTATTTTAACGGGAGCCGCAGTAATACGTGAGCGTGAACACGGTACGCTAGAGCATTTATTAGTAATGCCATTAACGCCGTTTGAAATTGTAATGGCTAAAATTTGGGCCAATGGTTTGGTCATTTTATTACTGACCACTTTTTCACTCTTTATTGTGATTGAAGGTTTTTTACAAGTACCGATTCATGGATCAGCAGCGCTATTTTTGCTGGGTGCGGCAATTCATTTATTTGCTACAACATCATTGGGTATATTATTAGGCACTCAAGCACGGACTATGCCGCAATTAGGCTTATTGATGATCCTTATATTATTGCCATTACAAATGTTGTCAGGCGGCGTCACACCGCGTGAAAGTATGCCTGATATAGTACAAAATATTATGCTATTTGCACCTACTACTCATTTTGTGAAATTTGCTCAAGCTATTTTGTACAGAGGAGCAGGCTGGGATGTAGTTTGGCCTTACTTTTTGGCTTTATTTGCAATTGGCAGTGTATTTTTTATATTTGCATTAACACGCTTTCGTAACTCAGTAGCGCAAGGTTAGTGATTATACCAATTTTATTAAAACATAATCATTCTAGCGTATTAAATAACTCGCCAACTGCGTTGAATTTACTTGCAATAGACCCGCTATTGACGCGTAAATTCGCCTTGTTTCCACTGAAAATCTCTGGCTAGAGAAAATAAATTTAAATATCACCATGATTCAATGCATTAGTAAATCTCTTAACCAGAGTTTAGGTTAATTTAATGCGATTGGTATTAATACCAAACTGCATAAATCTTTGATCAATTTAACGAATTAAATTGCACTATAGCGTCGTTAAAAATTTTTTATTTAGAACAACTAGGGTCTGTTGATCTTTTAAGGTTGAATTTGCAGCAGTCTGTTTGGTATTTAGGCAAGGCAGAGCCTATGTAGTGTGGTTATTCCCCATAAATGGGCGATAACGTAGCATTAATGCCAAACAGGCGCTGCCCAAAGGGGGCTATTTACTCTTTGTTGCCTGCATGGATGTAGGTAAGGGGCGTGAGCAGGACGCGGAAGCTTTGCTCGGTTTTTACTTATTCTTACAGGGATGTAAGCCAGTAGGGTAACGCAGGAGCAGTTACCGAGCCCACTAGGTTACAAACCTCGCGCCGCGATTAAATAGGCCCCATATATAAGCAGATTGGTATAAATTAATGTTTAGCGATGTGGGCGGTGTATCGGATAAATGAATGTGTAAGGCATAAAAAAGCCACTAATTTATACAATTAGTGGCTTTTTTAGTTAGCGCTGAAAATAGCGGTTTAAGATAAATTTAATATCCAGAATTAAGTTAGTTTTGTCTAGGGTTAATTACTAAAGGTGACAATGTGATGGTTGCATTGCTACTAGCCCCTTTATATTCTTGATAGTCTTTGTTCTCAAAAAGAGTATAAAAAACGTCAACATAGTCATCATTATTGGTAAACCACTCGTCTGGCATTGCTTTTAGTAGCTCATTTGTCAGTTTAGGGATGATGGCAAAACCCTGTGCTTGCAAGTCAGGAATGTTGGACATAACTTGCTCTGTAATTTCTAATAACTTTGATGCTAACGTTTTATAATTAGTGTTGTCATCTTGTTCCATTAAAAGCATATCAACTGCTTGCCAACGGTAACGTTGCCAATGAATTACAACTTGATTAGGGCTGTAGGTCGTTTCGTCATGATCGAGATAAGGTAGATCTACTATATCTAATATCGGCTCATCTCTAGATGGATCAATACCTGTAACAATGGCATACACCTCAGCTTTGCCTGAGATCCACGGCTCTTTATCATCAGCTAAGTGTATCTTCTTCAATACACTGGTTTGCATTGGCTTTTCGTTATTTAATTGGTTTATTTGCCCAAATGCGCCATCATTTAACTTCTCAGGAGATAGAATGCTGCGCATAACAGCAATACCTGCACTTTGTACTTTTTGCTGATCTAATTCCACAACAAATACAGGTTGTTCTGGCAGTTCATCAACCGCTAAGTAATGAATCTGACCAAATTGGTCAAACGCTTCAATTTCGGTCCACAGTTTATCGTCACCTTGTGGTGCAAACGCGAATAAAGGGCTTTGGCCTTGTTGCCAATCAGCGAGCATAGTATCGCTTGCTAAACGAACTTGTAATAAACTGCCCGTGTTCTGTGGTAACCCTTTTAGTTGCTGTAAGGCACTGTTTGCTTCACCAATATTCTGCTGCTTTTGCATACCCAAAGACGAAAGCTGGTCGGCATTTAGCGTAAGATTATACTGATTTAGCGTTTGCTTAAGATCCGAATTTAGTAAGTTGTAGTTAAGTGCTACATCTTTGGCAAAATTACGCTTAATTGTTGTCACGTCTTTGTATTTTGCTAACTTAGATAAGTCTTCAATTTCATTTATATTAAGCTGCGCTGAAAAAGCCGGTGCTGATACAAGGTTTAATAAAGCCAAAGCAGCTAAATGCTTTGTTATTTTATTTTTCATAATTAGTTCTTCCGCTCTGTTGTCAGTACCTATTATAAGACACCGATTAGAGTAAATGTTCAAGTGAATTTTTTCAAAATAAGTAATTAGTATTGGTATTGGTTTTTTTTCTTTCAATAGCCAAAAAGTATTGGTAATTATGATTCGAGTAATAAAGATAGTACTTGAAATTTATTCAATAGTTCGTAGTAGCAGAGTCTAAAGTACTAAGTAAACTTTATAAAAATAGGGTATGTATTACATATGCTTCATAATACAATGGCTTTATTTCCTTTAATATCAGCAAGTTATTTTTGGTATGAAATATGCTGGGCTATACTAATACACTAAAACAAGGGATTTAATAATGACTGAAGTTGCACTTTCGGCCTATTTGGCATTTTACCTTTACTTAATCATGTTACTTGTACAATGGGCGGTAGCTACATTTAGCAAAGCAAAAGAGCCTAATGCAGTACCAGGTAAAATAAGCGATGATTTATCGCACGACAGTTTTATATTTAGAGCGCATCGTACGTTTCATAATACGCTTGAAAACAGCGCGTTATTTATAGGTACTGTTTTATTTGCCTTTGTAATTAATTTACAGAGCCCTATTTTTGCAATGTGTGTTTGGGTTTACTTAATCGCGCGCTTAATTCACATGGTGCTGTACTACGCGATTGCTACTGAGAAAAACCCAAGTCCGCGCTCATACTTCTTTTTAATAGGTGTGCTTGCTAATGTGGTTATGCTGGTGTTGATAGGGCTAAGATTAATAGCTTAATTTATAAAATGTATTTATAAACTATAAACAAAAAAGCGAAGAGCCTAGTGGCATCTTCGCTTTTTTTTAAAGAGTTAAAGAGTTTAAAGAGCAGCGCGATGTAAAATCACGCCTGTAGTAGGGTAATATTAATGGCTAATCCATTCCTATAAATCCACCCGTTTGGTGAGTCCATAGGGCTGCATAAATACCCCCCTTAGCTATTAATTCTTCGTGAGTGCCTTGCTCCACTACGCCGCCGTCATCAAGTACAATTAATCTGTCCATTTGTGCAATGGTTGATAACCTATGCGCGATGGCAATTACTGTTTTGCCTGTCATTAAGTCATCAAGGCTTGCTTGAATTGCCGCTTCTACCTCTGAGTCGAGTGCGCTGGTGGCT
Source organism: Pseudoalteromonas sp. TP27 (assembly GCF_056470645.1). Taxonomy (NCBI): domain Bacteria; kingdom Pseudomonadati; phylum Pseudomonadota; class Gammaproteobacteria; order Alteromonadales; family Pseudoalteromonadaceae; genus Pseudoalteromonas; species Pseudoalteromonas sp. TP27. The sequence continues at coordinate 145,045 of NZ_JARDAK010000001.1, read as the reverse complement.
TCGTCGAGTATAAGTATGGGTGCATTTTTAAGTAGCACACGTGCAATAGCAATACGTTGGCGCTGACCGCCCGAAAGAGTAACGCCGCGTTCGCCTACTTGTGCATCAAAGCCTTTGTTGCCTTTGCTATCTACCAAGTCGTTTATAAACTCAAGTGCCTTAGCTTGTTTGGTCGCGTTGATCATCTCAGCTTGCGTTGCATCGGGGCGACCGTACAAAATGTTGTCTTTTACTGAGCGGTGAAGCAGGGAGGTATCTTGCGTTACCATGGCTATATATCGGCGTAGGCTTTCTTGGCTTACGTCTGTGATGTTTTGACCATCAATTTTTATTGTTCCAGAGTCGGTATCGTAAAAACGCAGTAACAAGTTAACAAGTGTTGATTTACCTGCGCCAGAGCGACCGACTAAACCAATTTTTTCGCCAGGTTTAATATTTAAGTTTAAACCGTTCATTACAGGGCTTCGACTAGTTTCGTTTACTGCTTTGCCATAGTTAAAGTGTACGTTGTTAAACTCAATAGCACCTTGGCTTACGTTAAGCGTATCGGCGTTTGGTTTATCGGCAACTTCAATAGGATTTGACAGTGTTTTCATGCCATCGGCTACGGTGCCGATGTTTTCAAACAAGCTGCTTATTTCCCACATGATCCACTGCGCCATGCCGTTTAATCTAAGGGCTAAGCTAACGGCTACCGCAATAGCGCCTGCGCTAATTGCGCTAAGTGACCATAAATAAAGTGATACAGCAGCAACAGAGAACACTAATAGGTAATTTAGGGTTTGAATAACAAAGTTTAAACTGGTTACTAAGCGCATTTGCTTGTACACAGGCTGCAAAAATACATCCATGCTTTGTTTTGCGTATTGCTCTTCACGTTGGGTATACGAAAACAGCTTAATTGTAGAAATATTTGTGTAACTATCAACAATGCGGCCAGTCATTTCTGAGCGAGCATCGGCTTGTGAGCTGGCAATTCTTTTAAGGCGCGGTACAAAATAAAGTTGCACGCAAATGTATAAAGCTAACCAAACGAGTAATGGGATCATTAAGCGCCAATCGGCCTCAGCCACTAAAAACACCATAGAGCCAAAGTAAACCACGATATACATTAATACATCGAGTAACTTGGTCACTGTTTCGCGAACAGCTAACGAGGTTTGTAATACCTTGGTGGCGATTCTTCCTGCAAATTCATTTTGATAAAAACTAACACTTTGGCGCAGTAAATAACGATGCGCTAGCCAGCGAATCGACATTGGGTAATTACCCAGTAGGGCTTGGTGTAAAATAGCGGAGTGAAAAAATACAACCACGGGCAGTACAACTAACAGCATGACAGCCATTTTGATAAGTTCTGACTTTTGCTCTACAAACAAGGTTTGAGGTGTGTAGGCTGTTAACCAATCAACAAGCTGTCCCATGTAGCTAAATAAAGAAACTTCTAAAATAGCGAGCAAGGCGGCACTAATTGACATAAGCAACAGTGACAGTTCCATTCCTTTGGTGTAGTGGCGACAAAAAGCAAACAAAGTCGAAGGCGGCTGAGTAGGTTGGTCCTCAGGAAATGCTTTTGTCATTTTTTCAAATAATCGATACATTTTAAAAACTTAAATGGCAAATAATGGCGGCTATCATACCAGTTAAGTATTTTAAAATGCAGTCTTGTAAATACTTAATATTAATACTTGAGACGTTAATTAATGTGAGCAAGCTTTTACATAGGACAGCGATTTTAGCATTCGTACTTGAGTTGCGAGAAGATATTAAATTTAGTATTAGATTAAAATTAGGCGCAGATTAGGCGCAGATTAGGAGCTGATTAGGAGCTGATTAGGAGCTGATTAGGAGCTGTAGTAATTTGGTTTCTGAAACTTAATCATAAGAATGTGAAGAGATATTCCTTTACAAGCCTATGTGCCCCAATAGATTATGTTTACTGGGGAGTTACCAAGCATAAAAAAAACACCTCAGAGATGAAATCAAGTAGGTTCTAGTTTGAAAGTATCAAGTCGTTTTTATGGAGAGATTGTATGTATAAAGGCTCATGTTTATGTGGTGAGGTTACGTTAGAACTAACGGGTGCTATTACGAGTATTATTCATTGTCATTGTTCACTATGCAGAAAAAACAGCGGGACTGCATTTGCAACCAATGGGTTTGTAAATACAGGTGACTTTACAATAACTAAAGGGCAAGAACGACTCAGTGAATTTAGTTTTAAACCAGGGCGTACACGCTATTTTTGCAAATGTTGCGGCTCGCCTGTTTACAGTAGCAACAGCGATGACAAAAGCAGAATACGAATTCGTTTAGGAATATTCGATAGCGATATTGCTGAGAAGGTTTTATCGCATAATTTTGTTACGTCTAAAGCTAATTGGGAGCAGCTAGAAACAAGCTTACCGTGCTTTGAAAAACATGAACCTGGACGGTAACGCATTTTATTCAATGTGGTAAATGCTATTAATACTTTTATAAAGGTTTGGTGCAAAATTTATAAACACAGGTGAGTTTTGTATTTCATCAACGTTTATGTGCATTAATGTTTGCTGGCTTAGCATGATCACTATATTTATGTATTCGTTAAACTCTATTATCGCTAAGCACTTAAAATGTTTCCTTAAAAGTACTAAAAGCATTTGCAGCTCTTGGCCAGTTTGTGGGTTTAAATTAATGATTACTTGTATATTTTGCTCGCTACAGCGATTTATATTTTGCCAAAAGCTATCGGTGGTTAAAAAAGGCTGGTGATATTCACGACTAAAAATATCGATAGTGATTACGTTAAAGTGATCAGAGCATTGTGTAATATATTGCTCGGCGCATTGTAAGTAGGTGCTGTGCTTAATTGGTAACTTAAAGTGCTTGGCAGCAATTAAGGCAATGCTTGGGTTTATTTCCACTGTGTTAAATGTATTGATGGTGTTTATGTAAGACGTACTACCTTGCAAGTGATACATAATTCGCTCAAACCCTGCTGTACCTAAGCCTAAATTTAATATTTTTAGTGTATCTACCGGTTTAAGTAAAAATAGCATCATGCACTGGTTCACAGGCACGATTACTTGCTCAGGGTGTTTAAGGTTCATAACGCCTTGAATGCCTATGTCTTCATTGATTTTTTGTGCAAACGTTAACCAACGGTATTCTTTATTTTGATACACGCATACTGGGCCGTATGCACTTTGCTGCGACTCAATAAGGTTACTTTTAACTGTATCTTCTTTTAGCTGACGCATAACTTGAACTATTAATATATACACAATGGCAGTGTGCCACGAAAAACACATTCTTTAGTAGATTATTGTGTAACAAGGTTTGTAATTTAATCTTTAAATATAATATTGTATTAACAAGTTAAACATTATTCAAGATTCAAGATTCAAGGATTGAAAATGAGAACATTTATTTGCGCTGTTCATTTTGTGTGTGCTCAGTGGATGAAAACATTAGATTCAAGAAATAAAAATACGGCCATCAATGCTGCAGCATTGTTAGCCATGATATCTACTGTATATAGTCTTCTTTTAGCGATGACGTTTGACATTCGCCACTTAGATAAAATAATCAGTACTTTTAAGCAAAATCCTTTACTTATTGGCGCTTTATTTTACGCAGTCGTAATTGGAATTGTGTTTTTAATTTTGGGTGATTTTAGCGGTTATAGAAGTAGAGTTAGATCACGTATAAATAAGGGGAGCTTTAAAAAATATATTTTAGGAATAAAACTTTGGATGTTTGGTTTAATCCCTATGACCGGCATTATGTTAATTGTGAGACTCAATTAATTCTCTAACAATTGCTTTAACTGCGCTTTAGCCTGCTCCTTTCTGCATCTGCCTCAAATGTATTGCCATAAAATCTTAGTTAAGTAATGGTTACACTATAATAATTAGGAGCTAATAGATGCTTAACACACCTTTTAAAATATCAACAAGATTACTTAAATTTAGCGTACTTGCTAGTGCATGTACCATTGCTATGTCAGCACATGGTGAAACGCAATTACAGTATACCGACCAACAAAAGTTACACGATATAGCGAGTGAAGTGTCGGCTGAACGTATTGGCAGTGACATTCAAACGCTGGTGGATTTTGGTACTCGTCATACGCTTTCAGAGACTAAATCGGATACTCGAGGCATTGGCGCGGCAAGGCGTTGGATAAAAAAAGAATTTGAAACAATATCAGCCCAATGTGGAGGCTGCCTGGAAATTATTGAAGTAAAAGAGACTATATCGGGCGAAAAACGCATTCCGAATCCTGTTGAAGTGGTGAATATAGTCGCTATTCAACGCGGATCAAGTGAGCCTAATCGTATGGTGATGATGTCGGGTGACATAGATTCACGTGTAAGTGATGTTATGGATTTTACCAGCGATTCGCCTGGAGCAAACGATAACGCGTCGGGTGTTGCTGGTGTAATTGAAGCTGCACGAGTACTGAGTAAGTATAAATTTAATGGATCAGTGGTGTATGCGGCGCTTTCGGGCGAAGAGCAAGGGTTGTTTGGCGGAAAAATACTCACCGAGTATGCGCAAAAACACAAATGGCAAGTTCATGGTGTTTTAAATAACGATATGATTGGTAATATTACCGGAATTAATGGCGTAACCGATAACACCACTGCACGTATATTCTCTGAAGGTACCCGTGTTGTAGAAACAAAAGAACAAGCTAATACTCGTCGCTTTACCGGTGGTGAAGTTGATTCGGCGAGCCGCAATTTAGCACGTTATATTGATACCGTTGCCGACAGATACATTCCTAATTTAGATACGATGCTTGTATATCGATTAGATAGATTTGGCCGTGGTGGGCATCATCGTCCATTTAACGATGCAGGTTTTGCAGCGGTGCGTATTATGGAAACTAACGAGCACTACGATCGTCAGCATCAAGATTTACGCACTGAGAATGGTGTTGAGTATGGCGATACTATTGAAGGTGTTGATTTTGATTATACGGCTAAGCTAACTTCACTTAATGTGGTAACAATGGCCTCTATGGCGTGGGCTCCCGCACCGCCAAAAGAAGTTAAAATAAAGGGAGCTGTTACAGCTGATACTTCGTTTTCATGGCAAGAGGACAGTGATGAAAATATTGCTGGCTATAAAATTTATTGGCGTTACACGAGCGAGCCGCAATGGCAGTTTAGTAAATACGTTGGTAGGGTTTCACAGTACACACTTAAAAACGTAGTGATTGATAATTATTACTTTGGTGTAGCCTCTGTTAGTAAAGACGGTATTGAGTCGCCAGTAGTTTTTCCGGGTGATGTAGGTTCGTTTGATCACAATATAAAATAAATGGTTTGTCTAAAAATACAGCAAACAGAGAGCTTTAAGGTGCAAACGGCCGTTTTATACTTGCACCTTATTTACTAAGCCCTTAGAGTGTTAAAAAAGAAGTAAAAGGTTATTAAAAATGGAACAACAAGAAAAAAAGCCGTTAACAGCAAAAGAGCAAGTTATAACTGATGAGCAAAGAATGCAGTGGCAACGAGAATGTTTTCAAGTAGCTCAAAAGCATTTAGCTGAAAAGGGCATTATGCCAAAATCAGTAGTTGATAAAGACAGCCGGTTTTTAGCACCACTTTGTGCTATCTGGAAATTTAAAGCACAGAACGGTAAAACATATTGGGTAGTAACAGGGCGATTACCTACAGATCATGCTGAGGTAAGTGCAGCTACAGATGCTCGTGATGCCATGCGCTATTTTTCTTTGCAGTGGCAATTAAAAGCTGATCAAATTATGAGTACAGGCGCACGTGATAAAACACAGGTAGACTTTGCTAACTTACTTATAAATAGAGCACATGGCTTGTACGAAATGTATGAAAACGATCCGCTGTGGGCAAATGAACCAAAGTAACTACAGTTTGGTTAAGTAAAAAAGTAGAGGGTGATAGCTTATTTATTGCCCTTTTCTTTATCTAATGGACAAGTGTGAAGGGAGTTGTATTAAACGCCGAAACAGGGCATTGCATACGTTGCCTAGGAATTCCCGCCTCCATAAATACATTTCCTTGTTGAATAAAGCCATTTCGCTTAAAACGCTCTACCTCATTTAAAATACAATTAATGCTAACCTCTTCAATACCTTGGTTTGACGCTAATTCTACAATAAAGTTGAGAAGCGATTTATATACTTTGCGATTACGGTGCTCAGGTAATACAGCTATTCTGCCGATTAAGCCATCTGTACATAATCTACCTGTTGCAATAGGGCAGTTTGCATCGTCTGTAACAAGTACATGTAATGCAATTTTATCTAGGCTATCAAATTCGATATGCTTTGGAATATGTAACTCGTAAACAAAAACTCGCTCTCGAATTTTTTGTAGCATATCTTTTTTTATATCCCATTCAACCTTATCAACCAGATAGCCCATTGCAAACTCCTATTGATACCAAATTAGAATAAGTAAGCAATCACAGCAAAATTATTTAAGCCAATATCAGATGAAAATTAAAAATTTTAACTGACCTGTACACACAATATTTTACGCTGCAAAATGCTCATCATTATTAATAAAATTGGTATTATTACTCTTGGTCAATATTAAACCAGATCCCCTCATTAACAAGTGTAGTAAAGGTTTGAGTAAAAACTAGGCTTGGGTTTGTTAAACTCAGCGCTGAACTTTCAAATTCAGTATCGTCGGTAAGTAGTTTTACCGCCGCTAAGTCAGTTAATGGCATAGCGTAATTTTCACCGTTTACACTTAATAATACTTTTGTATCGAGCTGCTGGTAAATAGCACGCGTACCACCCAAACGTTCAAACACAGCTTCTTCATTGTTTAAGTCATCAGCTATTTTCTCTGATGTAAATGGAGGCTCTACGGGTGCTAAGTCCATCTCATGTTTAGGCTGACTAAGCGTTGATCCCAACCATTGTTTAAATAATTCGTCGTTTTCTAAAAGGGCAGCCATCAATGTTTTAACTTTTTCCACTTCAAGATTAGTAAGCTCACCTTTAGATTTTCTGAGCGTTATGTTGTGATCGTTATAACGCTTTTGTCCGCTTTCGGTATCAATAATATGATCGGCAAAACTCGACAATAAATCTTGTTGATTTGGGGCTCTAAAACCAACTGAATAATTTAGTGCGTTTTCTACAGCGTAACCTTCGTGAGGGCACCCTGGTGGAATATACAAAATATCGCCAGGTTCTAAAATGCAATCTATTACGGCTTCAAATGCTTCTACTTGCAGTAACTTTTTGTTTTGAGCAAACTGTTTAAGTGTTGGATCGGGTAGGCCTACACGCCAATGACGCTTACCTTCGCCTTGAATAATAAATACGTCGTACTGATCTAAATGCGGGCCAACACCACCGCCAGGCGTTGAATAGCTGATCATTAAATCATCTATGCGCCAGTTTGGAATAAACCTAAATGGCTCTAGTAGTTGTGCAGCATCTGGATGCCAGTGATCAACCGCTTGTACGAGTAGAGTAGAGTGCTCGTCTGTTAATTGCTCAAAGTCTTCAAATGGACCTTGGTATGTTTGCCAATCATTTTTATGATTGGTGATAATACGTGACTCTATGCTTTCTTCCATTGCTAGGCCGGCAAGCTCATTAGCATCAAGCGGGTCCTGAAAGTCAGCAAAACCTTGTTTGATTAAAAGCGGTTTTTTTTGCCAAAAATGGTTTAAAAACTCTTGCTCAGACAAATTATTTATTTTTAATTGATACATACATTATGCCTACTAGTTAGTGCAATGGGGTTAAAACAAAAAAAGCGAAAGGATTATCCTTTCGCTTTTTAAAAGAGCAATTTAGTTTTTAAACTAAATCATCAATAAACTCAACAGCGCGACCAATATAGTTAGCAGGTGTTAGTTTTTTCATTTCTACTTTAGCATCTTCAGGAAGGTCAAGACCATCAATGAAGTCAGCCATTATTTCTTTATTTACACGTTTACCGCGAGTTAAATCTTTAAGTTTTTCGTACGGCTTTTCGATGCCATATTTACGCATAACAGTTTGGATTGGCTCTGCTAGCAGTTCCCAGTTTTGATCAAGCTCATCAGCTAAGCGCTGCTCGTTAACTTCAAGCTTGCTTACACCTTTAAGTGTTGATTGGTATGCAATAAGTGCATAACCCATACCTACACCTAAGTTACGTAATACCGTTGAATCGGTAAGGTCACGCTGCCAGCGAGATACTGGTAATTTTTGTGCAAGGTGAGCAAAAATAGCATTTGCTAAGCCTAAGTTACCTTCTGAGTTTTCAAAATCAATTGGGTTAACTTTATGCGGCATGGTAGATGAGCCAATTTCTCCAGCAATTGTTTTTTGCTTAAAGTGATTAAGGGCGATGTAACCCCACATGTCACGGTCAAAATCGAGCAATATAGTGTTAAAACGAGCAATTGCATCAAACAATTCTGCAATATAGTCATGCGGTTCAATTTGTGTCGTAAATGGGTTTAGTGTTAAACCTAAGCTTGATACAAATTTATCTGCATGTGTATGCCAGTCGTAATCTGGGTATGCGCTAAGGTGGGCGTTATAGTTACCAACAGCACCATTAACTTTACCTAGCATTTCCACTTGTGCAATTTGGTCGCGTTGGCGTTTTAAACGCATATATACGTTAGCAAACTCTTTACCCATAGTTGATGGTGTAGCAGGTTGCCCGTGCGTACGTGTCATCATTGGGATTGTTTTGTATTCAATTGCTTTAGCTTTAATTGCGCTTAAAAGTTCATCGCAATAAGGAAGTAAAACGTTGTTACGCGCTTCGCTTAGCATTAAACCATGAGATAGATTGTTAATATCTTCTGAAGTACAAGCAAAGTGAATAAATTCGTTGATTGCATGAAGCTCACTGTTATCGGCTACTTTTTCTTTTAGTAGGTATTCAACCGCTTTAACATCGTGATTTGTGGTGCGTTCTATGTCTTTAACGCGTTGTGCATCAGCTTCACTGAAGTTATCTACAATGGCGTTTAGAAGTGCATTAGCACCTTCGCTAAATGCAGGTACTTCTTTAATATCACTTGCTGCAGCTAACGCTTGCAACCAACGCACTTCAACAATTACGCGGTATTTGATTAAGCCAAATTCGCTGAAAATACTGCGTAGTTCAGTGGTTTTGCTGCCGTAGCGACCATCCACTGGAGAGATAGCCGTTAACGCTGAAAGCTCCATAATAACTCCTAAATTTTAGTTTGAACGATAGTTAAATTTTTGTTTTAGCAATGGCGAGTATTTTTCTTTTTGCAAAGAAAAAGTGACGGCGTTTACCGCCCATTTGTCGCCATAATACTGCACTTCTAATGCCGGCTAATAATAACGCACGGATTTTATTTTGAGTGAGCTGCTGTTTTAATAACTCGGGTTTGCCATAAACCTGTATTCGGTGCCCAAGGGGGCTCAGCACCGACGAGTATATATCTGCTAAACCGGCGACAACGCTCTCGTCGGTAATAGCAAAATGATCTAAACGACGATGAATATCATCAATTCGTTTACCTAATTCGTTTAAGCTTTTGTCGTTTGCACTCAGTGCTCGCTCAAGCTGCATCAAACCACCTACGTACTTTACAATTTCAACATCTTTTTGAGCGCCAGCAGTAAGCTGCGCCATTAATGTTTTGTAGCCGTCACGTAAGTTGTCAGTGCCTTGATAAACATCTTCTGGCGATGCAGGCGATGTTTGAATAATACTTGAAAGTAAGATTTCTAAATCATGTTCATTATTACTGCCATATTGCGCAATTTTTTGAACTTGTTTAGCTACTTGGCACATGGCGGCAAGCGCCATGACTTGGTGTTCATTCATTACTTAATCACCGAATCAATAATACCACCGCCTAAACACACATCTTCTGCATAAAATACAGCTGATTGACCAGGTGTTACTGCTTTTTGCGGCTCGTCAAATAATACGCGTGCCATGCCGTCTTCACCAACCAATAGGGTACAGCTTAAATCCTCTTGGCGGTAACGTGTTTTAACTGTGCAGCGAGTTGTACCTTTAGGACCAATTCGGTCTACCCAATGCAGTTGATTAGCGTTAAGGCCATTACTGTATAGGCGAGGGTGATCTTTACCTTGACCTACAATAAGCACATTTCGATCAAGGTCTTTATCAACCACGTACCACGGCTCACCAGAACCTTCTTTCATACCACCAATTAACAAGCCTTTGCGTTGTCCAAGTGTGTGGTACATTAAGCCTTCGTGCTCGCCTACGTTATTACCGTCTGTGTCTTCGATAACGCCAGGTTGTGCTGGTAAGAACTTTTGTAAAAAGTCTTTAAATTTACGCTCTCCAATAAAGCAGATGCCTGTGCTGTCTTTTTTATCGTGAGTGATTAGGTCTTGCTCTTCTGCAATGCGGCGTACTTCTGGTTTTTCGATATCGCCTACCGGGAATAACGTTTGGCCAATATGTTCATGGCTTAGGGTATATAAGAAGTAGCTTTGATCTTTATTATTATCAAGTCCGCGACACATGACGTATTTGTCATCGCGAAGCTCGCGGCGAACATAGTGACCCGTTGCAATAAAGTCAGCACCGAGTGCTTGAGCTGCAAATTCTAAAAAGGCTTTAAATTTAATTTCTTTATTGCACATTATGTCTGGATTAGGTGTACGACCTGCTTTGTACTCTGCTAAAAAGTACTCAAATACGTTGTCCCAGTATTCAGCTGCAAAGTTAACAGTGTGAAGTTCAATGCCTAATTTATCACACACGGCTTGCGCATCTTTTAAATCATCAGCGGCAGCACAGTATTCATCATTGTCGTCTTCTTCCCAGTTCTTCATAAACAGGCCTTCTACTTGGTAGCCTTGTTGTTGTAATAAATATGCAGATACAGAAGAATCAACACCGCCGGACATGCCAACAATGACTTTAATGTGACTATTTTCGCTCATGAATAATTTCGCTCATACAGATTGCTGTTAACTTGGAAAGGCCGCGATTATAGCATGTATTTTGTTTGTGCTTAAAGAGAGTAAAGGGGCAAAGAGGGGAATTAGTCACTATTTTATTTATATAACAAATAGAAAAAGAAACTTAGAAAGTATAAAAGCAATCCTTTTGTTTCAATTATGTTTTTATATTGCTAACTATGTTATTAGGCTGAGTGTGTTTTGTTATGTTTTTTCAGTTATTTAGTATTATTTTCTTTCAAATATTCGGTAGTAAATATAAACTGCGTCCGCCCTAGGATATAACCTTGTTATATCGATTTAGTGAGCTGGCCAATATAATCAATGGAATGAATATATGAACTACGTTGAACAAATAAATAAGATTAAATCGTTAGTTGAATATTACACTTGTCAATTTAATCAGCCTATTAGTGAGTTACTAAATAACCCCTCAAGTGAATTTAAGCAATCGGCTTATCGTCTTTTTTACGAACTGATTAAGTTTAAAAACCCTTCTTTTTGCCAAGATCCACACCCTATAAATGAGATATTTAGCTTAATCAAACATTCAATTTCTTGCACTGAACATTCAGAAAAGTCAGCACTTGAATGTGTTGAACGTTGGTGGCTTGAATGGTACTTCACGCTAGAAATGGATGCCAAACTTGCATCAAGCATAACTGACATTCCTGCGAGTTATGTATCATCAAACACACAACACCCAATGCGTAAACATGAGCTAAGCCATTACGCTAGGTTGTTTACTGTGCTGCCAATGCCAATTTGTAATGTGTGTGCTCGAACTGGTGATCTATTAAAAGTAAATCAACGCTTTGTTGATATTTTTGGTTACACGTTAGATGAAGTTCCTAATTTAGCTGCTTGGTGGGAAAAGGCTTTTCCAGATCCAGAGTATAGAAAATCAGCCAAAGCATTATGGAAAAACTCTTTGCAGTTTGCTAAGGAAAATAACAACGATATTCCTGCAAATGACTATCGTGTTCGTTGCAGTAATGGTAGCGAGTTAGTGATGGAAGTGTCGGGTATTGATAATGGCGATGAATTTATTGCAGTATTTTACGATGCCACTGAACGTCTAAAAGCACAAGATATACTACGTGATATGGCTTTTCTTGATTCGTTGACAAAAATAGCAAATAGGCGCCGCTTTGATGAGCAGTTTGCGTATGAGTTTGAGCGATTAAAAAGCAGTGCCGACAAACTATCTATGATCTTCATTGATGTTGATCATTTTAAAAAATTTAATGACCGATACGGGCATGTAACTGGCGATATTTGTCTGCGTGATGTCGCACAAAAAATTGCAGCGACGGTGAGTCGGCCCGAAGACTTTGTAGCGCGGTATGGCGGTGAAGAATTTGTTGTGTTATTACCGCAAACAGATACGCAGGGTGCACTTTTCATTGCAGATCAGATTCAAAAAGCGATAGAAGAGCTAGCAATACCGCACCAAGATAGTTTTACAGGAGTTTTGTCAATCAGCATGGGAGTTAACACAGCGGATGCGAACGATGACAAACTTGTCTTTTTAAAAGCAACCGACAGTGCTCTTTATTATGCAAAAAGACAGGGACGAAATTGTATTGCACTTAGCTCTGAACATTTGTAAATATGCTTCTTTAATTTTAGGGCGTGTTGATCTTTGTGGATTTAAATTTATTCTATCTAGTGGCGATTTAGTCGCGGCGCGAGGTTGTATCCTAGTGGGCTCGGTAACGGCTCCTGCGTTACTCTAATGGCTTACATCTCTGTAAGAATAACAAAGCCGAGCAAAGCTTCCGCGTCCTGCTCACGCCTTTTATCTACATCCATGTAGGCAACAAAGAGTTAATCGCCCCTAGCACGAACCCAAGGGCAGCGCATGTTTGGCATTTATGCTGTGCTACCGCCTATTTATGGGGAATAACCACACACCATAGGCGCTGCCTTGTCTGAAATTCAACCTCAAAAGATCAGCACGGCCTAATTAATTATAGATAGTATCTAGATTAAGAGGCTGTTTGTGTAAGCTATCCTCTATGCATTTTAAAACTAATGGGCTTCTAAGGGGGAGTGTCTTAATTTGTTCTAGGGTATACCAATCAGCAGAGATGATATCTGGGTCGATAGGTTTAGGTATTTTAAGGGTATCGCACATTTCAAATATAAAACAAAATCGTAAATAATGAGTGCCGTTATCAGCATATAAGTTGTAAATGCCTAATAAACCTAGGGGCAACAACGTTAATCCAGTTTCCTCAAGTAATTCTCTGCTCGCGGCTTGTGCAAGCGTTTCGTTTAGCTCTAAATGACCCGCAGGTTGATTGTAGCAAACCTGCTGTGTAAATTTATCGCGCTCTTTGACGAGCAAAAACTCATTTTTCTTTTTTACTATTGCTGCAACTGTGACATGCGGTTTATGCATCAACTACACCCTTAATTACTCTGTATTCACCACAATTAATATCATCCAACGTATAGTTGCCAATGCTATAGCGAATAAGGCGAAGTGTAGGGTGGCCAATATGCGCGGTCATTCGACGAACTTGTCTATTTTTACCTTCGTTAATGGTAATACTTAGCCACGTAGTTGGGATTGCTTTTCGCTCGCGTACAGGGGGATTACGCGCCCAAATTGTAGGCTCATCTATTATTTTAACGTTAGCAGGGAGTGTTAGCCCGTCTTTAAGTTTTACACCATTGCATAAATCGTTAATTGATTCACTTGTTGGTTCACCTTCAACTTGTGCCCAGTAGGTTTTATTGGTTTTTTTATCAGGTGCAGTTAAGGTGTTTTGTAATTTACCGCAGTTTGTTAAAAGCAATAAACCTTCACTGTCTCTGTCTAATCTTCCCGCTGCGTAAACTTCTTTAATAGGGATAAACTCTGCAAGCGTTTGTCTGTCGGCGTCATCTGTAAATTGGCATAGCACATCAAATGGTTTGTTGAATAATACAATTTTTCTGTCTTTAGATGCTATTTGCGGCTTTATCTCTCTTTTACCTGAAGGCGTTTTGTTAAGTGCACTGCGTGAATAAGTTCGGCCAGTACTTCTTTTAGGTTTGGCTTGTGTTACTTGATTATTGCTTGATTTGCTTCTCATTAGATACACCTAGCTGGTTTTGGTAATCCGGCAATTTTTGTTGCTTGTTTAGCAGGGCCTTTAGGAAATAATTTATATAAATAAAGGCTATTCCCTTTGTCTTCACCGAGTGCTTTAGCCATTGCTTTTACAAGCATTCTAATGGCTGGGCTGGTGTTATACTCAATATAAAAATCACGAACAAAATTAATGACTTCCCAGTGTTGTTCACTAAGTGTAATGTTTTCTTGGATAGCAATTATAGGTGCAAGTTCCTTTGACCATAAAGTATGGTCAAGCAAGTAGCCTTGTTTGTCGGTTTCAATCTGTTGGTTGTTAAATTCAAGCATGGGTTACCAGGTAATTGATTGATTAGTTGATAAAGTCAGTGCTACAAAGTCTTCATAGCTAATGGCTTTATCGTTATCTGTTAATTTTATTGCACGTACTTGCGCGTCTTGCTCAAGCATTAACAGTGTATCTGCAAATTGCCTAAATTGTTTTTTTGCAAAGCAGGCATCACCCACAAGTAGCAAATTATCGGTTGATGAAATTAAATTCTCTAGCTGATTTGCGCAGTAATAATTAAGCGGCTTTGAAAATATATGTAACGTACTCATAGGTTCACCACATGCTGCTGCGCTTTAATTAATGTTTGTTGTTGGCTAAAGTTAAGTGCTTTTACCTCTATGAGCAAATCATGCTTATTTAAACCATAATCAAGCAATGACTTTTCACACACGTAGATGTTTTCAACATCATAGATTTCGAGTGTTTTAATGTTTTTAAAAAAATCTTTTAAGCCAATATTGTTTGGTTGTTGATGCTTTTTTAAAGCCAAAACGGCGGGGCCGCTAAACAACCAACTCACATTTTGGTCAACGGCAGCAAATATCAATGTCATATCAAGTGCATCACGAATATTTAAATCGTCAAATGGGCTGCACTGACTCATTACTAATACGTTTATCATTTAAATTGCACCCATTTATCAGCGTCGCTTGCAAGCATTGCAAATTCAGCTAACCCTGCGACATTAAATACACCTGTGTTTTTAATATCTAACCCGCGTTTTTCAGCGGCGGTAACACACAGCATTAAATTTAGTTTTTGATCGGCGAGTTGCTGCCAAAGTGCTGAAATTTGAAGTTCGTCTGAGGATAAATCAAAGTGGGTAGATGCATGATAAATACCTTGCTGGTATAAAAAAATAGCATCAATGGTGTGCCCTTGGGCTAAACATGTATTCGCAAACTTAACTAATCTTTGCGTTGTATCGTGATCGGATGGTGGTGTATGTAATGAAAGAACAAAACGTGACAAAACAATTCCAATAAAAAAGCCCCAATTAAGGGGCTATTTTAACAGAACTATTTAATTAGTCATCACTTGCGCCAAGTAGAGCAAGTAAAGACGTAAATAAGTTATATACGCTTAGGTATAAAGACACTGTTGCGCGAATGTAGTTGGTTTCGCCGCCGTTGATAATTCGGCTTGTATCGAATAAAATCAAACCAGACATGATCAATACAACTGCCGCATTAAGCACCATAAACATTAGTGAACTGCCAACAAAAATATTAACGATGCTAGCTACAATCACAACGATTAAGCCAACCGTTAAAAAGCCACCCATGAATGAGAAGTCTTTTTTAGTGTTCAGTGCATAAGCAGATAAACCAAAAAAGATAAGCGCCGTAGAACCTAACGCTTGCATAATAAGCATTGGGCCATTAGGCATTGCAGCATAATGGTTAAGTAATGGACCTAAGCCTGCGCCCATTAAACCAGTAAAAGCAAATACCCAAAATACGCCTGATGCAGTTTCTGCTTTTTTGTTTACAACAAATAATAAACCGAATGAAACAAGTGTAAATACAATTCCCATAAAGTAAGGCAATTGTAGTGCCATTGAAATACCGGCTGTCACTGCACTAAATGCAAGTGTCATCGCTAGTAAAAAATAGGTATTTTTAAGTACCTTGTTTGTTTCAATGGTAGACATTACCGGCTTAGCGGTATTGTACGATTGATTGAACGCCATTGTAGAGCTCCTTTAAGTGAAACGTGTGTGTTTCGATAATTTAACTAAAATTAGATTAACAACTCTTATATGTTTGGGCAAACCTTTGTAGATCAATAGAGTTAAATATTTAAATAAATGTGCATTGGAGACTAAATTAAAAACATTTCGCTCTAACTTTAGACAAATTAATTGTTTTTTAGGCACTTAAACAATTAATTTAAAAAAAAGCTTCACAAAAGCGATGGGTTTCCCTATTATGCAGGCCGTGCGGAGAGATGGCAGAGTGGTCGAATGCACCGGTCTTGAAAACCGGCATGGGTTTATAGCCCATCTAGGGTTCAAATCCCTATCTCTCCACCACTTATTTAATAAGTGTGTGGTAATTAAAGTATCATTCATTTAAATAGTTATTAGTACACTCTTACTTTTAACTTAGCAGTATCGGAGAGATGGCAGAGTGGTCGAATGCACCGGTCTTGAAAACCGGCATGGGTTTATAGCCCATCTAGGGTTCAAATCCCTATCTCTCCACCATATAACAAAAAAGCCCGCTAATTTAGCGGGCTTTTTTGTGTCTATAGAAAACTAAAATGCATTATCGTTAAATAGACTTCATATATAAGCCGATTGGAATTACTTACCATTTTATATTTACTGAGAAAATGAAACCAGTAATTAGCGATGAATTTGTGGTATTTTATTAGCAAGCGTGTTTTTAAAGGTATGTAAAATATGACGTTGTGGCTTAAAGATGATTTAGCGTCAAGAAAGTTGGTTGTATACAGGGCAATTTTATTTTCGATAGTAACTCTATTTATTCTATTCGTATTCCAACCTTTTGGTACAACCAACGATACTGAACCTTATAAATTACTCCGCCTTTCTGGTTACGGCTTAGTCACATTTTGTGCTTTATTGCTTTCGGGTTTTATTGAGATATTTTTAATTCGGTTAAATCTTAGCAATAAACTTCGAATAATAGTGACCCCCAGCCTTTATATTTTAATTACTGCTTTGTTTAACCACGGATATTTTGTTGTTGCTATGTTAGGGGCTTGGCATTGGCAAAACCAAATACTCTTCATTGTATATACATTAGCAGTTGGGTTATTCCCGATTAGTTTCATATTTGTTGTCAATCGTCATGCAAAGCATATGGTCTTAACAACTGAAATAATACCGGTTGCTAAGACTGAACAGCGCTCTTGTGAAGAGATAGAAAAAAATAACGTTCCCCCACATAGCCTAATAACACTTATTGGCGACAATAAAGGTGACAAGCTAACAATTGCGCTATCGGATATATTGTTTATTAAGTCAGCCGATAATTACTGTGAGCTCGCAACGATAGAAAACGCTGTTGTTTCTCATAAATTGCTGCGTATAACGTTAACTGGTTTATTAAAACAATTACCCCAAAATACATTTTTATATCGCTGTCATCGGTCTTATGCGGTTAATTTACAATTAGTCGCAGTAAGTAAAGGGAATGCCGGAGGGTTACAGTTATCGATGAGCTCATTTGATTTCACAATTCCAGTTTCGCGAACTTATGTTGATGCCATTAAACAAGCCTTGTTGTTAACCCCAGATGTTTGTTAATGGCCCCAAAAACGTGTAGTTAGCACCTAAAAATGAAATTTAGCCCTAATTGATCGATTTCATGATTAGTGATTGCCATGATTAAGTTGAATTTAAAATTGTAACTTAAGAAGGTACCTATGAAACATACAATTAAAGCACTGCTACTAATCATCACATTTATATTTTGTCATTACATGATGAAAGAGTTCTGGGGGGATAACTGGGTAAGTGTCCTATCTGATCTTGATCAACAATCATCCCTTTTGTTATTTCCCGCTACATACTTATTTATTTATGGGCCATTGTTAGTTGTGGCAACATTATTATTTAAACATGAGAGTTGGTACAACGTTTTAGGTGTCGACATTGAAGGTTTTCAACGTTATTTACTCGCAGCGGTGGTCTGTTGCACACCTATGGTGCTAGGTTACGCTTATTTAAGTAACGCGCTAAACCTTTCAATTACGGGAATAATTACAGGTTCAATATACGCGGGAGTTTTTGAAGAAATAATTTTTAGGGCTGCTTTGTTCGGCGTGTTATTTCGTTTTTGTCGTTGGGGGTTTATTCCTGCCGCATTAATTAGCTCAACGATATTTGGTTTGGGTCATATTTACCAAGGACATGATGCTATTTCAGCTGTGATGGCTGTTGCAATTACAACAATAGCAGGAACTTGGTTTGCGTGGTTATTTTGCGAATGTGGATACCGTATTTGGTTTCCACTATGGATGCATATATTTATGAATGCGGCTTATGGCATATTTAGCATGTCAGGTGGTGCAGCAGGGGACTTAAAAGGCAATTTGTTCAAGGCGACTGCAATAATTTTAAGCATACTCTACGTAAACTTACTTATCCGTCGTGGTAAGCCGCGTCAAATAACACTCTCTACATTATTTAAGAAACGTCCAGGTTTTTCGTCTCAACATTATAAATTAGCAACACAAAACACTTAAAGGAGATAATAATGTTTGAATTATTTTTAATTATAATGATTTTTTTGTCGCCTTTTTTACTTTTAGTGCTAATTAAAAATTACTTTACTAATAAAGCGACTGCTAAAGAGACGTTACTTTTATTACAAGATAAAAATCAGAAAAATACGATTGTTAAGATGCAAAAAAAGTTAGACTTTTTAGTTGAAAGAGTCATAGTGCTTGAAGAGTTGGCGATAAATAAAAATAGCGATTTATCACAAAAAATAGCTCAGTTGTAACTGCTGAGCTATTTGTTATTTCTTTTAAAAACTGGGCTTTATTAAATTACCTAGCCTATATGTTGTATGTTTTATCATCATAAGTTACGACCATAGTCTCTATTTCTAAGCTTTAGAACTTGGTGCATGCTTAATACATTAAATTTTATACGCTGTATTAAGGATTATTAGATGAAACATCAACTTGCAAAAAGCGTCGCGCTTTCATTATTGTCCCCAGTAATTATTGGCAGCTTGTTAGGATTGTATTATGCGTTAACGCTACAGGGGGATTTCTTATCTGTATTTTTTCAACTGTTGATGACGGCTATATCAAATGCACATATTGTAGGTTTAACAATGGCGGCCTTTGTTGTGCCAGGATACTTACTGATGTTTAAATATTCTAAAGTTAATTATTCAGGTGTATTAACGCTTGGTTTATTAGGTGGCGCTATATTTAGTTATTTATTAAGTGCCTCAACTGGCGAGATATTTTTGATTAATAGTGTTATGTCAGCATTTGCAGCTGGACTGTTTTTATTTGGTCTTCGTAAATCGGTAAAAAAATAATCGCAGCATTATTAACCAAGCACGCTGATAAACGGTGCGATTTCCTTTTTTTTACCTCCAAAAGGTTCCAATTTTTCACGACAAAGAGTACCTTTAGCTACTGTATGTTTAATAAGAAGTAGTTTGGTATGCAAAAGCACGATTTTTACCAGTCATTAGTTAAGCAAACACAATCGCTGATAGCTGGTGAATCTAATGTAATTGCCAATTTGGCAAACATAAGCGCGCTGTTATTTACCTCTTTAGAAGATGTAAATTGGGCGGGTTTTTACTTTATGGATTCTCCTACTGAGTTAGTACTTGGTCCGTTTCAAGGCAACCCTGCATGCATCCGTATTCCTGTTGGAAAAGGGGTATGTGGAACTGCTGCTGCAAACGCAGAAACACAATTAATTGAAGATGTTCACGCTTTTGACGGGCATATAGCCTGTGATGCTGCGTCTAACTCTGAAGTAGTTGTACCTATCATGAAACATGGTGAAGTATTTGCAGTACTAGACATTGATAGTCCAAGTATTGGCCGATTTGATGCTGATGACAAAGCTGGCCTTGAAGCGTTAGTGAAATGCTTAGAGGCGAGCCTGTAATGAAAGATTTGCTAAATGTTCAAGACTACCTATTTGCTGTGCAAGATGTTGGCGATTGGGAAGGCGAAGAAGAGCATGTAGCGGAAACGCTCAATGATTTGATTCATATTGCATGGGATCGTCTTCCAGATGATTCAGAATGTGAATTTATTGATGAAACAATTAATGGTATTTGGGAACACCTTCGAGGTGATATGGCTGTTATAGAAGCCGATTTCGAAGAGTTGGTCGACTGGGTAATACACTACGTTGATTCGTCCCTTGATGAAAAGATGTGAAAAATAGGTTCTAAAATGGAAACCACAAACAAGCTAAAAGATATTAATGAAGTGTTGGAATTTTTATATCAAGAATTTCCACAATGTTTTAAACAAAAAGATGGCATCAAGCCGCTTAAAGTCGGTATTTTTAAAGATATTGCTGAGCGTATTGAAGGGTCTGAAAAAGTAAGTAAGACTCAAGTTCGTCAAGCGCTTAGAAAATACACGTCTAACTGGCGTTATTTAGAAGCTGTGACTAAGTCAGAGTTTCGTATTGATCTTGATGGCAATCAAGGTGAAAAAGTTGAGCAAGAGCATATCGACCATGCGCAAAAAGCATTGGAAGAAAGCCGCGCTAAAATGGCAAAACGCAAAAAACAACAGCGTCCACGTCAAGATTCTGATTCTAAATCTTTCAAGAAAAAACCAGCTCATGCTAGCAAAGCAGGCGATAAAAACGCACCTGCAGCTAACAAACCTGCTAAAGCAGCGCCGGCTAAACGTTCAGGAAAAATTGAACCTTTACCAGCAACTGAGGTCAAGGTTAATAATAAGGTTAAGGTTAAACTTGGCCAAGCACTTGTAAATGCAGTAATCACTGAAGTAAACAAAGATGACGTTCATGTTGAATTAGTGACAGGTATGCAAGTTAAAACCAAAGCTGACAGCTTATACATCGTTTAAGTTGTCAATAAATTAAGGAGTTGTGTATGAGTAAAAAGTTTACGCTCATTCCGTTAGTTGCTGCCCTGTTTTCAGGTTCATTATTTGCTGCTGTTGAAGCCGTCACAATTGACGATTTACCCCAGCTTAAGCAAGAGAGTCAACATGGTACTGCTAGCAAACGAGTGGCTAGCTTATTTGCTCGTTCACACTATACACCGGTTCGATTTAACGATGAGCTTTCTAGTAAAGTGTACGATCGTTATATCGAATCCCTTGATTTTAATAAAAGCGTTTTCTTAGCAAGCGATATCGCCTCTTTTGAGCAATACCGTGATGACTTTGATAACGCTATTACTACTGGCAAATTAGACTTTACGTTTGATATTTTTAACTTAAGTCTTAAACGCCGTTTTGAACGTTACGAGTATTCACTTACTTTACTTGAAAAAGAAATGACGTTTGATAAAGAAGATGAATACTTTTTTGACCGTGAAGATTCAGCATGGCCGGTGTCTCAAGCTGAGCTAGATGAAATTTGGCGTGAACGTGTAAAGTACGATGCACTGCGTTTAAAAATGACGGGTAAAGATTGGGAAGGCATTAAAGAAGTGCTGACCAAACGCTATAAAAATGCAGAAAAACGTTTAGTACAATCTAATTCAGAAGATGCATTTCAAATTGTAATGAATTCATTAGCGCGCAGTATTGAAGCGCATACGTCTTATTTATCACCACGACGTGCAGAACAATTTAAGCAAGATATGGATCTAGAGCTTGAAGGCATTGGTGCCGTATTAAGCCCTGATGAAGATTACACAGTTATTCGCAGTTTAGTGCCTGGTGGTCCTGCGGATAAAACAGATCAGATCAAAGCTGATGATCGCATTATCGGTGTTGCCCAAGATGGCGAAGAATTTGTAGATGTAATTGGCTGGCGTTTAGATGACGTAGTTGATTTAATTAAAGGCCCTAAAGGGACTAAAGTACGTTTGCAGTATTTAAAAGGTGTTGACGCTCATGGTGCACCTAAAGTTGTTGAAATCACGCGTGATAAAATTCGACTTGAAGATAGAGCGGCTAAATCAGAAGTATTTGAAGCAAAGTACTCTGATTTAACAAGCAAAGTAGGCGTGATTGAAATTCCTGGCTTTTACAATAACCTTTCGAAAGATGTAAAAGTTGAATTAGCTAAACTTAAAGAAGAAAAAGTTGATGGTATTATTATCGACTTACGCCAAAATGGCGGTGGTTCTTTATATGAAGCAACACAGTTATCTGGTTTGTTTTTCGATCAAGGTCCTGTTGTTCAAATTCATACCTTGAACAACCGTATTGAAGAGCAGAAAGACCGTGACGGTATCACTTATTACGATGGTCCTTTAACTGTTTTAGTTGATCGTTACAGTGCCTCTGCTTCTGAAATATTTGCAGCAGCAATGCAAGATTACGGCCGTGCGGTTATTATTGGCGAGCAAACATTTGGTAAAGGTACTGTGCAGCAGCACAAAGGCTTAGGCCGCGCTTACGACCTATACGATAATGCGCTGGGTAGCGTGCAATATACAATTGCTAAGTTTTACCGTATTAACGGTGGTAGTACGCAACATAAAGGTGTTATTCCTGATATTTCGTTTCCATCTGCAATCGATCCTGCACAGTGGGGCGAAAGTAAGCAAGATAATGCACTTCCATGGGATAGCATTGTTAAAGCGAAATACAAAAAACTAGGTAATTTAACACCTATTATTACGTACCTAGAGAAACAGCACGAAGTACGAATTAAATCAGAGCCAGAATTTGGTTATGTATTTAGCGACATTACTTTATATAACGAAGAGAAAGACCGTAAAACTATCTCTTTAGTTGAAGCAGACCGCATTAAAGAAAAGGACGAAGGTGAAGCACGTGCACTTGTACGTACTAACGAACGTCTTAAGCGCTTAGGTAAAGAGCCGGTAGAAAACTTAGACGATTTACCAGAAGTAATTGAAGAGCTTGACCCATTTTTGGAAGAAGCTGCATTAATTACTCAAGATTATATTAATTATGGTCGTATAGCTAAGAAGTAACAACTGGTTTTACCTCTATAAAAAAGGCGCTTTAGCGCCTTTTTTACTACCTAAAATTTACTAAATTGTTATAATCCCTGATTACATAAAGTTGAGCTAGGTCAATCATGCTCAATTAATGCGCTTTACGTGCTAAAAATAATAATTAAACACACAACAAGTGTGCAGGAGTCTCTACTTTGAAGCTATTGGATGATAAACCAATCAAGCCCGCCTCGTTTTTTGATGCATTAATTCCTATCACTGTATTAATTTGTTTGCTTGGTGCAGCCGTATACTTATTTGGTGATAACTCTTCTTCAGGTCCTAACCAAATTGCACTTTTATTTGCTACTTTTGCAGCGGCTTTAATTGGTCTTAAAAATGGTTATACGTGGAAAAAATTAGAACAAGCTATGATCGAAGGCATAACGCTTTCGCTTGGTGCTATCTTAATTTTACTTATGGTAGGTGCGTTAATTGGTACTTGGTTACTTTCGGGCACGGTACCCACTTTAATTTATTATGGCTTACAAGTTATAAACCCTAGCTGGTTTTATGCAGCGAGTTGTTTAATTTGTGGCATTGTAGCTATGAGCATTGGTAGCTCTTGGACTACGGCCGCTACGATAGGTGTTGCTTTATTAGGCGTTGCTACGGGTCTTGGGCTTGAGCAAACAGTTACAGCGGGCGCTGTTATATCGGGTGCGTACTTTGGTGATAAGCTAAGCCCGCTGTCAGAAACTACAAACCTAGCACCAGCCGTAGTTGGTGCAGATTTATTTGAGCATATTCAACACATGCTATGGACGACAGTACCGAGCTTTGTAATTGCACTGGTTATATTTATATTCATGGGCTTTAATGCAACGGCTTCAAGCGAAGCAGGGCGTATTGATGAAATAACAGCTATTTTACAGCAAAACTTTAATATTGGTTTTGAAATGCTGATCCCGCTAATTGTATTATTAGTTTTAGCGATTAAAAAAATGCCTGCGTTTCCTGCTATCTCTATTGGTGCTGTTGTGGGCGCTATTTGGGCTATGTTATTTCAGTCAGATTTAATTGCTAGCCAAATTGATGTGTCTCAAGGACAGTTAGTAGGTTACTTTAAGCTTGTTTGGACTACGTTTTTTGATGGTTTTAGTATAAGCACAGGTGATGATAAAATGGACTCGCTACTCAGTGGTGGCGGTATGTCCGGAATGCTCACAACCACATGGCTTATTATGACTGCACTGATGTTTGGTGCCATCATGGAAAAAACAGGCCTTCTGGACATTTTTGTTAAAAGCATACTTAAAATAGCTAAAAGTACGGGTTCATTAATTACAGCAACAATTGCAACCTGTATTGGTACAAACGTTATAGCAGCCGATCAGTATATCGCGATTGTTGTCCCTGGCCGTATGTTTAAAGATGAATATGAAAAACGTGGTTTGAAGCCTGTTAATTTATCTCGTACATTAGAGGATGGCGGTACAATTACTAGCCCACTTATTCCTTGGAATACTTGTGGTGCTTACATGCAAAGCGTTTTACTAATAAACCCTTTCGATTATGCACTCTACGCTTTCTTTAATTTAATTAACCCTGTTTTAGCAGTTGTTTATGCCTACTTAGGTATTAAAATTTTACGTATTAAACCAAAACAATCTGCCTAATTTTAATAGCGCCTTTTAACTTTAAAGGCGCTATTTTGGAGTATCTATGACTGAATCAAGCAAACCTCAAGCACAATACCTTAAAGACTATAAAGCCCCAGACTTCCTAATTGACCACACAGAGCTAACCTTTGACTTACAGCCATTATCAACAAAAGTCAGCTCTTTACTAACACTTGTTCGTGTTGGTGATAAAAATACACCTTTAGTGCTTGATGGCATTGATTTACGCTTACTGTCTTTATCTATTGATACGGTCGATATAACTGATTATGAAATTATTGGTGAGCAACTAATAATTAATAATCTGCCGGATAGTTGCCAATTAAGTATTGTGACCGAGATATCGCCTGAGACGAATACTTCTTTAGAGGGTTTGTATTTATCTGGCGGTGCGTATTGTACACAGTGTGAAGCGCAGGGTTTTAGAAAGATCACCTATTACATGGATCGCCCTGATGTACTTGCCACGTTTGATGTAACTATTATTGCCGATAAAAAGTATCTACAACTTCTTTCTAATGGTAATCAAGTAGACAGTGGTGAAACACAAGATGGTCGTCATTTTGTGAAATGGCAAGACCCATTTAAAAAGCCGAGCTATTTATTTGCACTTGTAGCGGGCGATTTTGATGTTTTAAAAGATACGTACACGACTAAAAGCGGCAGAGATGTAGAATTAGCATTGTTTGTTGATAAAGGTAATTTATCTAAAACACCCCATGCTATTGCCTCACTCAAAAAGGCAATGCAGTGGGATGAAGAACGCTTTAATTTAGAGTATGACCTTGATATTTATATGATTGTAGCCGTCGATTTTTTCAACATGGGCGCGATGGAAAATAAAGGGCTAAACGTTTTTAATAGTAAATGTGTATTAGCGAATCAAGAAACAGCCACAGATAAAGACTATCATACGATTGAATCCATTGTAGGGCATGAGTATTTTCATAACTGGACTGGTAATCGAGTTACTTGCAGAGATTGGTTTCAGTTATCGCTAAAAGAAGGCTTAACTGTATTTAGAGACCAAGAGTTTAGTAGTGATTTAGGTTCTCGTGCACTTAACCGTATTGATGCGGTTAAAGTCATGCGTACACATCAGTTTAGTGAAGATGCAGGCCCTATGGCTCACCCAATTCGCCCTGAGAAAGTTATTGAAATGAATAACTTTTATACTGTCACTGTATACGATAAAGGTGCTGAAGTTATCCGTATGATGCACACATTATTGGGTGAAACTAACTTTCAAAAAGGCATGACGCTTTATTTTGAGCGCCACGATGGGCAAGCAGTTACATGTGATGACTTTGTAAGTGCAATGAGCGATGCATCAGGCGTTAATTTAGGGCAATTTAAGCAATGGTACAGCCAATCAGGTACACCGCGTTTAAATGCAATTCAAAGCTTTGATAGCAACTCTAATACATACACTTTGACAATAGAGCAAATAGCACCAGCTAATCAGCCAGAGAATAAACCGCTTCATATTCCATTTGCTATTGAATTACTTGATACTAAAGGGAAAAGTATTGCTCTGCAATATAAAGGTAAAAAGCTAGATCATGTACTTGACGTAACAAACACAACTCAAACATTTACCTTCGATAATATTTTAGAAAAGCCCGTTGCCGTTTTACTCGAAGATTTTTCTGCGCCTTGTATTTTAAATCAGCAAACAACAGAGCCTGAACTATTACATATTATGCGTTTTGCGCGCAGTGATTTTTCACGTTGGGATGCACAACAGCAACTATTTATTAAAGCCGTTAGGGCACCAATCACCGATGCAACGAATAGCGTATTAAGCAGCGAAATTATAAATGCGCTACGTGTACTTATAAACACTAAAGAGGGCGATTTAGCTTTAATTGCAGAGCTGTTTAAATTGCCAAGTTTTGACACGTTAGCTGCTGAATTTGATGTAATACCTGTAGATGAAATTATCAAAATAACAGAAAAGTTTGAGCAACAAATTGCTGATGGACTTGCTGATGAGCTGCTTAGTTGTTACAAATCTCTTGAAGATGATGGGAGTATAAGTGCAAGCGCAGTTGCAAACCGTGCCTTGAAACAAATATGCTTACATTATCTAGCTAAAACACAAAAGCCAGAAGCTGTAACCTTTATTAAGGAAGCTGCAAACTCTACTAATATGACTAATGTACTTGGTGCCCTAAGCGCTGTGGTAAAAGCTTCACACCCTGTTAAAGATGAGCTTTTAAGTCACTTTGACAGTCAATGGCGCCATGATGTTTTAGTGATGGATAAATGGTTTGCATTACAAGCTATGCAATCGGGCGGTAATGCAATAGAGAATATTAAAGCACTTTACGAACACCCGTGTTTTGATTTTTCAAATCCAAACCGTGTTCGTGCGCTTGTAGGAAGCTTTAGCCATTTTAATACAGCGCAATTTCATCGCGCTGATGGCTTAGGGTATACGTTATTAGGAGATTTATTAATAAAGCTTAATGCGATTAATCCGCAAAATGCATCGCGTATGCTCACGCCTTTCATGTCGTGGAAGCGTTACGATGATGTACGCTCACAAGCAATGAAACTGCAATTACAGCGCTTAGCCAATTTAGATGGCCTAAGTGCTGACTTGTATGAAAAGGTTGAAAAAGCGCTCGTATAAATGATTGAGTATTATTTTACCCTAAGATTGAGCTATAACGAATGCATGGATTACTACCATGGCCGTTTTAGCTCATTGCAAGTTGTAGAAGATGGCGGGAAAACGGTACGTTTTTCTGCTAATCATTTAAGACCTTTTATTACCAGCCTAGGTATAAGAGGGCGTTTTAGAATATTATTAACCCCCGAAAATAAATTCATTCGTATTGAGCGCGTGGCTTAGCTCCCTGTTTTCATGTTATAAAAGCATAAAAATATTGTCTTTTTGTTAATTTCAATTTGTCCTATTGTTAAATAACGTGTATAAATTATCTGGTACGACGTCTTACCAATACGTAAGCGTCAACCAGAATAAGAAATATATGACAGATTGAATGCGAGTATTTGTAATTTCAATGATTCGCTTCTATCGTTACGATGACACTAAAAACAATAACTTGATCACACAAAATGACCCGCGACAGGGGGGAACCAAAATGATAAGAAGATCGCTTTTTGTTAAAAATAAAATCGCTATAGGTTTAGCAGCCGCTAGTTTAGGTTTATCTGCAGCCAGTACTCAAGCTGTAACATTTGAAGCTGGGGGTTTTGATATTACCTTCGACTCAACCTTTTCATATGGGCAAAGCGTCCGTGTAGAAGACAGGGACTTTAACTTAATTGGTAAAAGTAATAATCCAGCTTTTGACTGGACAGGTTACAACCCTGCACTAAGTAACACTATTTACTCATCACAAGATGTATGGGCACAACCCGGCTCTTACTCAAACAATGGTGATGCGGGTAATTTAAATTTTGACAGTGGTGACTCATTCTCAAAACTATTGAAGGGAACACACGACCTTTCAATAAATAAAGATAACTACGGTTTGTTCACTCGCTTCATGTATTTTTATGACTTTGCGTTGATGGATGGCAATCATGCTTATTCAAATCCTACATCTGGGCAGGACGTTGATCCGTGTGACGATAAAGACACTAAAGCACAAAGTTGTGCCGATATACGTTTACTAGATGCGTTTGTATGGGCTGATTTTGATTTAAACGATGGTAATAACCCTTTATCAGTTCGTTTAGGCCAACAAGTAGTTAACTGGGGTGAAAGTACGCTTATATCTCATGGTATTAACGTAAACCCAGTTGATATTGATCGATTGAAAGCGCCAGGTGCTGAGCTTAAAGAAGCATTCATACCTGTGGGCATGCTTTGGGCATCGCTTGGTATTACTGAGAACATTACCCTTGAAGGTTTCTACCAATACCAATGGCAAGAAACGCGTTTACCAGCAGCTGGTACATATTTTTCGACTAATGACTTTGCTGCAGAAAATGGTTATCAGCAAAATGTCCAGTTAGGCTTTACGTCTAGCCCTGATATTGATGTTGCTTTTTTAACAGATAGTTTAAATAATTTAACCTCTGACTTTGCATTAGCAGCAGCTGCACAAGGCATAGATCCTTCAAGTGCCGAAGGGAGTGCTTTATTAGCTCAAATGTATCTTGCGTATCCAACTAAGGTCGCGCTTAAAGGTAAAGGGGATAATGGTAAATCAGAGCCAGAAGATGGCGGTCAGTACGGTCTTCGCTTAGGGGTGTTTTTACCTGAGTTTAATGATACTGAAATTGCGTTATACCACGTGAACTACCACAGTCGTCGTCCGCTTATCTCTGGTCGCGTATCAAACTTTTCGCAAGCTGCTATAGCTCAAGATTTAGCAATGATTATGACTACAGAGATCACCTCTGATAATGTTGCTGATTTAACTGCTTTTTCTAAAGCTGAAAACGACTACCCTGAAGATATTAAACTATACGGTTTAAGCTTTAACACCACTATTGGTGAAACAGCTTTTGCGGGTGAATTTGCTTTTCGTCAAGACGAGCCTCTGCAAATTGATGACGTAGAGCTTTTGTATGCAGCTATGCCTGAGCAATTAGCGGTTGCTGGTATCCGTCCTGATTTTGCGGGTATTTCACAAATGAGTTTAGGCGACGACACCAGTGTTGTAGAACCTGGTCAAGTTGCTCAAGGGTATATTGAACGTAATACATCACAATTACAGTTTACTGCAACACATTTATTTGGCCCTTCATTAGGGGCTGATAGTTGGGCTGTTGTTGGTGAAGTGGGTGCTGTAAAAATTCATAACATGCCTGAATACGACGAAATGCGTTTAAACGTATCTGGTACTGGGCGAAGTGGCGTTATTACTGGGCCTGGTACTACTGATTACTCAACATTGCAACTTGGTTTATCAAATGGCGCAGAGCAAAAATCATTTGCTACTGCATCTTCTTGGGGATACCGCTTAATTGCTAAAGGTGATTATTATGACCTTTACGATGGTATTAATTTCTCTCCTCGTTTTGTATTTTCTCATGACGTAAATGGTAATACACCAGATCCTATGTTCTTATTTATTGAAGACCGTAAATCTTTAGGTGCGACCATGAACTTTAACTACCAAAATGCGTGGTCACTTGACGTGAGCTATAACGCATTTTGGGGCGGCGGCGATATTAATACTTTCTCAGACCGCGATTACGTTTCTTTTAACTTAAAATATTCTATTTAGGGGTAACATTACTATGATTATAAAACCTACCCTCATTGCTACTGCTTTTTGTAGCTTGTTTGCAAGCAGCGCAGCTTTGGCAAAAATGAGCGCTGATGAAGTTGCTCAATTAGGTCAAAATTTAACGCCATTAGGCGCTGAAAAAGCAGCGAATGCTGATGGCTCTATTCCAGCATGGAATAATGGCATTATATCTGCTCCAGCAGGCTATGAACCGGGTATGCATCACCTTGACCCATATACTACTGACAAAGTGCTTTTTACTATTGATAAAAGTAATATTGAAAAGTACAAAGAAAATTTAAGTCCGGGTCAAATTGCTTTATTTGAAGCATATCCAGATACATTTAAAATGCCAGTGTATGAAACACGTCGCTCTGCGTCTTATCCACAGTTTGTGTACGACGCAACTAAAAAGTTTGCACCAACAGCTGAACTAATTGAAGACGGGAATGGGATCAAAAATACGGCAATTGGTATTCCTTTCCCTATTCCTAAAACGGGTTTAGAAGCTATTTGGAATCATTTATTACGTTACCGTGGACAGTCTATTGAGCGTTTTGCCGGTCAAGCAGCGCCAACAGCATCGGGTTCTTATAACTATGTTGGCTTTGATGAGCAGTTATTGGTTAAATATTCAGATCCGAGTGCAACACCCGCAGAGCTGCAAGACTCAAACATTTTGTTTAAGTTTAAACAAAGTGTTACAGAGCCTGCACGCTTAGCAGGTACAGCACTGCTTGTTCATGAAACGATGGACCAAATATTAACGCCACGCCAAGCATGGACTTACAACTCGGGACAACGCCGCGTTCGTCGTGCACCTAATGTTGCATATGATGCACCAGGAACAGCAGCGGATAGCTTACGTACTACTGATGACTTTGACATGTTCAATGGCTCACCTAATCGTTACAACTGGACGTTGAAAGGTAAGCAAGAATTATACATTCCTTACAACAGCTATAAGCTTCATAGTGATAAGTTAGAATACGATGACATTTTAATGCCTGGCCACATAAACCCAGAGCATACACGTTACGAAAAACACCGTGTTTGGGTTGTTGAAGCTAACTTAAAAGACGATACACGCCATATCTATAAAAAACGTGTGTTTTACATTGACGAAGATAGCTGGCAAGTACAGGTTACGGATATTTATGATAACCGCGACCAACTTTATCGTGTAGCAATGGCTTATGGCCTTAACTACTACGAAGTACCTACACAATGGAGTACGCTTGAGGTTTACCATGATTTGAATTCTCGTCGTTATTTAGCAATTGGTTTAGATAACCAAGAAAAAATGTACGATTTTTCACAATCGTTTAACGATAACGAATTTACGTCAAGCGCATTACGTCGCGCAGGTAGATAGTTAGAAGTAAGGCACTTAACGTATGTTAAGTGCCTTTTCCTTTCACATCGCGTTTGTCTTATACCAAATCGCGCAACGCTTTCCTCAGTATATAAAGACAAACAATTCTCTCGTTCAAGGCGATTAAAATTTATGAAGTATTTAGTATATGCCAGCCTGATCATAAGTGGTGCGAGTGTTGCTCAGGATGTTCCTGAAAATGCAATCAGTGCAATTAAAGCAGATAAAACCCTACTTACTGATATAACAAACACAGGTAACGGGCTAATTGCAGTAGGCAAGCATGGTACCGTTATTAAAAGTGATACAGGTAATAAATGGCAACAAGCTGAACTTGTACCGACTCAAGTGCTATTAACAGCTGTTGACTTTAGCGATGAAAATAATGGTTGGGCATGTGGACACGATGCAACAATTATTAATACTACCGATGGTGGTGTTAATTGGCAGTTACAACAAGAAAAACCAGAGCTAGATAAACCCTGCCTTGATATCCTATTTGAAGATGATTTAAACGGTTTTGCTGTAGGCGCATACGGTATGTTTTACCAAACTACCGATGGCGGTAAACATTGGCAAAAGCGCTTTTTAGATTCTTTACTGTTTAGTGATGACAGAGATTACTTAAACGATTTAAAAGAAAACGATCCAGAAGGGTATGAAGCAGAAACAGCTTCTATTTTACCGCACTTTAATCGAATCGAAATAACAGATAACGGATTAATGTTGGTTGGTGAAATGGGTTTAATGGCCAGAAGCATTGATGATGGCGAAACTTGGCAAAGGATTGAGGAAGTTTATCCTGGTTCATTCTTTGCCGTTGCATCAGATAGCACGCAAGAAATTGTAGCAGGGCTTCGCGGTAACGTGTTTGCTAAGCAAAATGGCGAACAAGAGTGGCAGCATTTCGAAAATATTAAAACAGCGACAATTAACAACATCATTAATTACAATAATAAGCAATGGCTCATGCTTGCCAATAGTGGTGTTATTTTTCACCTTCAAGATGGATTACTTACCCATGAGCAGTTAGCCGATGGTAAAGCAATTTTGGATGGCGTGATTTTAAATAACACACTAATCATGGCGACAGAAGATGGCATTAAAGTGAAGGAGTTGACCCCTTGATGCATAAGTTACTCGATTTTATAGAAAAGGCGATTTTTAGACATCGCTTAGTTATGCTTATAAGTTTTGCACTTATAACGTGTCTACTGGTATTTAAAGCGACTCAAATTCAATTAGATGCATCGTTTAATAAAAACATTCCGTTAAATCACGACTATATGAAAGTATACACCAAGCACGAAAAACAATTTGGCGGTGCAAATAGTATTTTAATTTCAGTGTGTGATGACAGCGGTAATATATTTAATCCAGAGTTTTTCACTCAATTAAAAGCGGTTCACGATCAGCTTTATTTTATTCCTGGCGTAAATCGTCCATTAGTTAACTCTATATTTTCACCCAGTGCTCGTTTTGTTGAAGTAGTCGAGGATGGCTTTGCAGGCGGTCCAATTATTCCTGCTAACTTTAAAGCGGATACGCGTGGTTTAGGTGTTGTAAAAGAAAACATCGAAAAAGCAAAAGTGGTAGGACGTATGATTGCCAGCGATTACTCGTGCGCAATGGTAACGGCTCAACTTTTAGAAACAGATCCACAAACACAACAAAAGTTAGACACATTAGCTTTTGCACAAAAGCTAGAAAGTGATTTAAGAGAGCCTTTAAGTACTGATAAAGTAAGTATCCATATAATTGGCTTTGCAAAAATGGCAGGCGATATAGCTGAAGGCGCAAAAGGGGTGGTCGTATTTTTTGCCATTGCTATCGCCTTTACTTTTGTTATGGTTTGGCTATTTTGTGGCAGTTTAAAGCTGACTGTTTTGCCTATCGCATGTTCTATTATTGCTGTTATTTGGCAATTAGGCCTGCTTTCAAGTTTAGGATTTGGTCTTGATCCGATGTCTATTTTGGTGCCGTTTTTAGTATTTGCTATTGGTGTAAGTCATGGTGTGCAGATGATCAATGCGATTGGTAAGAAAGTAGGCGAAGGTAAGAGTACGCGTATTTGCTGCCAATCAAGCTTTAGAGCTTTATTAGTACCCGGTGGTATTGCACTACTTTCAGACACCGTTGGCTTTTTAACATTACTTACCATTGATATTGGTATTATCCGCGAACTTGCTATTACAGCGAGTTTAGGTGTAGCCGTCATTATATTTACTAATTTAATATTATTGCCGGTTTGGGCATCGTACATGAACTTTGAAAACAGTGTACATATTCAATCTGGTGACGCTGCAAAGCCTAACATGCTTGATAAAATTCGGGACCTTCTTGTAAAAGCAACAGACCCTAAAGTAGCTAAAATGATTATTGGTTTTACCCTTGTTTTATTTGCTCTAGGTTACTGGCAAGCAGATAAAATGCGTATAGGTGACTTACACGCAGGGGCACCGTCTCTGCATCAAGATGCGCGTTATAACCAAGATACATTTTTAATATCAGACAAGTACACTATTTCGTCAGATATCTTAAAAGTAATAGTAGAGGCATATCCTGCAGCATGTACTGAACATGATGTTATGGAGCGCATAAGCCGTTTTCAATATAAAGTAGAAAATGTGACCGGTGTGCAGTCTGCTGTTAGTTTGAGCTCTGTAGCTCAATCGGTTAACGCAGGGTACAACGAAGGCAATCTGAAATGGCAGAGTTTGCCACGAAATTCAGCAAGCTTAGTACAGTCAACATCTCGAGTTGAAACAAGTACAGGTTTACTTAACGGTAACTGCTCCGTTATGCCTGTGATAATATTTTTAGATGATCACAAAGCACAAACTATCGATACTGTGATTAAAAGTGTTAAGCAATTTGCTAAAGAAGAGGGCACTGATGAATTAGCATTTAAATTAGCGTCTGGGCCTGTTGGTGTAATGGCAGCGACTAATGAGTCAGTTGCAGAGGCGCAAATACCAATGATGCTTTACGTTTATGGTGCCGTTATTATTTTATGCCTAATGAGCTTTAGAAGCGTAAAAGCAACAATAGCCGTAGTATTGCCGCTTTATATTGTATCAACACTTGCACAAGCGCTTATGGTTCAACTAGAAATAGGCTTAACGGTGTCTACACTGCCTGTAATTGCGCTAGGTGTTGGTATTGGTGTTGATTATGGTATTTATATACTGTCGTCAATGATGGGGCAGCTTAAGCAAAACGTACCACTGAGTATTGCTTATCGTAATGCACTTGTTGAGCGTGGTAGTGCTGTCTTGTTTACGGGGATTACATTAGCTATTGGTGTGAGTACGTGGATATTCTCAGATCTTAAATTCCAAGTTGATATGGGTATATTGCTAACCTTCATGTTTTTAGTAAATATGTTGGGTGCAGTGTTGTTATTACCGGCGATTGGTAGCCTTCTCTGGACTGACCAGAAAAAATAATGTGAATAATTTTGCTCCTAAATGGCCTGTAAAGGCCATTTATATCTACAATTTGTGAATAGATGACCAAATAGCTGAAATGCTTAAAATGTTTTCATCGAAAAGGCTGTTTATTAGCTGCAAAAGGGTTAGAATTTGATTGACTCCACGCTAATGAATAGCTGTACAAATTTCTGCTCCTGAGCAGTAATAGATTAAGGAACATACAATGACACGAAATGAAGGCCAAGCCTCGGTTATCCTAGATAATGTCTGTAAGCTGATCCAGAAAAAAGTTCGCGCTGATAATGTGTTACTCGTTGAGAAATTCGCCAAAGCCTTGTACAGCAACATGTCTAAAGAGGATTTGGCAAATCGCAACGATAGTGACCTATATGGCGCAGCATTAAGCCTTTGGAACTCGCTAGAAAAAAATACTACCGACGACGCTGTTATCCGCGTTTTCAACCCTGAAGTGGCAAAAGATGGCTGGCAGTCATCGCATACAATTGTAGAAATTATTACTAAAGACATGCCGTTTTTAGTTGATTCTGTTCGTATGGCCATGACTCGTGAAAATATCGCCTCTCACTTATTACTTCATTGTCCATTAAAAATTAAGCGCGATACAAACGCTAAAATTTCTGGATTATCAAATTTAAAAGCAGAGCAAGAATCTTCATCTACTAAAACAGTGTTCTTTATTGAAATCGACCGTCAGACAGATTCTTCTGTGATTGAGTCTTTCAAAAAAGAGTTAGAATCGGTTCTTGTTGATGTGTCAGTTGCTGTTGATGATTGGCAACCAATCCGTAAAAAATTGATGGCAGTGACCAAAGAGTTACCTAAGCGTCATCATAATAAAACAAAAGAAGAAGTGTCAGAAACAACTGAGTTTTTAGATTGGTTAGCTAAAGATAACTTTACCCTAATGGGTTACCGTGAATATGAGTTAAGCCCAGTTCAAGGTGATTACCAATTAAAAGGTAAAATGGAATCAAGCCTTGGCTTGATGAAAAATTCTACTGAAGAACACACACGATTATTATCAGAATTACCAGAAGTCGCTCGCCAAGAAGCACGTAGCAGCAACTTATTGATCTTAACTAAAACTAACTCTGTTTCTCGCGTTCACCGCCCCGCTTACATTGATTATGTAGGTATTAAGCGTTTCGACGATGAAGGTAATGTAATTGGAGAAGACCGCTTTATAGGTTTATTCTCATCTAATTTTTACAACAATAGTGCTGCTGATGTGCCAGTATTAAAAAGTAAAATTAATCGCATTATGGAAATGTGTGACTTTGCTAAAGGCACGCACGCTTACAAAGCTGTTTTAAATATTTTAGAAACCTACCCACGTGATGAGCTTGTTCAAGCGCGCGAAAGTGAGCTACTTGAAGTTGCTATGGGTGTTTTACAAGTACAAGAGCGCGATATGTGTCGCTTGTTTGTGCGTAAAGATGCGTATGGTCGCTTTTTATCTTGCATGGTTTATGTACCTCGCGAGCGTTACAACACAGCCCTGCGACGTGAAACGCAAGATATATTAGCTAATGCATTTAATTCTGACGATAAAGTCGAATTTACTACTTATTTCTCTGAGTCAACACTGGCGCGTACACATTACACCGTTCGTGTGACCGACAACAAGATCGAATATAACGTGAAAGACATCGAAAACAATTTAGTAGAAGCCGCCCGCACGTGGGAAGATAAACTTCAGTCTGCACTTTTAGAGTCAGCAGGAGAAGCACGTGGTAACGATTTAAATCGTAAATATTGTAATGCGTTTGCACGCTCATACAAAGATGAAGTACTGCCAAGTGCTGCGGTTGTTGATATCGAAAAGTTAGAATTACTTAGCGATGAAAACAAGCTAGAAATGCTTTTCTACCGTCCACAAGAAGAAGCTAATAGCAATATTGTACGATTAAGCTTATTCCATAAAGACGAGCCAATTCACTTATCTGACGTTATGCCAATGCTTGAAAACTTTGGTCTGCGCGTTGTTGGTGAAACACCATATTCAGTTAAAACAAGCGATGGTCGTATTAATTGGATAATGGACTTCTCTATGCTTATTGATAGCAAAGGGATGGCAGATTTTGATAAGATTTCAGCACGTTTTCGCGCTGCATTAACCAATGTTTGGGGCAATCGCCTTGAAAATGATGGTTTTAACCGTTTAGTGTTAATGGGTGGCTTAACTGGCCGTGAAGCCTCTATTTTACGTGCTTATGCTAAGTATATGCGCCAAATTGGTGTTACGTTCTCTCAGACTTACATTGAAAGCACATTTGCTAACTACCCAAATATTGCTGCGCAAATTGTTAACTTATTTGCTAAAAAGTTCTCAATTAAGAGCCCTGCAAGTGCTAAAACACTTGAGAAGCTAAGCACACAAATTTATTTAGAGCTTGAAAATGTAGCAAATCTAGATGACGACCGTATTATTCGTTTATACGTCGATATGATTGTTGCAACGCTTCGTACTAACTATTTCCAAAAAGATGATGCAGGTCAGTTTAAGTCGTATGTATCATTTAAAATACAACCTAGCTTAATTCCGGATGTACCGCTTCCTCTTCCAGCGTTTGAGATTTTTGTTTATTCTCCTCGCGTAGAAGGTGTGCATTTACGTTATGGTAAAGTAGCACGTGGTGGTCTGCGTTGGTCTGACCGTCGTGAAGATTTCCGTACTGAAGTACTTGGCTTAGTTAAAGCACAACAAGTTAAAAATACAGTAATTGTACCTGTTGGTTCTAAAGGTGGCTTTGTATGTAAACAACTACCTAGTGAGCGCGAAGCGTTTATAAAAGAAGGCCAAGAGTGTTACAAAATCTTTATCCGTGGTCTTCTAGATATAACAGATAACATTGAGCGCGGAGAAGTAGTGCCAGCTCGTGATGTTGTTCGCCACGATGAAGATGATGCATACCTAGTAGTTGCAGCCGACAAAGGTACAGCTACGTTCTCTGATATTGCCAATGGCATAGCAAACGAATATAACTTCTGGTTAGGTGATGCATTTGCATCTGGTGGCTCAGTGGGCTACGACCATAAGAAAATGGGTATAACGGCTAAAGGTGCATGGGAGTCAGTAAAACGTCATTTCCGTGAAATGGATATCGATTGTCAAACTACCGACTTTACAGTTGTGGCAATTGGCGATATGGCGGGTGATGTATTTGGTAATGGTATGCTGTTATCTAAGCATATTCGTTTACAAGTTGCCTTTAACCATATGCATATTTTTGTTGATCCTAACCCGGATGCTGCTACATCTTACCCAGAGCGTGAACGTTTATTTAATATGCCGCGTTCATCGTGGGAAGATTACAACAAAGAGTTAATTTCTGCCGGTGGTGGTGTTTTCTCTCGTGCTGCAAAATCAATTACGCTTAGCCCAGAAATGAAAAAAATGTTGGGCACTAAAAAAGCGAGTATGACTCCAAACGAGTTAATGAAAGCCTCATTAATGATGGAGTTCGATTTACTGTGGAATGGCGGTATTGGTACATACATTAAAAACTCTAAAGAAACTGATGCAGATGTAGGGGATCGTGCAAACGATGCACTACGTATCAATGGTAGAGATTTAGGCGCTAAAATAATTGGTGAGGGCGGCAACTTAGGTGCAACTCAATTAGGTCGTGTTGAATTTGCAGCGAAAGGCGGTCGTGTAAATACTGACTTTATTGATAACGTAGGGGGCGTTGCCTGTTCAGATAACGAAGTTAACATTAAGATTTTACTTAATGGCTTGGTTGCTGAAGGTGACTTAACACGTAAACAACGTGACGAGCTACTTTATTCAATGACTGACGAAGTGTCTGAATTAGTATTAAAAGACTGTTACCGTCAAACACATACTATTTCAATTACGCAGTCTAAAGGTACTTCAACACTAAAAGAAAAGATTCGCTTTATTCATGCGCTTGAAAAAGATGGTAAGTTAAACCGCGCTATTGAGTTCATTCCAAGCGATGAGGAATTAGCAGAACGTGCAGCAGCGGGTAAAGATTTAACTCGCCCTGAGCTTTCAGTGCTAGTGTCATATGCAAAAATGGTATTAAAAGAGTCTTTAGTAAGTGATGAAATTACTGAAAACCCTTATTACCGTCAGTTGCTTGTTAAATCATTCCCGCGTCCACTACGTGAGAAGTTTAACGATGCGATGGATAATCATCCGCTTCGTAAAGAAATTATTGCGACTAAACTCGCTAACAGTATCGTTAACGATATGGGTTTAAACTTCATGGTACGTATGCATGAAGAAACCGGTGCTAATGAAGCTGAAATTGCAATGTGTTACTCAATTGCTAGCGAAATATTTGAAATGCGCGATACATGGTCTTCTATCAGTGCACTTGATAATAAAATACCAGCAGCGGTTCAAACTGAAATGCTTTACCAACTTCGTCGCACTGTGCGCCGTACAACGCGTTGGTTCTTACGTCATCGCAATAAGGCACAAACGATTGAACAAGGAATTGAATTCTTTGCTCCAACATTTAAAGATTTAAGCGATAACTTAAATACGTACATGATTGAAAAAGAGAATGACCGCATTGTAATTGAAGCTAATAAGTTAATTGATGCGGGCGTTCCAGCAGATATAGCTACGCGCATTGTTTCTTTATCAAGCTTATTTTCTGTAATGGATTTAGCTGAAGTTGCTAATAGTTCAGGTAAGAGTATTTCGATGGTATCGAATACTTACTTTAAATTAGGCGCAAGAATGGGTCTGCATTGGTTCTTAGAGCAAATTACAAAGCAACCAGTCGCAAATCATTGGCAAGCGCTTGCTCGTTCATCTTATCGTGAAGAGCTTGATTGGCAACAACGTACATTATCTGAAGTTGTATTAAATAGCTTTGAAGGTGATGAAAGCGATGTTGATAGTCAAATAGATGAGTGGATGGATAGCCAAGATTTATTACTTCAACGTTGGAAACAAATGTTGGCTGAGTTCAAAACATCACAAAGCCACGACTTTGCTAAGTTCTCAGTTGCACTGCGTGAACTAATGCTACTAAGTCATAACTGTGATACATCAGGAAAATAATTTAGCTTTAATCAGTTATTTGTTTAGTAAATAAATAACTGATTGTTAAAATTGTTATACAATACCTCAGCCTTGTCTGAGGTATTTTTTTGTCTGAAATTTAAAAAGAGGATTATATTGATGTTTTATGATTTAGCTCGCCGTTTTATGTTTACCCGTGATGCGGAGTGGGCGCATGAGTTTGCACTTAATAATCTTCGTCGTTTTGCTAATACGCCTCTAAATTTAGCTTGGTCACAAAGTGTTTCAGATAAACCCGTAAACTTTTTGGGTCTTGAATTTAAAAACCCTGTAGGGCTTGCTGCTGGCCTTGATAAAAATGCAGAATGTATTGATGCTTTTAGCCAAATGGGATTTGGTTTTATCGAAGTAGGTACAGTTACGCCACGTCCTCAAATA
Source organism: Pseudoalteromonas sp. TP27 (assembly GCF_056470645.1). Taxonomy (NCBI): domain Bacteria; kingdom Pseudomonadati; phylum Pseudomonadota; class Gammaproteobacteria; order Alteromonadales; family Pseudoalteromonadaceae; genus Pseudoalteromonas; species Pseudoalteromonas sp. TP27. The sequence continues at coordinate 104,961 of NZ_JARDAK010000001.1, read as the reverse complement.
GGTAATGACAAGCCACGTATTTTTAGGCTGCCAGAGTCAAACGCAATTATTAACCGTATGGGTTTTAATAACAAAGGCGTTGATAACTTAATTGAAAATGTAAAAGCAGCTAAATATAGCGGCGTACTGGGTATTAATATAGGTAAAAACAAAGATACGCCGAATGAGCAAGGTAAAGATGATTACATTCACTGTATGCGTAAAGTATTTGAGCACGCCTCATACATTACAGTAAATATTTCATCGCCAAATACACCTGGACTTCGTGATTTACAATACGGTGCAGCGCTTGATGATTTATTACAAAGTCTTAAAAATGAACAGTTAGATTTAATTGCAAAGCATAACAAACAGGTTCCAATGCTGGTAAAAATTGCACCGGATCTAGATCAAATACAAATACAGCAAGTAAGTGAGTCACTTTTAAATAATAAAATTGATGGTGTAATTGCCACCAATACAACGCTTGAACGAGCCGCAGTCATCGGGCAGCAATATGCAGAAGAGGCGGGCGGTTTATCAGGTAACCCTGTTAGAATGCGCTCTACAGAGATAGTAAGTGAGTTAAAGCGCTTAACACAAGGTAAGTTGCCAATCATCGGAGTCGGTGGTATTGACGATGCTACATCTGCAAAAGAAAAGTTAGATGCAGGCGCAAATTTAGTCCAGGTTTATACTGGGTTCATCTACAAAGGTCCACAATTGGTAAAGTCGATCGTTAACGGCTTATAAGGATCAGTTATCTAAGCTTTTGATCGTTCAATAAATGTTCTAAGCAAACGTTTTATAAATGGTCAAAAGCGGTTATACTCTAAATAATAATAATTATTAAACATTCCCAAGGAGGAGCAAATGTTACAAGCATCAAAGCAATGGCAGTGGATTGCTTGTCCTGATAAAAATCGTTTGTTACTTGATTTAAATGACGACATGCAATTATGCACGCCCTATAAATTAAGACAGCTCACCGATTCTGTTTTTAAAAATCCACGTTTTAGCCTTGAAGATGCTGCCTTTTACGAACAAGTTTATAATTATTTAGATGGTTTTGAATTGTGGTCAGCAGCTCAAATTTGTCAAATATCATTAAATGCAACCGCCGTTAAATACCACTTAAAACCTGTACTAGCTAAAAGTTGGTTTTTCCAAGAATACACTGGTACAGAGCCAAGTGTAGAAGCAATAGTTAAACTAACTTCTAAGGCGCAATCGGGTGATTTTTTAATTGTAGAGCATTGCCCTGATGCATCCATTTGTTTAAATTTAAGTGAAACCTTTAAATTAGACGAAAACTTATCTTTAGCGCAATTTGAAGTAATCCGTATTTTGAATAATCGAGTGCACCCCATCCTAAATCAGCAATATCAAAGTCAAACCGCCTAGGTCTGCTGAATTTTGCGGATTAAAATTTATTCAAACTAGGGACTATGTAATCGCAGCGCGAGATTTGTAACCTAGTGGGCTCGATAACTGCTCCTGCGTTATTCTACTGGCTTACATCCATGTAAGAATAAGTAAAAACCGAGCAAAGCTACCGCGTCCTGCTCACGCCCCTTACCTACATCCATTTAGGCAACAAAGAGTAAATAGCCCCTAGGAAGAACCCTTTGGGCAGCGCCTGTTTGGCATTAATGCTACGTTATCGCCCATTTATGGGGAATAACCCCACTGTATAGGCTCTGCCTTGTCTAAATACCAAACAGACTGCTGCAAATTCAACCTTGAAAGTTCGACAGACCCTCATCAAAATTAAGTTTTAAGCGTGTCTTTATGGCGTGTTTGTCACTCAACCTATGTTATAATCCTGCGCAATTAGCTATTAAGGGTTATTACTTTGCAATTTATCGCACTTACTTCTATCGGAATCGAAAATTTATTGGTTGATGAACTAGCAGAACTTGGCGCAACCGTGTCCAAGCAAACTGTTGGTTCTGTTCGTTTTGAGGCTGACTCATTACTGGCGCAAAAGGTTTGTTTATCAAGTCGTTTTGCAACGCGTGTGCTTATGCTTATTGAAGAAAAAGAAGGCGTAGATGACAAGAATAGCCTGTACAATTTTGCGCGCTCGCAACCTTGGCAAGAATGGTTTGGGCCTACGCAAACATTCGCTGTCGACTTCAATGGTACTAACGATTCGTTAAAAAACACGCAATTTTCGGGTCTTGTAATAAAAGATGCGATTGTTGACTATTTTAATGATTTATACGAGCAACGACCTAACGTTGATAAACAAGACGCTAATGTGCGCGTTGTAGCACGACTAAACCGTTATGGCGTATCGATGTATATTGACTATTCAGGCCCTCGTTTGTCTGAACGTGGTTACCGCCAAGGTCAAGGTAAAGCGCCAATTAAAGAGCATTTAGCTGCCGCGTTAATTAAGCGCAGTGGCTGGCTTGATAATGTTAAACAGCCTTTATTTGATCCATGTTGTGGTGCGGGTACTATTTTGATAGAAGCTGCGGGTATGGCACGAAACGAAGCGCCTGGATTATTCCGTGAAGGCTTTGCTTTTGAGCGCCTACCAAGTTTTAGAGCCGCAAAGTTTAAAGAACTTAAAGAAGAGTTACTTGCTAATATCACCGATCCTAAATTGTGGTTAATTGGCCACGATTACGATGAGCAAGTATTAAGTAAAGCAATTGATAATGCTAAACGTGCTGAGCTTGATGATGTTATTAAATTTAAGCAAAGTGATGCTACTAAACTTACCGCTGTTGCTAAATTACCGGGTGTTGTAATTTCAAACTTACCGTATGGTGAGCGTATTGGCTCTATGGCTGAGCTTGTTGATTTACATCGTAATTTAGGTGTTGGCTTTAAAAAGCACTTTAATCACTGGAAACTTGCCTTACTTGGTATGGACGAGAGCTTATTTAAACTTTTAAAACTTGTGCGCCTTAAGCGTTATAAGTTTAAAAATGGCCCGCTTGATGTAGAACTTAACTTATATCAATTAGATGATAAGCAAGTAAGCCTAACGACAGATGACAAAAAAGCGCTTAATTTTGAAGGCTCAACGTCATTTGCAAATCGTTTAAAAAAGAATAAGCAAGGTTTGAAAAACTGGCTTAAGCAAAATGAGATTACGGCTTATCGCGTTTACGAAGCTGATATTCCAGAATACAATGTTGCTGTAGATATTTACGGTGATTCTGCGGTTATTTTCGAATACGCAGCGCCTAAAGAAATTGATGAAAAGACATCAGAAAAACGCCTGCAAGACGTAATCAGTCTAACAGCTCAACAGCTTGAGATTTCACCTGAAAACATTGCTGTAAAAGTACGTAAAAAGCAAAAAGGTGAAGATCAATATACAGCCATGGCCAAACAAAACCGGACTATGGTTGTTGAAGAGTTTGGTGCTAAGTTTAAAGTTAACTTATTTGACTACTTAGACACGGGCTTGTTTTTAGATCACCGTTTAATGCGCCGCTACATTCAAGAAAACGCTAAAGATAAACGCTTTTTAAACCTATTCGCATATACGGGTACGGCCTCTGTACACGCTGCACTTGGTGGCGCTAAAGCGATTACAACAGTTGATCTATCAAAGACTTATTTAAAATGGGGTCAAGATAACTTCGACTTAAATGGTATCAGTAATACACGATACCGTTTTGAACAAGCAGATTGTTTAAAATGGTTAGAGCATGCAACGGCGCAATACGATTTGATATTTTTAGATCCTCCTACGTTTTCAAACTCAAAACGTATGAAAGATGCATTTGATGTGCAGAGCGATCATATTAAATTATTAACCTGGGTTAAAAAGATTTTAAGCCCTTCAGGTACGTTGATTTTCTCTAATAACAAACGTGGTTTTGTAATGGATGAAGTTGGCCTGATTGGTTTAGGTTTAAAAGCCGTTAATATTTCAGATAAAACATTATCACCCGACTTTAAACGTAATAAAAAAATCCATAATAGCTGGCTAATTACGCATGGCTAAATGGGTTTTATATCACACTGATGGTTGCCACTTGTGCGAACACGCTGAGCAACTTATCACTGAGGTACTTTGTGATACTAGTGAGTTATTACTAATCGATATTATGACTGATGAGCAGCTTATTGCTGAGTATCAAATTACTATTCCTGTATTAAAAAGTGAAAAAGGCGCTCAATTATTTTGGCCTTTTACTTTACACACTGTGCACGAGTTTTTTGCACAAGCAGAATAAGAGCAAATAAGAACTATGGATTTAATTAGAATTTTAAAAGCACAACTTGCTTTTGGTACACATGCTTTACTTAACAAAGCAGACGCCGTTATAGAAAGTGGCGAACGGGTGTGTGTTGTTGGTCGAAATGGCGCGGGTAAATCAACACTATTAAAAGTACTTGATGGACAAGTTGTTTTAGATGATGGCGAAATAAATCAGCTAGGTGGGATCAGAATTTCTCGTTTAGAACAAGATCCACCAAAAGGCGCAAGCGGCACCGTATTTGATTACGTTGCGCAGGGTATGCCTGAGATTGCAAACTTACTAATTGATTTTCATCATGTAAGTAATGAGTTGCAAACAGTGTGTACCGATAAGCTATTAAACAAACTTGAGCGTTTATCAACTCAATTAGAAGCAGTAGATGGTTGGCGTTTTGATAGCCGCATTCAACTGGTTTTAACACAATTAGAACTAACACCAGACGCTAAGCTTGAATCGCTTTCGGGTGGTTGGCTACGTAAAGTGGCACTTGCACGTGCTTTGGTTAGTGAGCCTGATTTATTACTGCTTGATGAGCCAACAAACCATTTAGACATGGCAAGTGTAATGTGGCTTGAACAGTTTTTAAAAGAATTTAAAGGCGGTATTGTATTTATATCGCATGACCGTGCGTTTATTCGCGCTGTTGCTACGCGTATTTTAGATTTAGATCGCGGTAAACTAATATCCTACCCTGGAGATTATGCGACTTATTTAGAACAAAAAGCGCATGATTTAAAAGTTGAAGAAGCTCAAAATGCATTATTTGATAAGCGTTTAGCTGAAGAAGAAACGTGGATCCGCCAAGGCGTTAAAGCACGTAGAACGCGTAACGAAGGTAGAGTTCGTGAGTTAAAGCAGCTTCGTACGGAGCGTAAGCAACGTGTTGATCAAGTAGGTAAAACTGACTTTAATATTGAAACAGCAGACCGCTCTGGTAAGTTAGTATTTGAAGCTCAACACCTTTGTCATGCGTTTAAAGACAAAGTTATTGCTGATGATTTTTCAACACTTGTAATGCGTGGCGACAGAATCGGCCTAGTAGGTCCAAATGGTATTGGTAAAACAACACTATTGAAATTAATGTTTGGTAATTTAGCACCTGATAGCGGTATAACTAAACAAGGTGTTAATTTAGAGTTTGCTTACTTTGACCAATACCGTGAAAAGCTTGATGAAGAAGCAACTGTTCAAGATAACGTTGCCGAAGGTAAACAAGAAGTGATGATGGGCGGTCGCTCGCGTCATGTTTTAGGTTATTTACAAGACTTCTTATTCCCGCCTGCACGAGCTCGTACACCGGTAAAAGCACTCTCTGGTGGTGAAAAAAATAGACTATTGTTAGCAAAACTATTTTTAAAACCGTCTAATATACTTGTTCTCGATGAGCCAACAAATGACTTGGACATTGAAACGTTAGAATTACTAGAGGACATCATTAATCAATACCAAGGTACAGTGCTTATTGTAAGCCATGACCGAGAATTTATTGATAATACATGTTCTAGTGTATGGGCGTTTGAAGGTAATGGTAAAGTAACAGATATCGTAGGTGGTTATAGCGATTATGAGGCTTACGTTAACTATTTAGCTGAACAAGAAAAAAAAACTCAGCAGCAACCAGTAAAAAAAGTTGAAAAAGTAGTCGCTCCAATTGCTAAACCTGCAGCTAAGACAAATAAACTCTCTTACAAATTAAAACTTGAATTAGAGCAGCTACCGAATAAAATGGAAAAACTAGAAGCTGAAATTGAAGCTCAACAAGCTGTAGTGAGTGACTCAGACTTTTTTAAACAAGAGAGTGATGTCACAACTAAAGCATTGAACCATTTAGCACAACTTGAGTCTGACCTTGAAGCTGCCCTTGAGCGCTGGGAAGAACTTGAAGAATTACAGAATCAGTAGTAAGGACTAAAATGAAATATAAATTACTCGCTGCTAGTATTTTAGCGACATTAAGCACTACAGCAACAAGCGCAACGTACCAGTTAAGTGAATTAGGGACTCTTGAAGACGCTAAATACTCTTATGTAACAGATGTAAGCGAAAGCGGGCATATCATTGGTTTCGCAAATGGTTTATACAATTTACCTATTGATATCAGCTATATAGATTTTACTGAAAGTATTATTGAGAATAGCTACGATAATACAGAGGCTGCATTTGAATTAAGTGATAAAGAGATTACATTTACACTTGATGACATTGAAAATAATGATGCAGTGTTCACTAATGCTGATGCGCATACTTTCATGGTTAGTTTTTTATCTTCAATTTCTACAAATTTTGAATATCAGAAATTAAGCTCATTAGTTGGTATAAAGTACAATGATACACAAGTTACAGAGCAACCAATATTTGATGTTGAATCTGTTGACTATGATGGTCTAACACGTTCTACGACTAACCTTTTTAATGCAGTCAGTGAAGATGGTGTAACAGTAGGTTGGGGTAGTGCTCCTTACAATAAAGTATCTTTTACACCCGATGGCGATGATGAAGCAGAAACATGGTTTACTCATGAATTTATAGAACGTGGGATTGTAATAAGCGCTGATGGCATGATCAATGTTCCATTAGAACCAGAGTTTAATGAATACGGCGGCACAAGTCGTGCTAACGATATTGTTAAAACCAATAGTGGTTATACTGTTGTAGGTAATATGTCTACAAGTATCCCTGACGACAGACAAGATAATATTGATGATAACTGTGATAATGAAGACGAACCAACATCAGTATGCATTAATTTATCGAGTTCATCGTTTGGTGTATTCAATAAGCGTGCTGTTAAATGGGAACTTGATGAATCACTGAATGTTATTTCTGTTAAAGAGCTTGGTTTAGCGCTTACACCTGATGAAGGTGAAACTGAAGATGACGCTTTTACAAGTACTGCTTTAGCAGTAAATAGTAATGGTACAATTGTAGGTTCATCGAATACGCGTTATTACAAAAATGACGATACGATTCTTACAATGCCAGTTTACTTTAAAGATGGTGCAGTTATTGATTTTATTGATCAAGAAGATGACTGGCAGGCAGGAAAATCAGTTGCTATTAATGATAATGAAGTAATTACAGGGTATGCGACTAAGCCAATCGAAGGCACACTTCGTAATAAGTTTTTCTATCATGACATAGCCACTGGTAGTACTGTATTTCCAAATGATTATTTTTCAAGCTCAAGCTCTTACGGCAACGATATAAATAATCAAGGTTATATTGTCGGCGAAGGTGAAGTGGGGGTTTCTGATAATACACGTCGTAAAGAAGCGTTTATTTATAAAATTGGTGAAGATAAAATCACTAATTTAAACGATTTACTGCCTTGCTTTGACACCGATGGCGAAACTAATTACGCTTATACAATGGCCGAAGCCACATCTATTAACGAAAATAATGAAATATTTGGCACTGCGACTAAGACAGTTGAAAAGCTAGATTCTTTAGGTGGTGTAGTAACTGATGTTAATGGTGAAATTGAATATGAGAGCATTGCAATTGCAGTTAAACTAACGCCAATCGCAAATGGTGAAGTAGAAGACTGTGCTCCGCCAGAGGCTGAAGTCTATGAGCGTAACTCTGCTAGCTTCCCTTGGTATACATTATTGTTATTACCACTCGTTGGCTTAAGACGTGTATTTCGTTTTTAAAGCTTATACCAATCTGCATAAATCTTTGATCAATTTAACGAATTAAATTGCACTATAACGTCGTTAAAAATTTTTTATTTAGAACAACTAGATACAAAAATTTTTGCCTAGTTCTAGCGTAATTTTCTTAACGTTAAATAGACCCCATATATAAGCAGATTGGTATTACTAATATTGATTAAAAAAACCAACTTAATAAGTTGGTTTTTTTTCGTCTATAATATTTTATAAGATTAGGGTTGCCGTGAATCTTATAATTATTATTTAGCTTTAACGCTACTAGTTATTGCGTGCTAACCATGCTTTTTTAACAGAGCGGCGCCAAATAATATCAATACCAAAATAACCGATGATTGAAGCAATTGAAGCACACACCAATGAGCCAAGTAAAAATGCGGGGCCAATAGTTTCTATGCTTTCTAAAAACCAAGACCAACTTGCTTCAAATACAAAATGCTGTTCGGGTTGATTAAGTATTAGCGTACCCACTAAATACGAGCCATAAAAAATAGGTGGCATAGTTAAAGGATTTGTAAGCCATACTAAAGCAACTGAAATAGGTAAATTAACTCTAAATAATATAGCACCTGCTGCGGCTAAAACCATCTGAAAAGGAACAGGGATGAAAGCAAAGAATAACCCGACTGCAAATGCACCTCGAGCAGAGCGTCTATTTAAATGCCAAAGATTTGCATCTTGTAAAAGGCGTCCAAATATTCTTAGTGATTTATGATGTCTAATTTTATTTGGATCAGGTAAAAATCTTTGGATCGTTTTTTTAGCCATTTAAAGCAACCATTTACATCAGTGTGGATAAGTCTTGGGTTTGTAATTGGCTCTATAGCAACCGTATTTTATTATCAAACTCTCGAATTTACAGTATTCACAATTTTCATTGTAATAATGAGCGCTTATTTTAAGCCGTTTTCAAACGTATTGTTAGGCTTTATTTGCGCAATTTGCTTTGTTGGACTGCATTTTTACCTATTTTATAGTTTTGAAATACCAAAACCGAACGAAAAGTATGCACTAGAATCGACTTTGGTAATTGAAGAAGTTATTTCTAGCAAAAAACCTCAGTATATAAAAGTTAAAATAGTCGCATTAGAAGGGAGCCATTTTTCAGACTTTAGAGCACCTAAAGCAATGCTCAGCATTAATTCAGTGCAGCCTTTAATAATCGGTGATGAGTTTTCTGCGTTGATTCATTTAAAACATTTTCGTAGTAATAAAAATTTTAATGTATTTGATAATGAACGTTATGCTTTTATAAATAGGATATTATTTAAAGGCAAAGTGCTTAATAAAAACCTTGATATTATAAATAGCGATAAACAAAGTATCATTTTAGATTACCAACACTTTATCAAAAACACCTATGCGGATACAGAATTACAGTGGCTCTATTACGCATTGCTCAGTGGTGATAAGTCATTGATGAGCTACGCTGATAAACAATTAATGCAGTCTCTTGGGTTGAGTCATTTACTTGCTATATCGGGGTTACATATCGGTTTGATTTTTAGCTTCGGTTATCTATTTACTCGATTCATAGTTTTAAGAGTTAATTTATCAATTGGGCAATCATCTAACCTTACTCTTTATTACAGTTTATTCGGATTTTTAGCTGCCTTTGTTTATGTATACTTAAGTGAGTTTATAGTATCGGCAACGCGAGCGCTCATTATGCTCGGATGTTATCTATTACTGTACTTTTTAGCTAAGCAGCCATTGCGTTGGCGTAGTATTTTATTTGCCTTAGTTATTGTTCTTATTATTAACCCATTTAATTTACTCAACCCAGGACTCTACTTTTCATTCTCAGCAGTCGCTATCATTTTTACAGTTATTAATAAATTACCAATACTAAATACACGAGTAAAAAATAAAGTTATTGCACTGTTTGTAATACAAATAGCGTTATTTATTGGCTTACTACCGCTTTCACTCTATTTTTTTAATGGCGTCAGTATTGCGGGATTAATAATAAACTTAATAGCAATACCGCTGCTTTCAATCATTATTTTGCCATTTTTAATCGTTTTTACACTATTGAGTATGCTTTTAGATATAGGCTTTTTAATAAATCTATTTGATACTGGTTTATATACGTTATTTCAGTTGCTTAACGAAATCCCTGAATCGTTAAGGTGGATAACAACAGGGAGAGTTGAGCCAATATTTGTCGTTTTTACTTATATTATTATGTTGATGATTTATTTCCTTCCTTATAAATGGCTCGCTTTTATTCCAGCAATAACGCTTTTATTAGATCATTGGTTAACAGAAAAGCCAAAGTGGCAACTTCATGTATTTGACGTAGGTCATGGACTCATGGTGTTAATCGAGAAGGATAATCAAGCATTTATATATGACTTTGGCCCCAGTTATTTTAATCGTTTTAGCCGCACGCGAAGTATCTTATTACCTTATATAAAAGCAAATAATTTAACAGTAAAAACAGCAATTTTAAGCCATGAAGATAATGATCACGCTGGAGGATTACAGCATTTTATTGATGCTGGATTAGAACAAGCATTAAAGTATTTCCATCCTAAAAACACCCAAAATGTATGTGAAGTCATAAACATTGATTTTGCTGGATTAAAAGTACAAAGCTTTACTACAAAAGGGTTTGGTAATGAAAATGATGACTCTTGTGTTGTTAGAGTGTCAGATAATACCTATAGCGTACTACTTACTGGTGATATATCAAATGCGCGTGAAGCATCGCTATTAGCGGATAATAAATCGTTGAAAAGTACAGTAATGTTAAGCCCGCATCATGGCAGCGATACATCCTCAAGCGTTAATTTCATTAACAATGTTGCTCCCCAAGTAGTCATTCACTCAAGTGCCTATAAAGGACAGTGGGAATTCCCTAAGCCTCTTGTCGTCGAACGTTATAACCAAATAAATGCTCAGCAATTTACGACAGGCGTTGCAGGGCAAATTAGTATTAAATTTTATGCAAAGAATTTGGCTATAGAAACAGCAAGAGGGCAGGAAAGTTACTGGTTTATCAAAGATTGACGTTTAGTTTTATCTCATCGGAGGATACAATACAGATTGTTACTGTATTTAGAGAGTGTTATGGATCAAAGTACTACACAAATTTATAAACGTCTTGTCTCGTATGTTGGCACCTACAAAAGCGTCGCATTTGTCGCAATTATTGGGATGATAGGCTATTCAGCAATGGATGCTTTATTTATTCAATTAATGAAGCCGTTTATTGATCAAGGTTTGAACCAGCGTAATACAGAAGTTTTAAAGTACGCTCCTTTTGTCGTTATCGCGTTAGTACTAGGACGTGGTGTTTTTAACTTTATGTCTTCTTACTGCTTAAGTTATGTAGGCTCCCAAGTTGTACGTTCTTTACGCCAAGAGTTATTTGAGCACATACTTCATTTACCTGTGTCATTTCATGACAAAAATTCAACGGGCGATTTAATTTCAAAAATTACCTTTGATACAGAACAAGTTCAACAAGCAATTACTAAAGCGCTGTTAATAGTAGTCCGTGAAGGGGCATTTGTTGTATTTTTACTAGCAGTTATGTTTTATACCAGCTGGAAATTATCACTGATATTTTTAGTGATCATCCCACTTGTTGCTATTATTGTCGCCGTTGTCTCTAAACGTTTTCGCCATATTTCAAAAAATATTCAATCGGCTATGGGGCAAGTTACTCGTAGTTCAGAACAAATGTTAAGTGGGCATAAAGTAATTCATGGTTTTGGTGGTCAAGATCAAGAGATTAATCACTTCTCGAAAATTAATAATCATAACCGTCAGCAACGTATTAAAATGGATGCTACTAAAGCGCTTAGCGTGTCTATTATTCAAATTTTAGCGGCAAGCGCTATGGCTGTTATATTGTGGGCGGTGTCGTTGCCATCAATGATTGATACAATTACCTCTGGTGACTTCATGGCATTAATTGCTTCAATGATGATGTTACTTCGCCCGCTAAAACAACTTGCCAATGTAAACAGTGATATGCAGAGAGGCATTTCTGCAGCGCAAAGTATATTTTTAGTTTTAGATGAAGAGATGGAAAAAGATACCGGCACTGTTTCGGTTGATAAAGTTAAAGGTTTAATTGAAGTTAAGAACGTAACCTTTAAGTACCCAACTAAAGATGAAGCCGTATTAAACGATTTGTCGCTAACGATTAAGGCAGGTGAAAGTATTGCCTTAGTAGGGCGCTCGGGTTCTGGTAAATCAACAATTTCTAACTTATTACCACGCTATTATGATTTAGAGCTACCGAGTGAAATATTGCTTGATGGTATAGCACTACAAGACTACAAATTAGCAGATTTACGTCGCCAATTTGCTTTAGTGTCTCAGCAAGTCGTGTTATTTAACGACACGATTGCCAATAATATTTGTTATGGCATAAAGCATGATGTATCTGCTGAAGAGTTAGAGCAAGTTGCCAAACAAGCGCACGTGTGGGAATTTGTTAAAGACTTACCAGAGCAATTAAACACCATGGTAGGCGAAAATGGAGTAATGCTCTCAGGTGGTCAACGCCAGCGAATAGCGATAGCGCGTGCAATATTAAAAGATGCACCTATTTTGATTTTAGATGAGGCAACCTCAGCACTTGATACAGAGTCTGAAAAGCTTATTCAGCAAGCGTTAGAAACGCTAATGAAAGACAAAACCTCAATTGTTATTGCGCATCGCTTATCTACTATTGAAAACAGTGACCGAATTTATGTTATTGATAACGGTCGTGTGATAGAAAGTGGTGATCATAATAGCTTATTAGCAAATGACGGTACGTATTCAGCACTTTGCAAAATGCAGTTTGGTGATCAGGCGTGAGCAAAATAGAGCAAAGCTGGTATAAACCATTTGGTCTAATTACTTTATTGTTATTGCCTTTAAGTGCTTTGTTTTGGGTTGTATCGTCATTTCGTAAATTTTTGTACCGCACTAAAATCCTTAAATCATTTGAGTGTAAAACGCCTGTTATTGTAGTCGGCAATATAAGTGTAGGCGGCAATGGTAAAACACCTTTTGTTTTGTGGTTGTATGAGTATTTGACCGAGCAAGGTTTATCAGTGGGTATTATTAGTCGAGGTTATGGTGGGCAATCAGATAATTACCCATTGTTAGTCACTTCAGTTGTTGACGCCCAACAAGCTGGAGATGAACCTGTGCTTTTATATCATCGTTTAAAGTGCCCAATAGCAGTTGGCCCTAATAGACAACACAATATCGATTTATTAGAGAATAACTATACGCTAGATATCATTATTTCTGATGATGGGATGCAGCATTATAAAATGCCTCGTAGCATTGAGTGTTGTATTGTTGATAGTGAACGCCGCTTTGGTAATGGCTTTGTTATACCTGCAGGGCCACTACGCGAAACCACTAAGCGCTTACAAAGCGTTGATATAGTAATTGAAAATGGCGGTGAGGCTAATAATAGCTATGTGCTGCAAGTAAGTAACCTTCGCTTAGTTAATTCAAGTGATGATGCAAAAAGCAACGTAAGCGAGGCACATGCAATAAGTGCAATTGGGAACCCTAAACGGTTTGAAAACTCATTAGAAGCACAAAATATTAAGTTATTGTCGACCCATCATTTTAGAGATCATTATGCTTATACAGCAGATGATTTTACCCAGTTTGGCGATGATTGCATTATAATGACCGAAAAAGACGCGGTTAAATGTAAGTCCTTTGCAAAACCTAATTGGTATTATTTACCTGTAGATGCAGAGCCTTCCGATAGCGTAATAAACACATTAAATTCATTATTAAAAGAAAAAGGAATACTCAATGGCCTTTGATTCAAAACTACTCGAGATTATTGCGTGCCCAGTTTGTAAGGGAAAATTACGCTTTGATAGAGAAAACAACGAACTAATTAGCACTGCAGCTAAGCTTGCATATCCGGTTCAAGATGATATTCCTGTATTGCTTGAAAACGAAGCACGTGACTTATCTTTAGAAGAGGTTGAAAAGTGGAATTCGTAGTTGTAATTCCTGCACGTTTTGCATCAACTCGACTACCGGGTAAGCCGCTTGCTGATATTTGCGGTAAGCCAATGGTTCAACATGTTTACGAAAAAGCATGTTTATCAGGTGCTAGCAAAGTGGTTATAGCAACCGATCATCAAAAAGTATTCGATGCAGTAAGTTTATTTACTAGTGATGTTGTAATGACTCGCGAAGATCACCAATCGGGTACTGAGCGTTTAGCCGAAGTAGTTGATTTACTTAATCTCGACAGCAATACAATTGTGGTTAATGTACAAGGCGATGAGCCATTACTTGCGCCAGAAAATGTATCTCAAGTTGCTACACTGTTAAGTGATTCAACAGCACCAATGGCAACGTTAAGTGTTGCTATTGAAGAGCGTGATGAAGTATTTAATCCTAATGCCGTTAAAGTGGTGAGTGATATAAATAAAAATGCGCTGTATTTTTCTCGTGCAAGTATTCCGTTTGATAGAAGCACAATGATGAATGACAGCAGTGCTCTTAATTTAGCAACGTTCCAGCGCCATGTAGGTATTTATGCGTACAGAGCGGGTTTTATTAAACAATATATAGAATTGAGCGTATCGCCACTTGAGCTACTTGAATCGCTTGAGCAGTTACGTGTGTTGTATCATGGTTATAAAATCAAAATAGAGCAAGCTCAAATAGCACCCCATGCTGGAGTTGATACGGCTGATGATTTAGCGAAGGTGATAGCGCATATTAAAAGTACAAGCGCGTGAGTGAACAAGTAAATAAAATATTAAAAATCGTATTCACTCATAGCGATTTTTATATTTTAGAAAAACCCGCGGGTCTTAATTTTCATTCAGAAGAGGGGCCCGGCTTTGTTGTTTTAGCTGAGCAGCAATTATCGCAAAAGCTTTATGCTGTTCATCGTTTAGATAAAGTGACATCAGGGCTTATTATTTTAGCCAGAAATAAAGCCGCTGCGGCTGCTTTTACTGTGATGTTTACAGAGCATGCGATTAATAAATTCTATTTAGCGATTAGTGATGCTAAACCCAAAAAGAAGCAAGGTTGGATTAAAGGCGATATGGCTAAATCTCGCCGTGGCTCGTTTAAGTTACTAACGAGTAAACTTAACCCTGCAATTACTCGGTTCTATTCTTTAAGCTATAAAGCTGGGTTTAGAGGGTATATTTTAAAACCTTACTCTGGAAAGACGCATCAATTAAGAGTGGCACTAAAAAGTGTAGGCTCAGCTATTTTAGGCGATGCAATGTACTCGGGTACGTCTTCAAATCGTACCTATTTACATTCATATGCTTTGAGCTTTTTATGGCAAGGTGAGCAAATACAGCTTAGTTTATTACCTGATAGTGGTGATGAGTATTTAGCGTTAATTAAACATCAAGATTTTCAAGCATGGCAAACGCCATGGCAACTGGATTGGTAAATGAGCGAAAAAGTTACAGATATACGTTTTGGCGGAATTAAACGTTTATATGGTCATCAACAATTTGAATGGCTTCAAGATGCACACTTTTGTGTTGTAGGTATTGGTGGTGTAGGGAGCTGGACTGCTGAAGCACTTGCACGGACAGGTGTCGGTAAAATAACATTGATTGATTTGGATGATATTTGCGCGACTAACGTAAATAGGCAGATTCACGCTTTAACTGGCACTATTGGCCAAGCTAAAGTAGATGCAATGAAAGTGCGCTGCGAGCTCATTAACCCAGAGTGCCAAGTTAATGTAATAGATGACTTTATTACCCTTGATAATATTCAAGAGCATATTCAAGATTTTGATTATGTGATTGATTGTATTGATGCAGTTAAAGAAAAAGCGGCATTAATAGCGCATTGCAAACGCAATAAGCTACCTATAATTACAACCGGTGGTGCTGGCGGGCAAACTGACCCTAGCCAAATAACCTTTGGTGATGTAGCAAAAACTACACAAGATCCATTACTTGCAAAAGTACGTTATATTTTACGCAAGCAGTATAACTTTAGTAATAACCCTAAGCGTAAGTTTAATATTGACTGTGTTTACTCTACAGAGCAATTGGTTTACCCAGGAAGCGATGGCAGTGTATGTCATGCAAAGCAAAGTGCTGATGGCACGATGAATATGGACTGTAATAATGGCTTTGGCTCTGTGACTATGATCACAGGAAGCTTCGGCTTTTTTGTTGCGGCAAAAGCCGTACGAAAATACCTAGATAAAAAACAACGCTCGCAAGCCTAGGGTCTGTTAATCTTTGCGGATTAAATTTGTTCAAACTAGGGGCTATTTAATCGCGGCAAGAGATTTGTTACCTAGTGGGCTCGATAACTGTTCCTGCGTTATTCTACTGGCTTACATCCATGTAAGAATAAGTAAAAACCGAGCAAAGCTTCCGCGTCCTGCTCACGCCCCTTACCTACATCCATGTAGGCAACAAAGAGTAAATAGCCCCTAGGAAGAACCTTTGGACAGCGCCTGTTTGGCATTAATGCTACGTTATCGCCCATTTATGGGGAATAGCCACACTGCATAGGCTCTGCCTTGCCTAAATACCAAACAGACTGCTGCAAATTTAACCTTGAAAGATCAACAGACCCTGGTTAACTAAGCTTGTGTTGTGCCATGGTTTGTATTTTATCAACCATGGCTTTAATACCATTACCACGTGATGCGCTTAAGTGGCTTATAAGGCCGAGCTTTTCAAATTCTTCATACGCATTTTTATTCACCACTTGCTCTGGTGTGAGCCCATTGTAAAGCGCTAAAATAACGGCTAATAACCCTTTTACTATACGTGTATCTGAGTCACCAATTACAACAAGTGTATTTTCTGTTAAATCAAATTCAACAAACATCCATACTTTGCTTTCACAGCCAGGCACAAGTGCGTCATCAGTTTTTAGAACATCGGGTAACACAGGTAAAGTTTTGCCCAAAAGCATTATTTCACGATATTTTTGCTGCCAAGCGGGGGCATTTTTTATAGATTCTGTAACTTTGTTAAACGTATTTGTCATGAGTTATCCTAATTAATTCTATTAAAGTGACGTTTAGTCTAATAAAGCGATGCATTTTTTAAGTGAATCGATGAATATATCTACATCTTCATAGGTATTATAAAAAGAAAAGCTCGCTCTCAGCGTTCCATTAAGCCCTAAATGCGTCATTAATGGTTGTGTACAATGGTGCCCACTTCTAACTGCGACCCCAAATCCGTCAAGTAAAGTTGCCAAATCATAAGGATGTTCATCATTTAAGTTAAAGCAGAGAGTACCAATATTGTCAGATAGGTTGCTGTATATTGTAATACCCTCGACCTTAACTAGTTCTTGGGCAGCGTAGCTAAATAATTTTTGTTCATATTGTCGCATTTGTGCGTGATCTAATTTATTTAAATAATCTAATGCAGCACCAAAGCCTAAAACCCCCGAAATATTTGGTGTTCCAGTTTCAAATTTTGCGGGCGCAGGACGATAAGTACTGTGAGTTAAGTAAACTTTATCGATCATTTCTCCACCTGATTGGTATATATCTAAAGCGTTTAGTTCTTCATATCGACCATAAAGCACACCTAATCCTGTTGGGCCGAGCATTTTATGGCTTGAGCAGGCATAAAAGTCACAGTTTAATTCACGTAAATCGGGCTTTAAATGCAGTGCACCTTGTGCGCCATCGACTAAAACAAGTGAATTTATCTCTTTTGCAGCTTTAATTAACGGCTTTAAATTAGTGATATTACCTAGTGTGTTAGACGCTTGTGTAATAGCGAATAGGGTTGGCTTTGTTTGCTTTATAAATTCACAGCATTGTTCTGTTTCAAGCGTACCATCTTCATTGAGTGGAAGCGTAACCAACTTAGCACCTGTTTGTTGGCTAAGTATCTGCCAAGGAACAATATTGGCGTGATGCTCGAGAACAGATATGACGATGGTATCATTTTCGTCTAGTCGATTTCTTAAACCATTGGTGACCAAGTTAATGGCTTCTGTAGCACCTTTAGTCCATACAATCTCTTTACTAAATACATTGAAATACTGTGCAGTTTTATCCCGTACTTGTTCATATGAATAAGTTGCTTGCTCGCTAAGTGTATGGCGGCCACGGTGTACATTAGCATTCTGAGACGTATAGTACTCAGTAATTGTATCAATCACTGATTGAGGCTTTTGAGAGGTTGCTGCTGAGTCTAAATAAACAAGCGGGCAGCCGTTTACTGTTTGATTTAATGTTGGGAAGTCGTTTCTAATTTTATTTATATCAAACTTTAAAGCAGGCATGGCTCATCTACATCTTCATTTAAAGGCAGGAATTGTAATCTGTTTATGATATTTCTCAAGCACAGGTTAATAAAAAAGGCCGCAAAAGCGGCCTTTTTCAAACTAACAACGTTAATTAACGCTTGTCAGTTGATACGTAGTCACGTTGAGTGTAACCAGTATACATTTGGCGAGGACGGCTGATCTTATGACCAGGTTGAGATAGCATCTCATCCCAGTGAGTGATCCAACCAACAGTACGTGCCATTGCAAAGATTACAGTGAACATGCTTGTTGGAATACCAATCGCTTTTAAGATAATACCAGAGTAGAAATCTACGTTAGGGTATAGTTTCTTCTCTACAAAGTACGGGTCTTCTAGCGCGATTTTCTCAAGTTTCATTGCAATATCAAGCAATGGATCTTGGATATTAAGCTCAGCTAAAACTTCATGACACGTTTGACGCATTACTGTAGCGCGTGGGTCAAAGTTTTTGTAAACACGGTGTCCAAAGCCCATAAGGCGGAACGGGTCTGCTTTATCTTTCGCTTTTGCTACGTATTCATCGATACGATCAACTGAACCAATCTCTTCTAACATGTTTAAACATGCTTCGTTTGCACCGCCGTGAGCAGGTCCCCATAAAGATGCAATACCAGCAGCAATACATGCGTACGGGTTAGCGCCAGATGAACCAGCAAGACGTACAGTAGATGTTGATGCATTTTGTTCATGATCAGCATGAAGCATAAAGATCTTGTCCATTGCCTTAGCAGTAACAGGATTAACTTTATATTCTTCAGCAGGTACAGAGAACATCATATGTAAGAAGTTTTCTGCGTAGCTTAAATCGTTACGTGGGTATACAAACGGTTGGCCGATATTTGTTTTATAAGCCATTGCCGCGATTGTTGGTAACTTAGCAACAAGCTTAACTGCGCTTGTTTTACGTTGTTCAGCATCAGTAATATCAAGGTCTTCATGATAGAAAGATGATAATGCACCCACTACACCACACAGCATCGCCATTGGGTGAGCGTCAAAGCGGAAACCTTGGAAAAAGTTAGCAATCTTCTCGTCAAGCATAGTGCTTGTAGTGATTTCATTCTTAAAAACTTCATATTGTTCTTTAGAAGGTAACTCACCATTTAAAAGTAAGTAACAAAGTTCAATGTAATTTGAATCTTCAGCTAATTGCTCAATTGGGTAACCACGGTGAAGTAGAACACCTTTACCACCATCGATATAGGTGATTGCAGATTCACAAGAACCAGTCGACATGAAACCTGGGTCATAAGTAAAGTGACCGTGTGAACCTAACGTGCGTACGTCGATTACATCTTGGCCAGCAGTGCCTTGATAAATTGGAAGTTCGATTGGATCTAGTCCATCGATATGGACTGTGGCTTTTTTATCTGCCATCGTTATGTATCTCCTATTAAGATATCTATTCTGATTTTTAGATTTTAAAGTTCTGAAATCTGTTTTAAGCACATCTTCTCATTTTAACGTGAAAGAGGGGGCTAAAGTCAATTTTTATAAACATTATGCATATATGTATAATAAATATTCGGTATTAATTAAATATAATACTATTGGCTAATTCGCAAACATCTCTAAATAAACAAGAATTGTAAAAAGCCCTTTGGGTATATATACTAACGGTGGTTTTAAACCGTATTGTATTTGGGTAAACATATTCTTAACAGCTTAAAATTTACAGGTTTGTGAACTTTAATTGTTTTGGTACGTTTATTTTGATAGTTCCATCAGTAATATTTGGTGGGTTTTTAGAAAAACAAGTAGATGAGCTCCACTGTGAGCAAAGATGGGCAAGTAACTGTGAAAAAGCAAAGACCTGTAAATCTAGATCTAACAACTATATCTATGCCGGCAACGGCTAAAGCTTCAATTTTTCACCGCGTCACCGGTGTTGCATTATTTTTTGCTTTAACGTTTGTCATTTGGGCTTGGTCTGAGTCTCTCTCTTCAGCTGAAAGTTTTGAATTCGTCAAGGGTCTGTTTAACGGATTCATTGCCAAATTTATAGCTTGGGGCACTGTTTCTGTATTAGGTTATCACCTTATCGGTGGTATCCGTCATATGATTATGGATATGGGACATTGGGAAGAACTTGAATCAGGTAACCTCAGCGCTAAAGTTTCAATGGCTCTTGGTGTTGTGTTTGCCGTATTGGCAGGGGTGTGGATATGGTTTTAAATCAAGCAACTCTAAAACGTGATGGTGTACAAGATTTCGTATCTTTACGTACCACGGCATTAATAATCAGCGCTTACGCGATTTTTATTATCGGCTATTTTTTAGCGACGCCAGAAGTCACATTCGAAGCCTGGACAGGCCTCTTCTCTAACCTAGCAATGAAAGGGTTTACATTAATTACCCTTGTTTGCATTATGGTTCATACCCGCATTGGCCTTTGGCAAGTTCTTACAGACTATGTTAAGTGCGCTAAGCTTCGTGCAGTTTTAGGTTTTGTTTTAAACCTAATGGCAGTTGCTTACGTAGCTATTGGTCTAATTGTATTATGGGGTGTTTAAGTGAAATATTCTGTTCGTGAATTTGACGCCGTAGTAATTGGTGCGGGTGGTGCAGGTATGCGCGCTGCTTTAGCAATTACAGAATCTGGCAAAACGTGTGCATTAATATCTAAAGTATTTCCAACGCGCTCACACACTGTATCTGCTCAAGGCGGTATTACGGTTGCGCTTGGTAATTCACACGAAGACAACTGGGAATGGCATATGTATGATACCGTTAAAGGTTCCGATTTTATCGGTGACCAAGACGCTATCGAATACATGTGCCAAACTGGACCAGAAGCTATTACTGAATTAGAAAACATGGGTTTACCATTTTCTCGTTTTGAAAATGGCCGTGTTTACCAACGTCCTTTCGGTGGTCAATCGAAAAACTTTGGTGGTGAACAAGCCGCACGTACTGCAGCTGCTGCAGACCGTACTGGTCATGCTTTATTACACCTTCTTTATCAACAAAACGTTAAAAACAAAACAAATGTATTCTCTGAGTGGTATGCACTTGATTTAGTTAAAAACGATAATGGTGATGTAGTAGGGTGTACTGCAATTGAGATTGAAACAGGTGAAGTTACCTTCTTCAAATCTAAAGCAGTTGTATTAGCTACTGGTGGTGCAGGTCGTATATTTGCATCAACAACTAATGCTCACATTAACACTGGTGACGGTGTTGGTATGGCAACTCGTGCTGGTATTTCTATGCAAGACATGGAAATGTGGCAGTTCCACCCAACGGGTATCGCAGGTGCTGGTACGCTAGTAACTGAAGGTTGTCGTGGCGAAGGCGGTTATCTTTTAAATAAAGATGGCGAGCGCTTCATGGAACGTTACGCACCAAACGCAAAAGACTTAGCGTCTCGCGACGTTGTTGCGCGTTCTATGATGACTGAAATCCGTGAAGGTCGTGGTTGTGATGGTCCTTGGGGTCCACATCTTAAGTTAAAACTTGACCATTTAGGTGAAGAAACGCTTAACTTACGTCTTCCAGGCGTATGTGACCTTGCTAAAACATTTGCTCACGTTGACCCTGCTAAAGAGCCAATTCCAGTAATTCCAACTTGTCATTATATGATGGGTGGTGTTCCTACTAATGTAAATGGACAAGCGCTACAAATCGATGCTCAAGGCAACGAAACAGTAGTTCAAGGTTTATTTGCCGTAGGTGAGATTGCCTGTGTATCTGTACACGGTGCAAACCGCTTAGGTGGTAACTCATTACTAGATTTAGTTGTGTTTGGTCGTGCTGCGGGTAACTTCTTAGGTAAGTACCTGAATGACGTTGAAATATCTAAAGCGGCTTCAGAATCAGACTTAGAAGCATCTCTTGCACGTTACAATCGTTGGGAAAATTCAACGGCTGGCCAAGGTGAAGATCCAGTTCAAATCAAAAAAGACCTACAGCAATGTATGCAGCTTAACTTCTCGGTATTCCGTGAAGGTGATTCAATGGCTTCAGGTCTTCAAGAACTTAAAGAAATTCGTGAACGTCTGCAACATGCTCGTCTTGATGATAAATCATCAGACTTCAACACGCAGCGTATCGAATGTCTTGAACTAGATAACTTAATGGAAACAGCTTACTCAACTGCAGTAGCTGCAAACTTCCGTACAGAAAGCCGTGGTGCACATTCTCGCTTTGACTTCCCAGATCGTGATGACGAAAACTGGTTATGTCACTCAGTATTTAATCCTGTAACGGATGAAATGAGCAAGCGTGATGTAAACTATGCGCCTAAAACGCGTGAAGCTTTCCCACCTAAAGCACGTGTTTACTAGGAGATAGACGATGGCACAAGTACAATTTTCAGTTTATCGTTATAATCCAGATGTTGACAACGCTCCTCGTATGCAAGAATACACCTTGCAAACAGAGGAAGGTCACGACATGATGGTGTTGGATGCACTTATTCTTTTAAAAGAACAAGATCCTACATTATCTTTCCGTCGTTCATGCCGTGAAGGTGTGTGTGGATCTGATGGTGTTAACATGAATGGTAAAAATGGTTTAGCATGTATTACTCCTTTATCTACGCTACAAAAAAATGGCAAAGGTAAAATCGTAGTACGTCCATTACCAGGTTTACCTGTGGTTCGTGACCTTGTTATTGACATGAGTCAGTTCTACACTCAGTACGAAAAAGTTAAACCTTATTTAATTAATGATCAGCCTGCAGCAGGCGAACGTCTTCAAACTATTGAAGAACGTGATAAATTAGATGGGCTTTATGAGTGTATTTTGTGTGCATGTTGTTCAACATCGTGTCCTTCGTTCTGGTGGAATCCAGACAAGTTCATTGGTCCAGCAGGCCTTCTTCACGCTTACCGTTTCTTGGCTGATAGCCGAGATACAGCAACTGAAGAACGTTTAGCGGATTTAGACGATGCGTTCAGTGTGTTCCGTTGCCACAGTATCATGAACTGTGTTAGCGTTTGTCCTAAGGGTCTTAATCCGACCAAAGCAATTGGACAAATCAAATCTATGTTATTAAACCGAGCGGTTTGATTACTTAGTAAACGTAAGATGGCTAATACAGATTATTAGCCATCTTGTTATGATAACTATTAATTTCTGCGCTAAAGAAAAGGGCTTATAAATGCACGAAGGTGTGATGAAGGCATGGCTAGAATCTTCACATTTAAACGGCGGCAACGTTGCTTATGTAGAAGAGCTTTATGAAGCGTATTTAGACGATGCGACTTCTGTGCCAGATGAATGGCGAGAAGTGTTCGAACAATTACCTAAAGTTGATGGTGTGGATGTTGAAATAAAACATTCAGAAGTTCGAGCGCAGTTTGCACAGCTTGCAAAAAACAAGCATAGAGAAGTAGTGGTAGCAGAGGGTAGTGGCGGTGACCTTAAACAGGTTAAAGTTCTACAACTTATTAATGCTTTCCGTTTTCGTGGACACCAAAATGCAAACCTAGATCCATTAGGTATTTGGCAACGAGAGCGTGTACGAGATTTAGAGCTAGAGTACCACGACCTATCTTCAAGTGATTTTGACCGCGAGTTTAACGTAGGGTCGTTTGCCGTAGGGCGCGATACTATGCCTTTAGGTGAACTATACCAAGCACTAAAAACTACATATTGTGGTTCAATTGGCGCTGAGTATATGCACATCACATCAACAGAGGAAAAGCGTTGGTTACAACAGCGTTTAGAATCTGTTCAGTCTAGGCCAAAATTCTCAAAAGATGAAAAGCTACGTATCCTAAAAGGTCTTACGGCTGCTGATGGTCTTGAAAAATATTTAGGGGCTAAGTTCCCAGGTGCTAAGCGTTTCTCACTCGAAGGTGGCGATGCGTTAGTTCCAATGCTAAAAGAGCTTATTCACCGCGCTGGTGAAAGCGGCCAACAAGAAGCTGTTATTGGTATGGCTCACCGTGGTCGTTTGAATGTTCTTGTGAATGTACTAGGTAAAAACCCATCAGAATTATTTGATGAGTTTGCCGGTAAACACAAAGAGACATTAAGTTCTGGCGATGTTAAATATCACATGGGTTACTCATCTGACTTTGCTACAAAAGGTGGCAACGTACATATGGCGCTTGCGTTTAACCCATCTCATCTTGAAATTGTAAATCCAGTAGTTATGGGCTCAGTTCGTGCTCGTCTTGATCGCTTAGGTGACAGCTCTGGTATTAAAGCTCTACCAATTACAATTCATGGTGACTCTGCAGTTACTGGCCAAGGTGTTGTACAAGAAACATTTAACTTGTCACAAACTAATGGTTTTAGCTGTGGTGGTAGTATACGCATTGTTGTAAATAACCAAGTAGGTTTTACAACGTCTAAACAAGATGATGTACGCTCAACTGTATATTGTACTGACATAGCTAAAATGGTTCAGTCACCAATATTTCATGTTAATTCTGATGATCCTGAAGCTGTTGCATTTGTTACACAACTTGCACTTGATTTCAGAAACCAGTTTAAGCGCGACGTAGTTATCGATTTAGTGTGTTACCGTCGCCATGGTCACAATGAAGCTGATGAGCCTAATGCAACTCAGCCTGTCATGTACCAAAAAATTAAAAAACATCCAGTTCCACGTTTAATTTACGCTGATCAACTGATTGCAGAAGGCTCTTTCTCTGAACAAGAAGTTAAAGCTCTAGCAGATGATTACCGTAATGCATTAGATGAAGGCGACTGTGTTGTTTCAGAAATACAGCCAGAGACTTCGCATTCTTCAGATTGGGCTAAATATGTTGGCCACGAGTGGAATGTTGATTACGACGCGAGTGTTTCTGTTGAAAGACTAAAAGAACTGGGTGAAAAAATTGCAACTTACCCAGAGCAATATGTTGCTCAATCTCGTGTTAAAAAGATTTACGATGATCGTAAGTTAATGGCAAGTGGTGAAAAAGCGCTTGATTGGGGTATGGCAGAAACACTTGCTTATGCAACAATTGCGACAGAAGGCACTGACATTCGTTTAACTGGACAAGATTCTGGTCGTGGTACATTCTTCCATCGCCATGCTGTTGTTCATAGTCAAACTGATGGTGCTACGTACACTCCTTTAGAGCACCTAAGTAAAGACCAAGGTACTTTCCAAGTATTTGATTCGGTTTTATCTGAAGAAGCCGTTGTTGCTTTTGAGTATGGTTATGCAACAGCAGAGCCTACATCACTAATACTTTGGGAAGCGCAGTTTGGTGATTTCGCCAATGGTGCACAGGTTGTATTTGACCAATTCTTAAGTTCTGGTGAGCAAAAATGGGGCCGTTTATGTGGTCTTACAATTTTGTTACCGCATGGCTACGAAGGTCAAGGCCCAGAGCATAGTTCAGCGCGTTTAGAACGTTTCTTACAACTATGTGCTGATCACAACATGCAAGTGTGTGTTCCGTCTACTCCGGCACAAGTTTACGCTATGCTTCGTCGTCAATCAGTTCGACCACTTCGTCGTCCACTGATTGTAATGACACCTAAGTCGTTACTTCGTCACCCTCTTGCTACTTCATCACTTGAAGAGCTTTCACACGGTGTTTTCCATAATATGATCGATGAAATTGATGATATTAACCCGGAGAAAGTAGAACGTGTTGTATTTTGTAGTGGTAAAGTTTACTACGAACTATTACAAGAACGTCGTAAGCTTGAGCAAGATAATGTTGCAATTGTACGTGTTGAACAGCTATATCCGTTCCCGCACGATGAAATGAAAACAATTATAGAGCGCTACCAACATGTAACTGATTTTGTATGGTGTCAAGAAGAGCCACAAAACCAAGGTGCATGGTACTGTTCACAACATCACTTTATTGATGCAATTCCACAAGGTGCTAAATTAAAGTATGCAGGTCGTAAAGCTTCTGCATCGCCAGCGTGTGGTTACATGTCAGTACATACTAAAGAACAACAAGCGCTCGTTGCTGACGCGCTTACTATAGAAAATAAAGGATAAGCAATGAGCACAGAAATTAAAGTTCCTGTTCTTCCTGAGTCGGTTGCAGATGCTACCGTTGCTACATGGCATGTAAGTGTTGGCGACAAAGTAACTCGTGATCAAAACTTAGTAGATATTGAAACAGATAAAGTGGTTTTAGAAGTTGTTGCACAGCACGACGGTGTAATTACAGAGATATCACAAGAAGAAGGTGCAACCGTACTTGGCGATCAAGTTATGGGTTTACTTGGTGATGCTGATGCAGCGCCAGCAAGTGAAGGTTCAACTAAAGAAGAATCAGCACCAGCTAAATCAGAAGACGCGCCAGCGGCGCAATCAGCACCAGCATCAGAAGGTAAAGAAGTGGATATTAAAGTACCTGTACTTCCAGAATCAGTTGCAGACGCAACAATTGCTACATGGCATGTACAACCAGGCGACGCGGTAACACGCGACCAAAACTTGGTAGATATTGAAACAGATAAAGTTGTTCTTGAAGTAGTAGCTCAAGAAGATGGCATCATGGGTGATATCATTCACGGCGAAGGCGATACTGTATTAGGCGAGCAAGTAATTGGTTCGGTTAAAGCAGGCGGTGCACCAGCGGCTCCAGCTGCAAAAGCAGACGCAGCGCCAGCAGCAGATTCAAGCGAAAGTTCAGATGTGTTAACTCCATCAGTTCGTCGTTTAATCGCTGAGAAAGGCTTAGACGCTTCTAAAATTAAAGGCACGGGTAAAAATGGTCGTGTAACTAAAGAAGACGTTGATACTTTCTTAAAAGCACCAGCGCCAGCGGCTAAAAAAGCAGAAGCTTCTGCTCCAGCAGCACCGATGGGCGATCGTACTCAAAAACGTGTTCCTATGACTCGTTTACGTAAAACGATTGCGACACGTCTTCTTGAAGCTAAAAACTCAACTGCAATGTTAACAACATTCAACGAAGTGAACATGGAACCAATCATGAGCCTTCGTAAGCAGTACCAAGAAGTATTTGAAAAGCGTCATGGCATTCGTTTAGGTTTCATGTCTTTCTACGTGAAAGCGGTAACTGAAGCACTTAAACGTTTCCCTGATGTTAACGCATCAATTGATGGTGACGATATTGTTTACCATAACTATTTCGATATCAGCATTGCAGTATCTACACCACGTGGTCTAGTTACTCCAGTACTTAAAGATTGTGACAAACTATCTGTTGCTGAAATCGAAAAAGGTATTCGTGAATTAGCACTTAAAGGTCGTGATGGTAAGCTAACGCTTGCTGATATGACGGGTGGTAACTTCACTATTACTAATGGTGGCGTATTTGGTTCATTGCTATCTACACCTATCATTAACTTGCCACAATCTTCGATTTTGGGTATGCATAAAATCCAAGACCGTCCTATGGCAGTAAATGGTAAAGTTGAAATACTTCCTATGATGTATTTAGCGCTTTCTTATGACCACCGCATCATTGATGGTAAAGAATCTGTTGGTTTCTTAGTGACTATTAAAGAGTTACTTGAAGATCCAACTCGCTTATTGCTAGATGTTTAATCTAGTTGTATGAAATGTAAGCTGTGAATGAACATTCACAGCTTTTTTTTTGCGCCTTTGGTCTTACTGGGGTTTTCATGTTAAGCCTTGGGATCTATACTAGGTGCGCAATTTGGGATAGTTGTTTATTTGAAAAAATATTCAGCTCTTTTAGTATAAAAAATTGGATAAAGCATCATGAATTTGCATGAGTATCAGGCAAAACAACTTTTTGCCGAATATGGTTTACCAGTTTCTCAAGGTTTCGCTTGCGATACACCTGAAGAAGCTGCAGCAGCTGCTGAAAAAATCGGCGGTGATATGTGGGTTGTTAAAACTCAGGTTCACGCAGGTGGACGTGGTAAAGCTGGCGGTGTAAAGCTAGTTAAAACTATCGACGAAGTAAAAGCGTTTGCAGCTAACTGGTTGGGTAAAAACCTAGTTACTTACCAAACAGACGAGAAAGGCCAGCCAGTAGCTAAAATTTTAGTTGAAAGCTGTACTGACATTGCTAACGAATTGTACCTAGGTGCAGTAGTTGACCGTGCATCTCGCAAAGTAGTTTTCATGGCGTCTACTGAAGGCGGCGTTGAAATTGAAACTGTTGCTGAAGAAACACCAGAGCTTATCCACAAAGCAGAGATCGACCCATTAGTTGGTCCTCAAGCTTACCAAGCACGTGAATTAGGTTTCAAATTGGGCCTTAACCCAGTACAAATGAAACAGTTTGTTAAGATCTTTATGGGTCTTGGTAAAATGTTTACTGATTTTGATTTCGCACTTCTTGAAATCAACCCGTTAGTAATTACAGACGAAGGTAACCTTCACTGTCTTGACGGCAAAATCGGTATCGATGGTAATGCACTTTACCGTCAACCTAAAATCCGTGAGTTCCACGATCCATCTCAAGAAGATGCTCGTGAAGCACACGCAGCAAGCTTTGAGCTTAACTACGTTGCTCTAGACGGCAATGTTGGTTGTATGGTTAACGGTGCAGGCCTAGCAATGGGTACTATGGACATCGTAAACCTACACGGCGGCAAGCCGGCTAACTTCTTGGATGTTGGTGGCGGCGCGACTAAAGAACGTGTTTCTGAAGCATTCAAAATCATTCTTTCTGACGACAATGTTAAAGCTGTTTTAGTAAACATCTTTGGCGGTATCGTACGTTGTGACATGATTGCTGAAGGCATCATTGGCGCAGTTAAAGAAGTTGGCGTAACCGTACCAGTCGTTGTACGTTTAGAAGGTACTAATGCTGAATTAGGTCGTGAAGTTCTTAAGAACTCTGGTCTAGATATCATTGCTGCTGAATCACTAACAGACGCTGCTGAGAAAGTTGTTGCTGCTGCGGAGGGCAAATAATGTCTGTATTAATCAATAAAGATACAAAAGTTATCTGTCAAGGTTTCACTGGTGGCCAAGGTACTTTCCACTCAGAGCAAGCGCTTGAGTACGGTACACAAATGGTTGGTGGTGTAAGCCCAGGTAAAGGCGGTCAAACGCACCTTGGTCTTCCTGTATTCAACACAGTTCGTGATGCTGTACAAGAAACTGGCGCAACTGCTTCAGTTATCTACGTACCAGCTCCTTTCTGTAAAGATGCAATCTTAGAAGCTATCGATGCTGGCATCGAGCTAATAGTTTGTATCACTGAAGGTATACCTACACTTGATATGGTTGACGTTAAAGTTAAACTAGATCAAACAGGTACTCGTATGATCGGTCCTAACTGCCCAGGTGTTATTACTCCTGGTCAAACTAAGATTGGTATCATGCCTGGTCATATCCACAAACCTGGTAAAGTAGGTATTGTTTCTCGCTCTGGTACTCTAACGTACGAAGCAGTTAAGCAAACTACTGATGCTGGTTTTGGTCAGTCTACGTGTGTTGGTATTGGTGGTGATCCAATTCCAGGTACAAACTTTATCGACGTTTTAGAAATGTTCGAAAAAGATCCACAAACTGAAGCAATCGTAATGATTGGTGAAATTGGTGGTACTGCAGAAGAAGAAGCTGCAGAGTACATCAAAGCTAACGTAACTAAACCTGTAGTATCTTACATTGCTGGTGTTACTGCACCAGAAGGTAAGCGTATGGGTCACGCTGGCGCAATCATCGCAGGCGGTAAAGGTACTGCTGATGAGAAATTTGCTGCATTAGAAGCTGCGGGCGTAAAAACTGTACGTTCACTTGCTGATATTGGTAAAGCACTTAAAGAGAAAACAGGCTGGTAATCGCTTGTTTCTTTTAAAAAGGCCCGCTTATGCGGGCCTTTTTGTTACCGGTGAAAAATATTTAGAATGGATAACTAATATGCTGAAAAAAACGTACTGATAAATCTTGGCGCTGTTTATTTATAGTAAGCTCATCGGATAATGCGTGAATAGTTTTTTCTACTTGGTTCATAAACCGACCATACCCCATTTCATGCTTATCCTGCTGCGTCGCAACAATAACAAAGTGAAGTGTTTCTACTAATTTATCGGCTTCATAAAAATACTTGATTTGATTATCTTTTGATTCGATATCAAAGCTAAGCTTTTGTAACTCTGTATTACTTTCGCTTTTATCTATTTTACTATTTCGAATAATAGGCGTTGCGCCATTAGCTACCATCGCACCATGGTTTAGTTTGTTATTTTGACACGCACGAATAAATGCATAAGCAAAATAATCATAAAACTTATCAAAATCGTTATTGTTCATCAATGTTTGAAATTGTGTTTTGATTGCACGAGAGACCGGGATAGTGAATGTTGCATAAGTCATTTCAGCATAGTCACCCGGTATATTGCAGTGCCTTGACTGGTAACGAGGGTAGAGGCTTCTTAGTTTATATCCGTAGCTCTCTTTATTACCTTTATCTTTAGCAAATAAATCGTAAGTTAAATGCTGATGATCTCGAAGTTTAAATTGAGGTTGATTTAAAAATAACTGTTCTTGTAGCAGGTTTAATACTTTTTGTACTTTATTGTGGAACAAGGCCGAATTTGCACGTAAATCGTCACCCGTGGCTAAAAACAACAAACGTATTTTTTTACTTTTTTTGTCTGGTGTGAAATACAGTTTATGTGCTTCGTGATAACGAGGATTATAAAAAAACAGCATTTGCTTATCGGTTTCTAGCTGGTATGACTCATCATGAAAACGCACAACGGGCAGTTTATCGTTCGCTAATAAATGCACATTATAAAGTTCATATTCATCGCAACATGCAAATAACTGACGAGCAATGCGCTTATAACAGCAGTTAATATTACTAAAGCTATTAAAAAATGCCTCATCAGGCGTTATTTCGGCCAGTAAGTAGTGATTAGCGCGCGCATTGGTTGGAATATATACACGATGTTGATTAAGTGTAGCCATCTTCGAATCCTTATAAAGTAGGTTATTAGGCCACTATAATTGGCTTTGATGACTTAAATATTGCGCTAAAACAAATTTTATTCATAAACAAGAGTTCAGGTGAATTAAAGTTAACCAATATCTAAAATAAACCTTAATCTATTGCTGTATGTTAGTGTATGTTTTTGTAATAATGCATTAGTTTTGTTATTACGTAATATTTAGAGGACTGCACTCCTATGGCGGAAACTGAGAATCGCCCAAGTAACTTTATTAGAACCCGAATTGATGAAGACTTATCAAGTGGAAAACATGCCACTACGCATACACGTTTCCCACCTGAACCAAATGGCTTTTTGCATATTGGTCATGCCAAATCAATTTGTTTAAATTTTGGTATCGCAAAAGATTACAATGGTTTATGTAACCTACGTTTTGACGATACAAACCCAGAAAAAGAAGATATTAACTACGTTAATTCTATAAAAGAAGATGTTCAGTGGTTAGGTTTCAATTGGGACGGTGATATAAAGTACTCTTCTAATTATTTTGATACTTTATATGGCTACGCTGTTGAGTTAATTGAAAAAGGCTTAGCGTACGTTTGTTTTTTAACAGCCGATCAAGCACGTGAATATCGTGGCACATTAAAAGAGCCAGGTAAAAACAGCCCTTATAGAGATACATCCGTTGAAGAAAACCTAGCGTTATTTGAAAAAATGCGTGCTGGTGAATTCAAAGAAGGTGAATGTGTTCTGCGTGCTAAAATTGATATGGCAAGCTCATTTATGGTGCTTCGCGATCCAATTATTTATCGCGTACGTTTTGCCCATCATCACCAAACAGCTGACAAGTGGTGCATTTACCCAATGTACGACTTTACGCACTGTATTTCTGATGCGCTAGAAGGTATTACGCACTCATTATGTACACTTGAGTTTCAAGATAATCGCCGTTTGTACGACTGGGTACTTGATAACATCAGCTTAGAATGTCATCCGCAACAAATTGAGTTTTCACGCTTAAATCTTGAATACACAATTATGTCTAAGCGCAAGCTAAGCGACTTAGTGGTAAACAACCATGTAGAGGGATGGGATGACCCACGTATGCCTACAATTGCAGGCCTACGTCGTCGTGGTTATACACCGGGCTCAATACGTGAGTTTTGCTTACGAATTGGTGTGACAAAGCAAGAAAATATGGTCGAAATGGGCATGCTAGAAGCGTGTATCCGTGAAGACTTAAACGAAAATGCACCACGCGCAATGGCTGTACTCGATCCTGTTAAAGTTGTTATTGAAAACTACGATGCAGACAAGGTTGAAGTTTTATCTGTGGCTAATCACCCAAATAAAGAAGAAATGGGTCGTCGTGATGTACCGTTTACTCGTGAAATTTACATCGAACGAGAAGACTTTAAAGAAGAAGCAAATAACAAGTTTAAACGTTTAGTACTTGATAAAGAAGTACGCTTACGTGGTGCTTATGTTATTAAAGCACAGCGTGTTGAAAAAGACGAAAATGGTGAAATAACAACTATCTTTTGTACTTACGATACAGAAACACTCGGTAAAAACCCAAGTGATGGACGTAAAGTAAAAGGTGTTATTCACTGGGTTTCAGCGCCGGAGTCTATTACAGCAGAAGTTCGTTTATACGACCGTTTGTTTAGTGTGCCAAACCCAGCAGCTGCTGATGAATTTGAAACAACATTAAACCCAGAGTCACTGGTAGTTTTAGCAAACGCCAAGTTAGAGCCATCGCTTGCTAATTCACAAGCAGAGCAGGGCTTTCAGTTTGAGCGTACAGGTTATTTCTCTCGTGATTCTAAATCAGAGAATGTTGTATTTAATCAAACAGTGGGTCTTCGCGATTCATGGTCTAAAACACAGTAGTTACGTTTAATAATAAGCCAGTATTTATACTGGCTTATTATATTACTGTCGTATTTTAGACACAAAAAAACCTGCAATTAGCAGGTTTTTTTACTTTAAAAGCAGTATTAGCTATTTGCATCGCTAAATTCTTTACACGCTACTTTATCGTTACACTCACCGTATAAATATAAAGAATGGTTTGTTAGTGTTATACCATTTTCTTCAGAAATCTCTAATTGACGACGTTCAATCATTTCATCTTCAAATTCTACAACTTTACCACATTTCAAACATACTAAATGATCGTGGTGTGTGCTTCCAGAAAGTTCAAATACAGACTTTCCACCTTCAAAGTGATGACGGCTTACAATACCTGCATCATCAAATTGGTTAAGTACACGATATACTGTTGCAAGACCAATTTCTTCACCTAGGTCCAAAAGAATTTTGTAAACATCTTCAGCGCTGATGTGTTGGTTATCTGGAGATTGTAAAATCTCTAATATTTTAATTCGCGGTAAAGTTACTTTTAAACCGGCTTTTTTAAGTTCCAAGTTATGATCAGTCATTAAATCTGTCTCAATTTTATTTGGTTATACTAGACATCTTGCAAAGATGTACACGACACATTAGCAACAAACAGGATAACGTGCCTAAGCATTAAGTGCAAAGAACAATTGATATATATTGCTACTAAAGCTTAAAACGCTAACTGTTTGATAATTATTTAAACAGTTAGCGTTGGAAGGGTCGAAATTAGTCAGCTAATTCGCTTAAGCACATTTCTTCAAATACTTGAGCAGACCAGGCTTTAACGCGTTGTTCTGTTAGTTCTGGTTGACGGTCTTCGTCGATGCCTAAACCTACAAAATGCTTATCGTCTGCCATGCCCTTAGAAGCTTCAAAGTCATAGCTTTCACTTGGCCAATGACCAACAACAATAGCGCCACGTTCAGTGACAATATCGTTGATCATGCCCATCGCATCTAAAAAGTACTCAGCGTAATCTTCTTGGTCTCCACAACCAAAAATAGCAACAAGCTTACCGTCAAAGTCTACTTCTTCAAGCTCTGGGAAAAAATCATCCCAGTCACATTGTGCTTCGCCGTAGTACCAAGTTGGGATACCGAATAAGATCAGATCAAATTCAGCAATCTCTTCTTTAGAGCTTTTTGCAATATCATGAACAGCCACTAGCTTTTTACCCAATTCTTTTTGGATCATTTTTGCTACGTGTTCTGTGTTACCTGTGTCACTTCCGAAAAAAATGCCTACACTTGCCATGGATTTAAAACCTTTTATGTATCAATAGCCAATCTTTCTTGTAAAATCGTTTCAATCAGCGCACTGCGGCTAATATTTTGTGCATCTGCCATATCACTTAATGCTTGATATAACTGCGATGAAACTTTAAATTCAACACGTTTTAAACCACGTGCTTTATCTCTTTTTATTTGATTACGTTTATTTACCTTTAACTGCATATCCCGTGAAAGGGGATTGGTTTTAGGTCTGCCTGGGCGTTTTTCGTATTCAAATAAATCGAGTGTAGTTCTATCTGTTTCTGACTTCGCCATGCCTAACCTACACCTGCGCCTTGCCAAAATACTTGAATAAGCCCTTTAGCAATAAAGCCCGAACAACCTAAAAAGAGTACGCCCCAGACAATATATTGCCCGAACTTTGGCACATTACCACTTTTTAGTACGTCTTTAATTGCCATGCCGATGAATATGAAAATACCGGCTAAGCCAAAATACAACCCTAGGGTATCAAATTCGTTAATTAACTGACTGACCATCAACGTATAACCTTTAAATTAAACGGCGCGTACTATAGCATATAAATATACATTTATTTAGTGCGCAGAATCAAAAACACGCGATTAAAATTGCTTTAAACCGCAGTTAAAAAGTCATTTATCGCTTTATTAACAGCAAGGGGTTTTTGAGCGTGAAGCCAATGGCCTGCGCCATGTATAATTTTAGCCTTAGTGTTTTTAAAGCGTGCTGTAATTGCAATACGATGCTCAGGTAAAATATAGTCAGAATCATTACCTTTAATGAAAAGAGTATCGCACAAACAAGAATTGTTTTCATTAACATTGGATGTGATTGTCGAATATTTTTCATCAAGCACATTTAAGTTAAATCGCCATGCAAAATGACCTTCATCATTTTTAGCGAGGCTCTTCAGTAAAAACTGTCGAACTCCCAGTTCTTCTATTAAAGGCTGCATTATTAAATCAGCTTGTTTTCTATCATCTATGGACTGCGCTGAAACTGCTTTTAGAGCCTGTAATATTTTTGTGTGACGAGCAGGGTAACTAACAGGAGCAATATCAAGTACAACAAGTTTATTTACAAGTTCAGGATGCGTAAGTGCTAATTCCATTGCCACTTTGCCGCCCATTGAGTGCCCAACTAAATGTGCCTTATCTATGCTTAAATGCGCTAATAACTCAACAATATCTTGTGCCATTGCCGGGTAATTCATTTCATCACTATGAGGCGAAAGTCCGTGGTTGCGCAGATCGACATTAATCACATTAAAGTCTTCACTTAGTGGTTTTGCGATTACATTTAGGTTTTCTAAGGAGCCAAAAAGCCCATGGATCAAAACAACATTAGGACCTTGCCCTTGTTGCTTGTAATTTAACTGCATACCCGCCTCCTAAAAATTTCGCATAGTTTGCCGAGCATTGCGCTAAAAAGCAAAAAATACAGTCACTATTTGTTAAATTGGGCTTTTGGGCGTTAAATCAACAACAATTAGGTAAATATTAATATGTTTATGGGAGTGCTTGTTGTAACTCGCATTTTTGATTGGTTTGGGTATAATCACACGGGAGAAAAAAATGTGACCCGTAATGACAGGAAGAACATGAAACAAATCGACATAGACGACGAGTTATATCAATATATTGCAAGCAATACGCAAAGTATTGGTGAAAGTGCATCCACTATTTTACGTCGTTTATTAAATCTGAGCGGCGAAAAAATTCAAACCGCAAACGTAGAACTAACTCAAAACAATCAAACTGCGACTACGTCTACCGCCACATTAAAAAGCTCAGAGCCATCTGCTACTGAGACTTTAAAAAAACAAACGCCTTTAGCTGTCATACCAGTGAAGCAAAAAAGCGATAATGTTTTTAATGTATTAAATAAAGAAGAGCTGGCAATGCAAAAGGGCGTTGTTGGACGCTTTTTGTTTATTTTAAGTGCATTTTACCGCACACATAAATCTGATTTTTCGGCTGTATTAGATATAAAAGGGCGTGACCGTGTTTACTTTGCTACCAGTAAAGAAGACTTGGTCAATAGCGGCAGTAGCATGAATCCTAAAAACATAACCGATAGCGAATACTGGGTTATGACGAATTCTAATACTACACGTAAAAAAATGATGCTTCATGAAGTGGCTCTTTGCCTTGGTTATAGTGCAGAGCAAGCTGAAAAAATTCGCGATTACCTGTAAGGAAATATAATGGCTATTCATTCAGGCGCAGGCAAAACTGCTCCACAATCGGCACTGGTTAACGTACCTAAATTAGTATCTGCGTATTACTTAAACGAACCTGATCTTGAACAAAATCCAGAGCATTGTGTTGCCTTTGGTACATCAGGCCACCGTGGTTGTTCTTACGATGTTAAATTTAACGAGTCTCATATTTTAGCCATTACTCAAGCTATTTGTGATTACAGAAAACAAAATGATATTTTTGGTCCGTTATTTTTAGGTAAAGACACACACGCTTTGAGTGAAGCTGCATTTAATTCTGCTATTGAAGTATTAGTTGCTAACGAAGTACAAGTGATAACGCAAGAAGACGGTGATTTTACACCAACGCCAGTTATCAGCCATGCCATAGTGAGCCACAATAAGCTACACCCAAATGAATTAGCAGACGGGATTGTAGTTACGCCTTCGCATAATCCTCCTGAAGACGGTGGTTTTAAATATAATCCACCTAACGGCGGACCTGCTGATACAGACGTAACGAAATGGATTGAAGACAGAGCTAATCAACTTTTATTAGAAGATTTAGTTGAAGTTGAACTATTCCCATTTGCTAAAGCATCGCGTTCTGGTTTTATTCGCTACGAAGATTTAATGACGCCATACATTGATGACTTAGCAAATATCGTTAATTTAAAAGCAATTAGCGATGCAAGCATTAAAATTGGTATTGATCCATTAGGTGGCTCAGGTATCAATTTTTGGCCAGTTATTGCAAAAAAATATAATTTAGATTTAACCGTTGTTAATGACGCGGTCGATCCTCGTTTTGCTTTTATGCCACTTGATAAAGACGGCAAAATTCGTATGGATTGTTCATCGCCTTATTCAATGGCGAACCTTATTGCACTAAAAGATGATTTTGATGTGTCTATTGGTAACGACCCTGACTACGATCGTCACGGTATTGTAACGCCAGATGGTTTAATGAATCCAAACCACTTTTTAGCAGTGGCAATCGATTACTTACTTAAGCACCGTGATTGGAACTCAAGCGTAGAAATTGGTAAAACACTGGTTTCTAGCTCAATGATTGATAAAGTAGCTGCTCGTAACAACCGTAAAGTTAAAGAAGTACCAGTAGGCTTTAAATGGTTTGTTGAAGGTTTAAGCAAAGGTAAGCTTGCCTTTGGTGGCGAAGAAAGCGCAGGTGCTGCATTCTTACGTTTTGATGGCTCTGTATGGTGTACAGACAAAGATGGCTTTATTATGGGACTACTCGCTGCAGAAATATTAGCAGTAACAGGTAAAACACCATCAACGCTTTATAAAGAGTTAGAACAAGAGTTTGGTTCTCCAATTTATAAACGCCTAGATGCACCGGCTACAAGCGGTCAAAAGTCACGTTTAAAAGCGTTAAGTGCTTCTGATGTTAAAGCCGATACGCTTGCAGGCGAACCTATTTTGCAAAAATTGACTCATGCACCAGGTAACGATGCCGCTATTGGTGGTTTAAAAGTGGTCACCGAAAATGGCTGGTTTGCAGCGCGTCCATCAGGTACCGAAGATATTTATAAAATATACCTTGAATCATTTAAAGGTGAAGAGCATTTAGCGCTACTTGAAAAAGAAGCTAAAAAGCTTGTAGATTCAGTTATTAGCTAACTCAATCTAATGATTTTTAAAACGGCTGATTTATTCAGCCGTTTTTGTTTTTATACCTTATGTATTTACAAAATATATGCATAAGAGTCTACTCTCACATTACTTTTTAAAGGGCTTATTGTATGTCAGCCAATCCATCTTACTTAAATGAATTAAAACAAACTGGCGATTTTTTAACGCTTAGCCGTAATAACGAATGGCATTTAGATGCTGGTGAATTTACTTTAGATAATGGCACCCACGTTACTATTCACGATACTGGCGTTATTGAATTTCAACCGGCCGTTACAACAACAAAAGACGTAGTGTATTCAAGTGCTGTACACGGTAATGAAACTGCGCCAATTGAAATTTGTGACTCACTCATTAAACAAATTATAAAAGGTGAGCTAATACTTAAACAGCGCGCTTTGTTTATTTACGGCAATCCACAATCAATTAATATTGGCCTGCGTTTTGTAGAAGAAAACCTAAATAGATTATTTAACGGTCACCATACAGTTGAAGGTGTACCAATGAATAATGAGCGTACCCGTGCTGCAAAGCTTGAACAATACGTAAGCGACTTTTATGCACGTGGTAAGCAGGGCAGCAGTCGATGCCATTACGATTTACATACGGCTATTCGTGGTTCTAAAAACGAAAAATTTGCTGTATATCCCTATTTGCATGGTAAGCCTTGGAAAAAATCGCAGTTA
Source organism: Pseudoalteromonas sp. TP27 (assembly GCF_056470645.1). Taxonomy (NCBI): domain Bacteria; kingdom Pseudomonadati; phylum Pseudomonadota; class Gammaproteobacteria; order Alteromonadales; family Pseudoalteromonadaceae; genus Pseudoalteromonas; species Pseudoalteromonas sp. TP27. The sequence continues at coordinate 66,332 of NZ_JARDAK010000001.1, read as the reverse complement.
CAATTTTTATTGAGTTGTGGTGTAAATACCGTGCTTATGATGAAATCTCCAGCAACAACATTTAGCTATTACTCATCATTTGTACATGGTGCTGATTCGTTTACTGTAGAGCTGGGCCAAGTTAAGCCATTTGGTGAAAACGACATGGCTCGCTTTGAAAAAACAAAGCAAACCTTAACTGCATTAATTAGTCAAAATGAGGTTGAATACCATAAATTCAATTCAAACGATTTTGAATTGTTTGCTGTCCATCGCACAATCAATAGAACGCAGGACGATTTCAGCTTCCCATTTTCAGACGATGCACAGAACTTTACGGGCTTTGCGAAGGGTGAGCTACTCGCTACAGACGGCGATACGCCTTATTATGCAGATGTTGAGGGGGAAGCTATTATTTTTCCAAATGCGCAAGTCGCTTTAGGGCAACGTGCACTACTGACTGTTATACCAATGCAAATAGATAGCAATTTCGTCTAATAGCACTCATCAGACCACTGCTAACCTTAAGTTAACTATATGATTACTATTAATTAAAGTAAGCATGTCGTTAACTTGCCAGTTTTTTAATCAGTATTTACTTTTCTTTCGTCACAGATCTGTTGAATAACACTTTACGTTAACGTAAAGTGTTGGCAGCTTTAATTAAAGACAGTGCAGATGTTGCAAAGTTTATTCGCAACCATCACCCATAATAATAATCCACAGGGGCGCTGTTTTCCGACAACAAAAGAAGGTAGGTTATGAGTAATCCCAATAACGTATCGCTGAATATTAATCATGATCTAGAATTTATAGATGGTAATGCGCTTAATATTCCAACCCTTAGTATTTTAACTGAGGACGGCGACATTCATCCTAGTGCAAACGCACCTGATATTTCAAAACATACCGCACTTAAATTATACGAAACCATGCGTTTTATTCGCTTGCTTGATGAACGTATGCAAGGCGCACAGCGCCAGGGCCGCGTAAGTTTTTATATGCAGTGTTTAGGCGAAGAAGCGGCCGTTGCAGCCTCTGCTGCGGCGCTTGATCAAGACGATATGATTATGGCGCAATATCGCGAACAAGCTGCTCTTCATTATCGTGGTTTTACCCTCGATCAATTTATGAACCAAATGTTTTCAAACGAATTGGATTTAGGCAAAGGTCGTCAAATGCCGATTCACTATGGTTCTAAAGAATTGAACTATATGACTATTTCTTCGCCGCTAGGTACACAAATACCACAGGCAACTGGTTATGCATATGGTCAAAAAATCAAACACATCGACGCTAAAACAGGTGACCTTGCCAGCACAATTGATAACGTGACTATTTGTTATTTTGGTGAAGGCGCTGCATCTGAAGGTGACTTTCATGCTGGTTTAAATATGGCTGCTGTTCACAAAGCACCGGTTATATTTTTTGCACGTAATAACGGCTATGCAATATCAACCCCTGCTGATGAGCAATTTAAAGGTGACGGTATTGCATCTCGTGGTGTTGGCTATGGTATTAAAACAATTCGTGTTGATGGTACAGATGCACTTGCTGTTTATGCGGCGACTAAAAAAGCACGCGAAATAGCCTCAACACAAGGTGAGCCTGTACTTATTGAATCGATTGCTTATCGTCTGGGTGCGCACTCTACATCGGATGATCCAAGTGGTTACCGCTCTAAAGATGAAGAAGCGAATCATCAAACGTGTCCTATTGATAAATTTAGAAAATGGCTGGTCAAGCAAGAGTGGTTAAACGAAGATGACGATATAAAAGCAAAAGAGTCGATTCGTGAAGAAATTTTAGCCGCGCTTAAACGTGCTGAAGTGGTAGCAAAGCCTGCTTTAGAAGAATTGGTATCTGACGTTTACGATACACCTATTCCATTATTGCAACGCCAATACGAGCAACTTAAAGAACATATAAAACAGCATCCAGATGCCTACCCAGTAACAGCAGGGAGAATTAAGTAATGGCTAAAATGAATATGCTACACGCAATTAACTCTGCGCTCGACATTACAATGAATGAACACCCTCAAGCCTGTATTTTCGGTGAAGATGTTGGTTACTTTGGCGGTGTGTTTAGAGCAACATCGGGCTTGCAAGAAAAGTACGGTAAACATCGTGTTTTTAATACGCCTTTAACCGAGCAAGGTATTTTAGGTTTTGCTAATGGCCTAGCTGCTTTTGGTGCACCCGCATTGGCAGAAATTCAATTTGCTGATTATATTTTCCCGGCGTTTGACCAAATAGTAAATGAAGCCGCTAAATTTCGTTATCGCAGTGGTAATGAGTTTAACGTAGGTAATTTAACCATTCGTACGCCTTATGGCGGTGGTATTGCCGGTGGTTTATACCATTCCCAATCACCAGAAGCTTACTTTGCACATACTCCGGGTTTGAAAGTAGTTGTACCGCGTAATCCTTATCAAGCAAAAGGGTTATTACGCGCTGCAATTAAAGATGATAATCCGGTCATATTTTTTGAGCCAAAGCGATTATACCGTGCATCAACTGGCGAAGTGCCAGAGGAAGATTACAGCATTGAATTAGGCACCGCTGAAGTAGTTCAAGAGGGTAGTGATATTACGCTTTTAGCGTGGGGTGCTCAAATGGAGATTATTGAAGATGCAGCTAAGCAAGCAAGCGAGCAAGGCATAAGCTGTGAAGTTATTGACCTTCGTAGTATTTTACCGTGGGATGTAGACACGATTGCTAAATCGGTGATTAAAACTGGCCGTTTAATAGTAAGTCACGAAGCGCCTATAACTAATGGCTTTGGGGCTGAAATAGCAGCGACAATTCAACAAGAGTGTTTCCTGCATCTAGAGTCGCCAATTTTACGTGTATGTGGTTTAGATACGCCATACCCGTTAGCACTTGAGAAAGAATATGTGCCAGATGCACTAAAAGTGTTGGCTGCAATTAAACAATCAATGGATTTTTAGGGGTCATCATGGCTAAAGATTTTATATTACCCGATATTGGTGAAGGCATTGTTGAGTGCGAAGTAGTCGAATGGCTAGTACAAGAAGGCGATACCGTATCTGAGGATCAGCCAATTTGCGATGTAATGACAGACAAAGCATTAGTACAAATTCCTGCTGTGCATGATGGCGTAATTTCAAAGCTTTATTATCAAAAAGGTGAAATTGCCAAAGTACATGCGCCGTTGTTTGCTATGGATGTAGCCGGTGAAAGTGTAAGTAATGAAGCTGTTCAAGAAGACGTTATAACTGAACCACAAACAAACACTAGCCCAACTAATTTGTTAGAAGACTTTATACTACCCGATATTGGTGAAGGTATTGTTGAGTGTGAAATTGTTGATTGGTTAGTTGCAGAAGGCGACGAAATAGAAGAAGACCAAGCTGTTTGCGATGTAATGACGGATAAAGCATTAGTACAAATTCCGGCAAAATACACAGGTACAGTGCAAAAGTTATATTATCAAAAAGGCGAAATAGCCAAAGTACATAGCCCGTTGTTTCAAATGACAATTGCGGGCAGTGCAGCTAAGCCAAATGTTGATATAAACCAAGCGGTCGTAAAGGCACAAACTAATGCTGTTGTTGAAAAAACAGCATCGGTTGTTAAAACGCAGCAAGCTACTAAAGTTATTAACCAAAAAGCGGTGGCATCACCTGCGGTTCGTCGTAAAGCACGCGAACTTGATGTTGATTTAACGTGTGTATCAGGTAGTGGTAAAAATGGACGTATTTACAAGCAAGACATCGAAGAGTTTGTAAAAGGCGAAGTGCCAAATACCATTGATACTTCACCGCTTAATAGCGATGCATCTCAAAGTGCAGTACAAAACCAAACACAGAATCAAAGCGGTGGCGTACGCGTAGAGCAAATTAAAGGCATTAAAGCGGCCATGGCCAAGCAAATGGTGGCATCGGTTTCAACTATTCCGCACTTTACGTTTAGTGATGAAATAGACTTAACACAGCTTATAGCTTTGCGTAGCGCTTTAAAAGAGCAGTACAAAGCACAGGGCGTTAAGCTCACCATGATGCCATTTTTTGTAAAAGCACTCTCGCTAGCAATGAAAGAGTACCCTGTACTTAATTCAAAAGTGAACGATGAATGCTCAGAGCTTACCTATTATAACGATCATAATATCGGTATAGCGGTTGATTCTAAAATTGGCTTATTAGTGCCTAATATTAAATCGTGTCAGAGTAAGAGCATTGTTGATGTGGCAAATGATTTAACCCGTTTAACTCATTCAGCGCGAGAAGGGCGTGTTGCACCGGATGATTTAAAAGGTGGGACAATTAGCATCTCTAATATTGGTGCGATTGGCGGCACTATTGCTACCCCTATAATTAATAAACCAGAAGTGGCGATTGTTGCGCTAGGTAAACTGCAGCATTTACCGCGTTTTGACGAAAGTGGGCAGGTTGTGAGTAAAGCTATTATGCAAGTGAGTTGGTCTGGCGATCATCGTGTTATTGATGGCGGCACTATTGCTCGCTTCAATAACCTATGGAAATCGTACTTAGAAAATCCATCGGCAATGATGATGGTAATGAGTTAATCGCTAAATTGCTAATATGTAATAAAAACCAGCTTTTAGCTGGTTTTTTGTTTTAATGTGCGCTGTTTTTAATTAAGATACAAATGTTACTAAAAGTAATTAGACTAAGCCCGTTAGGGAATATAAAAAATAACACTAAGGAAATTTTATGGAATACTTTATGGAAGCAATGCGTCGTTATACAGATTTTAGTGGTCGTACACGTCGTAAAGACTTTTGGATGTTCATACTTTTTTATGCAATATTTTATGTCGTATGCGCAGTTGTTGACGGTGTTATAGGCACAGCTCCTATAGTTACTACTTTATTTAGTTTAGCTATGTTAATACCATCTATAAGTATCGCGGCTAGACGTTTACACGACACAGGTCGTTCAGGCTGGTGGCAGTTAATAGCATTGATCCCTTTAATTGGTGCAATTGTATTACTGGTTTTCTACGTATTGGATTCACACGAAGGCGAAAATGATTTTGGTCCAAATCCAAAAGAATTAGCAGCAGAACCTACAACTGTATAAGTAAGCATAACTCAACATGCTAAAAGCTCAGCAATTGCTGAGCTTTTTTGTGTTTGTTATTTACATTATATTTTTAGATTTCAGCAAAAAAATATAACCCGTAGCCTACAGCTAAAGCGGGAATAGACGTATAAAGCGTAGCTATAACTGCAGCTTTGGGCGCCATTGCTATTGCTGGAAATAACGCATCACCATCGTTAGAAATCGCATTTCCTGCTAAAGCACTAAAAGGAATAATGCCTTGAATATAAAGTGTTGTAACAATGATTTGCGGACCACAACCAGGTAAAAATCCAATAAGCACTGCAATCAGTGGTGCTAAATAAGCGTAGTGTACAAACCACGTTTTTAAATCAAGGCCTGCAATGTTAACCAAAATCTCAAATAGCATAAAAGAGGCTACAACCCATGCCGTTACAAAATGGGTATCTTGTAATACTTTTATTATTTTAGAGGTGGGGTTACATGCATCGTCTTCTGACGTTACTTCTTGATAGCTTTCACCTTTAGATGAAAACGCCCAAATAGTCACTACAAACAAAGCCATAGCAGCGCCAAAAATACTAATAGTTGTATTTGTGTACTTACCAAACTGACTAAAATCAATATTAAAGGCGATTAAAAAGGCAATTATAAGGCTTGGGATAATTGCTATCATCCACACTGGTTTACTGATTTTAATAATATTAGTTGAGAGTATTTTAATTTGGTGCTTTTGTTCTTGCGCTGTTGGGCGTAAAAAGTCTTTTTTGTGTATCGTATTAACCAGTAAACCACTGAATGTACCCACAACTAACCCTATTCCCATAATTAACAAGCCTTCAGTAGGGCGGGTAGCAAGTAATAAAAATGCTGCATCTCCCATTGTAGCTGTTAGCACAGCAACAATAGCACCAAAGCTTGCTTGGCCTTTTGTAAATTGAGTTACCACAATAATTGCACCACCACAGCCTGGTAATGCCCCTAGAATAGCGGCAAAGCTTATTTCTAGAACCGGAGATTTTGCGCTTAAATAACTAAGCTCTAATTGAGGTAAGTGCTCTATAGCGTAGTAATAAATTAAAAGGGTTGCGGCAACAAATACACTCACTTGAAAAAAGGCATCACTCAGTGCAGTCATTGTTATTTCGCGTAATTGCGGTATTGCAAGGCAAGTTAAAATAAATAAAGGCAGCAGTAATCGTTTATTTTGGCTCAAAAATCGTTTTGAGGCAGGAGTAATAAAACCAATGTGAGGGAGTGAAATCATACAATGCGACCTAATAAATTAACTAGGTCACACTGTATATTTTAATTAAATGATAATCAATATCATTTGTGTCTATTTAAATCGATTACTCTGTTTGAGTTTTTCGATAGCTAAACTCAAGTTGCTTTAAACTTGAACTTAAGACTGTGATTATATCGGGCTACTTGCGTTGAAATTCAGAGTTTGTATTCCATGTTGGCCACTGTTCTGTTTCAGAAATATCAAAACCTACCTTATAAAATAATTGTAAGTCTTGAACAGCACCCGATAAATCCCATTCGTCACGGTAACGGTCACATGGTTGATGGTAACAACCGCGAAGGACTAAGCTCATACGTTTACGGTAATTAGCGGTTTCTTCATCAGCAGCCATTGTGCCGCCACCTGCGTACATGGCTGGAATACCCATGTTAGCAAATGCAAAGTGATCAGAGCGGTAATAGCCACCAGATGACGGTTTAGGATCACCAGATATTGTTCTGCCTTGCTCTTTAGCCGCAGTTTCTAAAAACTCATCCATTTGTGATTTACCAATACCAACCACATTCATGTCTTTTACTTTGCCTAATAAATTTAAGCTATCCATGTTTATGTTAGCCACTGTTTTATTAGCTGCAATCACTGGGTTTGCCGCATAATATTTAGAACCTAATAAGCCTTGCTCTTCAGCAGTTACTGCTAAAAATGTCATTGAGCGGCTAGGGTGCTTAGGTAATTTAGTAAAAGCTTCAGCTACTTCAATTAGCCCAGCGGTGCCTGTTGCGTTGTCGTGAGCACCGTTATAAATTTGATCGCCTTTGCGCGTTTTATCTGTACCTAAGTGATCCCAGTGAGCTGAGTAAATAACATGCTCATCTGGTTGCTCACTTCCTGGTAAAGTAGCAATAAAGTTGTACGACACTGATTTTTTAATCGTGTTTTTAATATTAACTGACGCGGTTAAGTCACCCATATCAACATGGTAAGCACCTTTAGCTGCGTTTACTTTCGCAGTATCAAAATCTAAACCGGCTTTAGTAAAAAGCTCTTTTGCTACGTCAGTTGTAACCCAGCCTTCAACTGCAACACGGTCCATATTGTTGTTTTCTTTTTGAAAACCAAACTGCTCGCCGCTCCAAGAGTTTTCAACAACCGACCACGGGTAAGATGCGGGTGCTGTTTCATGAATAATAATTGCACCTGCAGCACCTTGTCGACTTGCTTCTTCGTATTTGTATGTCCAACGACCATAATAGGTCATCGCATCGCCAGTAAATAAAGCAGGGTCTTTTGTTGCAAAGCCCGGATCGTTAACCAGCATTACCACTGTTTTGCCTTTAACGTCTAAGCCTTCGTAGTCATTCCAGTTGTATTCAGGTGCATTAACGCCATAACCCACAAATACAAGTTCAGAATTTTCTATGCCTTCTTGTGCGCTTATGCGGCTACTGCCCATAACCATATCTTTTTTATATTGGTAGTCTTTACCACCAATACTAAGCACCATGTTTGAATCTGCTTCAAGTGAAACCAGAGGCACTTCTTGTAAGTAACTATCGCCGTTACCAGGAGCCAAACCTAAAGCTTTAAACTGCGCAGTTAAATAATCAAGCGTTAGCTTTTCGCCAGGCGATGAAGGAGCACGGCCACCAAATTCGTCCGATGCGAGTACTTTTACATGTTTAGCCAGTTCATCAGCTTGAATACTGTTATAACCATTGGTTACATCAGTAGGCGTAATACTTGTTGTTGCACAGCCTGCTAAAACAGCAGTGGCAAGGAGTGTGAGAGAGAAATAATGTTTCATGTCAGCTCTTTTTTTGTTTTAAGTTGTGATTAGTATATTAACTTCTATTAAGTAGAACCAGTTTTTGCGGTAAACTTCTCGTAAATTATAGGCATAAATTGTTAAAGGTTTAAATGAAGCGTTTTACTCCCCCCGAGCAGTGGCAAGTCAGCAGTTTAGAAACAGGTGCATTTTCGCACTTACGTGAGCTGTTTAAAGTTAACGAACTAACAGATTGGCCTGCGCCGCAGTGGTTTACTCCATTTTTAACCGCTATTAATGCTAATAATATTCCTATTACTTTTGAAGATGATGCAAAGGTAGATTTTGGCGATCGTTATTACGAACAGGTTATTTTTGAAACTGGCGTTGTACCTACACGAAGCGAAAATTGGCATGACTTGTTTGGCGGCTTTATTTGGTGTTTATTTCCTAAAACTAAAGCCCTTATAAATCAGCGACATGTACAAGATATAGCTGAGCATGGTTTGCAAAAGCGTACCAAACATCGTAATGCATTAACGCTCTTTGACGAATGTGGTGTTGTATTGGCAATAAGCGATACTAAATGGCAAGAGTTGCTTCGCGATCACCAATGGAAAACAGCATTTGTTGAGCATAAAAGTGAATGGGGAAAAAGCATTAAAGCGTTTATGTTTGGCCATGCTAATTATGAAATGCTCACCAAACCTTATATAGGCTTAACGGGTAAAGCATTGTTTGTTTGTGTACCGGATGAAATATTTTGTAAAGATTTAGTTACTCAATATCAGTACCTAGACCAAGCCCTTTATGAGATGATTAAAATAGATAACTGCTTAGCCGATAATAAACAGCTTTCACCACTGCCTTTATTAGGCGTGCCTGGCTGGCATGATGAAAACAAAGACGACTCTTTTTATAACAATACAGATTATTTTAGAGCGAAACGAAGGATACGAATATGATAGAAGTTGCTGGGCTTAAAAAGAAATTTAAGCTAACTAAAGATCACAAAAAAAATAAAATAGACGACATCGATCCTCGTGAAGATAAAGACTATTTTCACTCAGTTCGAGACGTCAGCTTTAGCTGCGCGAAGGGTGAGGTACTTGGATTACTAGGACCCAATGGCGCAGGTAAAACAACAACACTTAGAATGATTTCAACCGCATTAAAGCCAGATGAAGGTTCAATAACAATTGCTGGAAACGACATTGTAAAAAAACCGTTATTAGGGCGTAAATCTATCGGTTTTTTATCGGGTTCAACCGGTTTGTATGGTCGCTTAACGGTAAAAGAAAATATAGAATATTTTGCAAAATTACACGGCATGAGCAAAAGCGATATTGCATCGCGTTGTGATGAACTATTCACATTGCTTGATATGCATAAGTTTATTGATAAACGTGCTGAAAACCTATCAACTGGTATGAAGCAAAAAGCAAATATAGCGCGTGCTGTTGTACATCGCCCAGCAGTAGTGGTACTCGATGAGCCAACAACTGGGCTCGATATAATGACCACGCAAACCGTTATTGAGTTTATTAAAGGCTTAAAGGCGCAAGGTACACCTGTTATTTTTTCTACCCATCATTTAGATGAAGTTGCACTTTTATGTGACCGAGTTGCTGTAATTAACGAAGGCGTTAGCTGCTTTGACGGGACAGTAGAAGAATTTAAACAAGCCGGTAATAGCGAAGAGCTAAACCAAGCCTTTATGAATATATTAACGGAGAAACATGATGTTTGAAGTATTTAAAAAGGAATTAAGAGAACTCCTTCGCGATAAAAAAACACTACTGTTTGTTGTAGCGCTACCTGTTGCTATATTTCCTTTATTGTTTGCCGTAATGGCATTTATAAGCTCACAAGCAGCAATGGACGCAGAACAAAAAGTAAATACGTACGCTATTATTAACGGTGAATATGCACAAGAATTTACTGACAAAGTGTTTTATCACAAAAGTTTTGAGCTTTATAAAGGTGCTAAAACCTTTAATAACATTGAAGAGCTTAAAGCAGGCGTTATAGCTGGCGATATTGATATGGGTATTTATTTACCAAGCCATGCTGAGCAAACACTAGATAGCGGTGAACAAAGCCAGTGGCAGGTTGTGTTTAACGATTCAAAATCTATCAACTTTTTATTCGAACGTGTTAAAGAACTCGCAAAAGAATACAGTGACGTGATCCAAACTCAAAAGCTAATCAGTTTTGGTATTGAAGAGTCTGTTCAAAAATCTATTCTTAACCCAATTGAAGTAATAAAAGTAGATACAGCCGATAAACGTGAAAATCTAGGCGAAAAAATTGGCGGCTTCCTACCTTACTTACTAATTCCACTGGTATTAATGGGAGCAACTTATCCGGCTATTGATTTAGGCGCAGGCGAAAAAGAACGTGGCACACTAGAAACACTTCTGCTTACACCTATTACGCGTACAGAGCTCGTGCTTGGTAAGTTTATAACCTTATTAACTACATCCATTGCCTCCACAACCATAACGGTCTTAAGTATGGGCTGTTGGATAGCACTGGCATTAGCATTTGCTGATCTTGATTTTATTAAAGCGGCATTTAGTACATTAGCGGTAACCGATTTACTGATGATATTTGTACTGCTATTACCTGTTGCAGCTATATTTTCGGCTTTAGCCTTGGCTATATCTATCTATGCACGTACGTTTAAAGAAGCACAAAACTATATGGCCCCACTTAGCATGGGAGTGATTTTTCCTATCATGATTTCAATAATGCCAAATATGGAGCTTACTGCTAAAACAGCATTCATTCCTGTTACAAACGTAGCATTAGCAATTAAAGAAATAGTAAAAGGGACTGTTGATTACACCTTTATAGGCTTAATCTTTTTAGCAACAGCAATCATTGCTGCAGGGCTACTGGCATTTTGCGTTAAATGGTTTAACCGAGAAGATGTATTATTTAGATAAGAATTTATTGGTAATAAAAAGCATCACTTTAGTGATAACACCATTCAGTTAAGCATGCTTTGACTTAATGGTGTACCGAGTTTTTGAAATTCGAACGGTCCTACTTTTGGGCCGTTTTCTTTTTTCTGGAAGAATATAACGTTTCACTCGTTCTCGCATTGCCCTTAATTTCTTTGGAATTGAACACCAGAGTATTTATCCTGTATATCCCGCAAAGCCATGACAAAACTAATTCTCAGCGGGGAGACTTTAGCCTCCTTGGCTATTCGACTTATCTCTACTCGAATTAAATTGTAGGCTAGCAATATACCCCATAGCTCTTGATTGACTCCATCCACTAATTACTAATTAACTAGACACCCATCTTAAATTTTGCACTTTTCGAAGTTAGAGGTTAGCCTTTGTTTAGTGTAAAAAGTAAATTACTAATTAACTAGACACCCATCTTAAATTTTGCACTTTTCGAAGTTAGAGGATAGCCTTTGTTTAGTGTGAAAAGTAAGCAGAGTGTCACATGGCAATTGCAAGAAAACGACAAATAAGTTTGGTTGATACAAAATATTATCACTGTATTTCACGTTGCGTGCGCCGTGCATTTTTATGTGGTGAAGACCACTTTACAGGGAAGTCTTACGAACATCGACGAGGCTGGATTGAAAATAAACTGCTTGAGTTAGCCAAGGTGTTTTGTATTAACGTGTGTGCTATGCCGTAATGAGTAACCATCCCCATTTAGTACTGTATGTTGATGATAAAAAAGCGAATAGGCTAAATGATAAAGCGATTGTTATTCGTTGGCACAAGCTGTGCAAGGCACCGTACTTACGCAAAAGTACATACAAGGTGAAAAGCTAAGTAAAGCTGAACTTATCATTTTTAATCAAACGGTTAAACAATACCGTGAACGCTTAGCAAGTATCAGTTGGTTTATGCGGTTACTAAATGAAAACATTGCGCGCAGGGCAAATAAAGAAGATAACTGCACAGGACGATTTTATTCGCTGCCATCCATGGCGCTCACCCTTCGGGCCGCCTAAGGCGTTCAAAGTTGTTCCACACAACTTTGTGGGAAGGGCCTTTCCTTAAAATAAAAAGTAATCGCAAGCATTACTAGATGAAGCAGCACTTGCAGCCTGTATGGCGTATGTTGATTTAAACCCCATCAGAGCGAAAATGGCAGAAACCCCTGAAGAATCAGACCATACCAGTGTCCAACAACGTTTAACATATGCAAAAGAAGGCAAGCAACCAAAACAACTACTTCGCTTTGCAGGTATACCACGTCAAATAATGCCAAAAGGATTACCGTTTGAGCTTAAATCGTACCTTAAACTTGTTGAATTAACAGGACGTTGTATACGAGAAGACAAGCGAGGGTATATTGAAAGTACATATTTGCCTTTACTAGAAAGAGTGAATATATCTCCAGAAAACTGGTTAAGACTCACAACCCAATTTACACGTGTATTTCATGGTGCAGTTGGCAGGCCAGCCTCACAAGCCAGTTATTGTGAAAACTTAAACCGAAAGCGGCGAGGGAATATCAGTAACTGCCAAAAGCTTCTCGCATAAACTTAAACTACTCAGTAAAGTTATTCAGTAATAAATCACAACTGCATCATGCATTTATTTTCGTGCATGTAATTTAAGATTAACAGCGGTAATGTATTATTTAATGAATTAAATAAAAGAAATAGATAAGGAAAGGTAAGTTTTTTAACCTAAAAAGTAGATTTTATGGCACAGTTTAGCTTGCACAATTAGAGTGGCTGTCTAGTTTAATTGGTCTAGTTTAATTGGTCTAGTTTAATTGCTGTTGGATAATCATTATTGCGTCTAGTTAATCAGCTTTCGAATACCTTATGTATTTATATGTTATGTGAGTATGCAGTTAAGCATGCTCTTTTTATTTAAAGAGGGAATTTTGGCTAATTCAATTATATTAAAATCACTATTAGAAACGATTAAATGGTTACTCATTTGGCTAACTGTAGCAGGGCTTGTATTAGGTGTTTTAAGTCAAGGTTTGATTTTTGATACAAGTGATGGGCTTGATGTTTTATTAATTATTGCGCTTTTGATGTTTCAACATCGATTAAAATTTGATGAACACAATAATCAAATAGATATAAAGTTAGGCGCTTATTTTTTTAAGAAAGAAATCTTCACGTATAGTCACCATACTATTGACACTAGCACGATTAAAACAATTTCATGCCAAGATAATAAAGCCATTAGCGTGATTGATATTAATTACACCTCAGCAGAAGGCAAGCTTAGCACCTATACGTTTAGGTGTTTTAAGCAAGCTAAACAAGCGCAGCTAGTAGTGAATAAGCTTTCAACCGTTGAGATCGTTTATACTGCTAAACGAGAAGAGGCCGAGGCTGCAAAAACAAACTCAGCAACGGTGAGCAAATTTACAAAAATATTTCCGCAACATACTATTTTGGGTAATGCGGAGGCTAAAAATAATATTCCCATCCTCAGGTGCGCGCTGCCGCTCCCTGATAGTAAGAAAAACTTAGTTCATTTTATCGTAGTGTGTTTTGCTTTACTTACGCTATTTATTGCGTTTTCATCACAAAATTGGAAGCCATCTTTTGCATTCTTAGTAATAACTTATGTAAGTTATTACTTTGCTAGGGTTATTATTTGTAATAAATACTATTTTATAAAAACAGCGCCTTTAAGTTCCATTATCATAAACAATAATGAGCTTTATTTACCCGCGTTACTATTTACTGATAAAACACCGCGTACGCTAACTAAGCCGGAGATTATTAGCATTGAGGCTAAGTGGAATTACGATTACAAGTCAGTTGAAGGCTCTGCCAGGAAAACTAAAAGGTCATATTTAATTTCATTAGTATTTAATACAAGTAAGGGGCAGAGCATTTCGCTGACGCACTGGAGTGTTGATAGTGAAGAGCTTGTGTTTTCATTATTAAAACATAAATACCCAGTCTCAATAGATAGAACTAGTCAAATGGTTTACCCATTTAAGCGGCATGTTGGTTTATTCGTTTGCTTGTTTATACTCATTATACTTGCTACTGCTCTGCCAAAAGTTATATCTCTTTAATAGGTACTGTATTTAGTGTTGGGTTACTGATAGTGTTAATTATAAGCCATTGTAGTTATGTAGCTTTTTAACCATTAAATTTTAAGGATAAGGTTTTGAAAAATATATTTAAATTTATAATATTACTCACTGCAAGTTTATGTTGTTCTGCACACGCGAAAAATAACCTTTCACTCAATTATCAAGTAACTAAAGAGTTAAATCATTTTGCATACATAAAAATAAAAGTCACCGATAAATACCTTCGTACAGACTATGTTTTGCCAAATAAAACCTTTACAGAAATGACTATTAAAGATGATGGCCAATATATTTTAGATCATCAAAAAAATATCGCATACAGATTAGATTATGCTTTAAATAAAGAAAATAGTGATAAAGCTCTTACTGATATGATGAAATATGCGCCAGGATTCACCAAAGAGCAAATTTACGAAATGAGCTTAGATCCTAAAAACGACCCTAATAACTATATTGCTTATGAAAAGGAAGGGGCTAACTTATTTGTAGGATATTTTGATGATGAAAAAGTCCAAACAGTCAAAACGAGTTCGTTCCCAAACCAATTTTTATCATCTGTTGAATATACTTGGCTTTTAAAACGAGCACGAGAAGATACTTATTTTGGAAAAGCATTTGTTGGTTTTTTAGATGTGCCTTTAATAGATTTTATGCGTAAACTTAAGTACGACACAAATCAAATGCCGACGGAAATCACACTGAATAATGAAGGGAAAGCCGTTTCTTTAAAGACTGTTAGTAACAGTGTAATAGATGAAGGTGAACTCGAAATAAAAGCGCAGTTTAAGGTCAAAGACATAACTCATGAATCGATTCAATTTTTGAAGAATTTAGAGAGTATTGCTAAGGAAACAGGCGTTATAGAGTGAATACACATATAATAAGCCTTACAGGACTAGTTGCTTCTTTTAAAGTAGCCTGTTGTCAGTAAGTTATGGGCTGTTTTCAATGATACTTATCATAGAATTAAATTTTTGAATAAATACCCTCTATATCTGTTGTTTTTTAAGCTGCACTGGCGTTGCCTTCTTTTTAAAAAAGGTATTGCGCACAGCTAAAAATTTGAAAAATAAACCTAATTATTTAGAACGTTATTTATACCGCTATCTGTTATTTATGTGGGATTAAAACTAATGATTTAGTGTTTTTTTATGCTAAATGTGTAAATTAATAGTCATAACTGATTAGTCTCGGGGTCCTTTTTAGCTTTTATTGCTCTATAATGGAGGTATTAAAATCTAGTGGTGAAGTAAATGTTAAAAAGAAATATTTTGTTGAATGTAACAAAAAATAATAAATTAATGCTCGTTGCAACAATAATATTTGTTCTTATAGCTTTGCCTTCTCTATACCTGTTCGATCAAAAAGTAAGAAGTGATGTTTACCATTCAGCTCAAATAGAGTTAAAGCGTGAGCTTGAAACAAAAAGCCTTTCACTAAAAAAACATCTTAAAGATAGTGTTACCGCAATCCGCTTTTTAGATGCAACGCCTCCTATTCAAGGTATTACTCGCGCAAAAGAAAATAAACTCATTGATCCAATTCTTGGAACACCTATTGATATTTGGCAAGAGCGCTTAGCAAGTATATTTACAGGCTTTATGCAAACTGATGACAGTATATTACAAGCCCGCTATATTACGCTTGAAGATGGTGGCCAAGAGGTTGTCAGGGTTGATAGAAATCAACTCGGAGAGATTAATCGCTTACAAGGCCTGCAATTACAAAAGAAAGGCCAACGCGACTACATAATCAAAGCGAGTATGCTTGATAATAAAAGTGTTTATATTTCACCAATTAACTACAATCGTGAAAATGGACAAATACAAGAACCTTACATCAGTACTTTTCGTGTAGCTAAGCCAGTTTTTGATGAAAAAAATAAGATCTTTGCAATATTAGTCACTAATTACTTTGCAGATAAATTAATAAAAAGCTTAACGGTAGAATCCCCTCAAGGAATACAAATTTACCTTATGAACAATGAAGGTGAATTTTTATATCATCCAAACCCTCAACTCCGCTTTGGTTTTGAATTTAATAAAGCTAAAACGTGGGCTGAAGAGTTTACAACTGACACTACAATGGCAGAGCAAGGTACTTTACCGCTAAGTAATTATCCAATTGCTTATACATTAAAAAAGCGTATTTCGTTTGATGGTGATATTGCTATGTTACCTTTAGATCTTGCTGTAAGTGTCAATTCAGAAACATTGTTTGAAAAAGTGAATGAAAGACGTCAAAACTTTATTGTTATGCTGGTCATGTTTTTTGGTATATTTTTAGTTATCGCCTTTTTATACCAACGCTTTATAAATCGTAAATTGCTAATACATTCTTTAAAAGAGCAAAATAACAAAGTAATTGAAAATTCGCTCGATGCTATTTTTACAATTGAGCAAAACGGTCAGGTTGTACACTTTAATAATACAGCTAAAGAGATTTTTGGTACTTCAATTATTGGTAATAGTTCTGACTTTGTTTCGCTGTTTAATTTAAATGACGCTGACAATAATTGTATTGAAGAGACTATTTCAAACGGTTCAAAAATGCCATTTGAAGCTATCTACACAGATGGTTATGGCAACAAACAATATTTTTCAATTACGCTAAGCAGTATTTTTGATGTTTACAATAACCGTTACCAAGTTGCGGCCATTTTAAGAAATATTAGCTCATTAAAAAATACTCAATCAGAGCTTGAAGGATTAAATAGCACTTTAGAGCTAAAAGTATCACAAAGGACTATTGAGTTAGAGCGCGCAATTGATCAAGCATTAGCAGCTAGCCAAGCAAAAAGTGATTTTGTAGCAAACATATCTCACGAAATACGCACACCGATGAATGGCGTTTTGGGTATGCTTGAAATGCTCAAAGAAGATGGTTTAAGTGAACAACAATATCATTACTTAAAGCTAGCCAACAGCAGTGCTAACTCTTTGATGAATTTGATTAACGATATTCTCGATTTTTCTAAAATAGAAGCGGGTAAGCTCGATATTGATAATCATACATTTGATGTGGTTACAGTATGTAGCGATATGATTAGCTCTTTAGCGTTACAGGGCCAGCGCAAAGGTCTTGAAGTATTTTTAGATACTAAAGATGTAGTAGACAGAATGGTTATTGGTGATAGCCATCGCCTTAAACAAATTTTAATTAATTTAGTTAATAACGCATTTAAATTTACCCACCGAGGTGAAGTAAGTTTAACTGTTGGCTCTAAGTACATTACCGACTCAAAGCTATTAATGAGCTTTACAATAAAAGATACGGGTATTGGTATAGCGCCAGAGAACATAGACAAACTATTTGAAGTATTTACACAAGAAGACTCAAGTACAACCCGTCACTTTGGTGGTACAGGCTTGGGCTTATCCATATGTAAAAAACTTGCTCAGCTAATGGGTGGTAATATTACAGTTATAAGTGAAAAGGGCGCTGGTAGTACGTTTACCGCAACGGTTGAGCTACACGTAGCACAAGATAAAAAACTAAATACTGGTATTGAGCTTGCTACTAGTATTAACGTAGCGGCGTTAATAGCGCGCGATAACGTTTATAAAAACGTATGCGATTTATTACTACTTACCTGTAAAGTAAATGCTGAGAATATAGTTAGGCTTGATTACTTTAGTGAGCATAAAGAGTTTGAAGCCGACTTATTGTTAATTGATGATGAGCACCCTCAAATTGATGCGTTAATTGATCACTGTAAACAATTTAATAAAAAGTACGTCTTAATTTTACGCGACATGGTGACCGACAAACCAACAAAAACGGTGTTACCGGAAGGTAGTCATATTTTAAATAAACCGCTTACCCAAGATCAATTTAGCTATAAATTAGCCAGCTTATTTGGTGCTAGTAATGACTGCATTATAGCGCCACCTAAAGGCTTAACAGAAGAACAAGTAGAGCCGGACTTATCTGCTTATCATATATTATTAGTAGACGATAATATGATAAACATTGAAGTAGCTAAGGCAATTTTAAAACGCACTAAAGCAAAAATCACCTCTGCGTCAGACGGTGTGGAGGCATTAGAAGCATTGAGAGAAAACACAGAGCAAGCTTTTGATGTTATTTTAATGGATTGCCAAATGCCTAATTTAAATGGCTACGATACAACAAGTGAAATCAGAAATGCTAAGGCAGGGGTAGATTATACTTACATACCTATTATTGCGATGACAGCAAGTGCGATGGAAGGTGATAGAGAGCGCTGTTTAACTGCTGGCATGAACGACTATATTACTAAACCAATCAAGCCACGAACGCTAAAAGATAAGTTAATCACCTGGCTAAGTTAATCATTTGGCTAAGTTAAACACCATAAAATGAGAATCAGCTGCTTATGCAGCTGATTTTTTTGGTTTAGTATCAGTTGATATATTTAACTTTGTTATGTCGGCGCTATCGAGTACGGTTTGTGTGTCTGACCAGTGCAGTAATTTAATTTTTCCATCTTGCTGCTCTACCAGCGCCGTACAGTTCTCAATCCAACCCCCATCGTTACAATACACAATACCGTCATCTACTTTTATTTTGGGATGATGAATGTGTCCACAAATAATACCGTCTACGTTTTGTTTATTAGCTTTAGTGGTGTGAATAAACTGCTGGTGGATTTCAATACCAAATAATGTTTGATTTATACCAATCTGTTTATATATGAGGTCTATTTAACGTTAAGAAAATTACGCTAGAACTAGGCAAAAATTTTTGTATCTAGTTGTTCTAAATAAAAAATTTTTAACGACGTTTTAGTGCAATTTAATTCGTTAAATTGATCAGAGATTTATGCAGGTTGGTATTATATAGTTTCTAAACGTTTCGTCATGATTACCGGGAATATAAATGACGCGTGTACCGTTAGCTGCTTTTTGTTGTATACAACTCAACACTTGATAATGCGAGGGATGCCAATAAAACTGTCGTTTCATTGACCATAAATCAATAATGTTACCCACTAAATAAAGAGTGTCAGATTCTACTGAGTTTCAAAAATCGAGTAAGTAATCGGCTTTACAGTCTTTGTAACCTAAATGAACATCAGATATCCAAATAGTCGGATAATGTTTCTTATCAGTGTTTGCGCCATTACTCATTTTCATTCCCTAGAGTATCGAGTGTAATAGTTAAATAACCTGAACTCTGGTTAAGAGATTTACTAAGGTATTGAATCATGGTGATATTTAAATTTATTTTCTCTAGCCAGAGATTTTCAGTGAAAACAAGGCGAATTTACGCGTCAATAGCGAGCCTATTGCAAGTAAATTCAACGCAGTTAGCGCTGAAAATAGCTGCTCGAGATAGATTTATTATCCAGAGTTCAGGTTAAATACTTTAGGGAATACAAATGATAACTACACGACAGTAAATAAGCGGTAAATACACACATAAAATTTAGGTATAAAAAAGCCGCTTTTAAAAACCGCTTTTAAAAACCGCTTTTAAAAAGCGGTTTTAAAATTACTTATAAATATTTTTAGCTTAACCTTTAACCGCTGCTTTAATTGCATCAATTGCTGTATCGATATCAATCATTAGCTTTTCACCGGTACGACGGTTTTTAAGCTCAACTTTGTTTTCGTCAAGGTTACGCTCACCAATTACTAGCGTAAATGGCACACCAATTAGCTCCATGTCATTAAACATAACACCAGGGCGCTCTTTACGGTCATCAAATAACACCTCTAAACCTGCATCTTTTAAACCTTGGTAAAGGTTATTTGCAATATCAGGAATACGATGCGATTTGTGCATGTTCATAGGAACAATTGCTAAGTCAAATGGCGCGATTGATTTCGGCCAAATGATCCCGTATTGATCGTTGTTCTGCTCAATAGCAGCAGCAACAATACGTGAAACACCAATGCCGTAACAACCCATCGTCATTGTTTGGTTTTTACCACCTTCGTTTAATACGCCGGCTTTCATCGCTTCTGAATATTTAGTGCCAAGCTGAAAAATATGACCCACTTCAACACCACGTTTAATTTGCAAAACGCCTTGGCCACATGGGCTCATATCGCCTTCAACAATATTACGAATATCAGCAACGTCGTAATCAGTTACGTCACGATCCCAGTTAATACCGCTGTAATGCTCGTCGTCTTTATTTGCACCGGCAACAAAATCAGCAAGTATGTTAGCTGTTCTATCAACAATAATAGGCATTGATAAGCCAACAGGACCTAACGAGCCTGGTTTTGCACCAATAGCAGCAACAATATCAGCCTCTGTTGCCATTTCAAGCGGAGAGTCTACTAATGAGTGCTTTTCAGCTTTTAACTCGTTTAATTCGTGATCGCCACGCAGTACTAAGGCTACTAAACCACGTACTTCGTTTTCATCAGGCGTACCATAAACAATTAACGTTTTAACACCGCGATGTGGTTTAACACCGTAGTGTTTTTTAAGCTCGTTAATAGTTTTAGCATCAGGCGTCGGAAACGCTTTTAACTCTTTTGATGCTTCAGGGCGCGGCTCGCTTGGTGCCAGCGCTTCTGCTTTTTCAATATTAGCGGCGTAATCACTGCCATCACTAAATGCAATAGCATCTTCGCCCGATTCAGCAAGTACATGAAACTCATGAGACAAACTACCACCAATAGAGCCTGTGTCAGCAAGTACAGGGCGGTAATCAAGGCCTAAGCGTTCAAAAATATTACAGTATGCTTTGTGCATTACTTGATAAGTTGCATCTAAACATTCTTCACTTAAGTGAAAAGAGTACGCATCTTTCATTGTAAATTCACGGGCGCGCATAACACCAAAGCGAGGACGACGTTCGTCGCGTACTTTAGTTTGTACTTGGTATAAAGTAACAGGTAGCTGCTTGTAGCTGCTTATTTCTTTACGCACGAAATCAGTTATTACTTCTTCGTGTGTTGGGCCAAGTGCAAACGTACGGTTATGACGGTCTGTAAAGCGCATAAGCTCAGGACCAAATTCATTCCAACGACCAGACTCTTCCCACAAATCAGCAGGTTGAATTACAGGCATTAGCATTTCAATGGCGCCAGCTTTGTCCATTTCTTCACGTACAATGTTTTCTACTTTACGTAGCACGCGTAAACCAGAGGGTAACCAAGTGTATAAACCCGAAGCGACGCGACGGATCATACCGGCTCTAAGCATTAACTGATGCGATACGATTTCAGCATCTGATGGCGTTTCTTTAAGTGTTGCGAGTATATATTGGCTTGTACGCATTTTTTTTCCGAAATAGAGTAATTATATTCTTTTAATAGAGCTTAAGTTTACCAGCGGATGCTTTTACACTAAAGCGCTAAGTGAGTTATTTAGTTTTTTTCTATGTTTGTTACTACGTTATGCGAGTCATTAACCTGCCAACGAATATTAAAGTTGTACAAAGTCATCCCATAGCTCTGCTCGCCTTCTTTTTGTTTTTTATAAGCGGGGCGAGGATCTTGCTTTAATACATTGGCTATAAAATCTTGTAAGTCTGGGTACTGGGTTTGCGTATTAATAAACTCGATTACTTGAGGGCTAAATTCAACCGTCATCTCGGTTTCTGGACGCGTATCGGCAAAACCAGCGCTGGCATCAGGCATAGAGTCTGAGTACGGCAAATACGGTTTTATATCAATAATCGGTGTGCCATCCAGTAAATCAATACCAGCGAGTAATAAACTAAGCTGGCCATTTTTATACTCAATACCTTCAAGCTTTACAGCGCTCATACCTATTGCGTTGGGTCTAAATGTAGCGCGCGTTGCAAATACGCCTTTTCGCTCATTACCACCTAAGCGAGGAGGGCGTACCATCGCTGAATAGCCTTTATCTGCTGTTTCGTGAAAACGAAATAACAACCATATATGAGTAAACTCATCGAGCCCGCGTACAAATTCTTCGCGATTAAAATCGGGGGCAAATATAAGCTTTGCTTTAGCTTGTGGCACTAAACGAGGTTGCCTAGGTATAGCAAACTTTTGTTTGTAAGGAGATTCGATGTGGCCAATAGCCGAAATGGTATAATCGCTCATAGTACTCGGGTACAAATAAAATAGAGTGCTATTCTACCCGCATTTAGTCTTTATGGCATTAATGTAAATAAGTTTATTGCTTATAAACCGAATGGTTTAAACTTATTAACTAAACAGATTGGTTTATATTAATATATTTAAAAAGAGCATAAAAATAAAAAAGGTAAGCCATTAGGCTTACCTTTCATACACACGTTAAATATTAATTAAAACATGTACTGAACTGATACAGACGCTACATCCATATCTGGGTCAATATCGTCATCAAGTTTATAACGTTCGTACTCTAAACGAAACTGAACATTTGTTGTAAGTGCGTATTCAATACCTGCGCCGTAAAATGCATCACCACCATCTGTAGAAGCTGTTACGCCGCCTACTGGTAAATCTTGTGTGTAATCTGCATCCCACTCAAGCCAACCACCTTTTGCATATACAGAAAAGCTCTCTGTTATTGGGTACCCTAAACGTGCGGCAAGCGATACGCCATCAATTTCGGCTTTGCTGCTAATATCACTTACTTCGTCAAAGTTTTGATAAGCAAGCTCTAAGCTTAAGTACTCGTTAAATTGCGCACCAACATAACCTTTAAGCATTTGTGCGTCGTCGTCAAAGTCAGTGTCGTTGTCGCTATCTTCAAACTCAAAAGAATATTGACCGTAACCAATACCTGTGTAGATACGCGGAGAATCGAAATCAGAAATGTCAGCGTGTGCTGCAGAGTTAAAACCCATTGCTGCTAAAGCAAGCGCAGAAAAAGAAAGTGTTTTAATCATTGAATAGCTCCTTTAAAATAATTTAAATGTTTGATTAAATTTATCAAACGACAATTAACTACTTGCAGCGAACATGCCAATTTTAAAAGAGGGTATTAAAACGCCATAATAGCTACTTTTGTATTAGTTACCATGACGTTTAGGTTGTTTTGTAAACAAATTGAACTTTTCGATGATTTTGCTTTCTAAAAAAAGATGTACGTTTTACAAAACATTATGAGTATTTTACATACCTATTAGGTACATTTCTAAAGTGTTAATTGGAATTTAAACTTTATGAAGCAAGTTTTCTGTTTCAATGGCTATTTCTTTCATTTTTATAGCGTAGTTTTCTAATTTAATATCTTCGTCAGTTACAGCTTTAAACGAAGGCACCTCTATTGGGTAACCCGTTTCGTCCATAGCAATAAAACTAATAACACAATGATTTGTTTCAACCATATTTTGTGTTTTAGGATCGCCACATCTAACTTGAATAAATATTTGCATGCTACTTCTACCCGTATGGGCAATTTTAGCTTCTACTTCTACAATTTGACCCACGAGAATAGGGCGCCTAAATTTAACACCAGCTACCGAAACCGTTACACAATAATGACCACTCCAACCAGCAGCACATGCATAACCAGCTTGGTCGATCCATTTCATGACGGCCCCACCATGAACTTTACCACCAAAATTTACATCGGTAGGCTCGGCTAAAAAACGAAAAACAACTTTTGACGACGGCATAGTTAACACTCACATTTATTAAAACTATTATAAGCATAACGTAAAAAAGGGGCCGAAGCCCCTGCAATTTAGGATATGTTTATAATTTGTATGTAAAAAATGTGCTTAGTTAGTCATTCTGCGCATAATTTAGCTACATATTAGGGTAGTTTGGCCCGCCAGCGCCTTCTGGCGTTACCCATGTAATGTTTTGACTAGGGTCTTTAATATCGCAGGTTTTACAGTGCACACAGTTTTGGGCGTTTATAACAAACTCTTTACTGCCTTCTACTTCTTGCACTTCGTATACGCCTGCTGGGCAGTAGCGCTGAGCGGGCTCATCAAATTTTACTAAGTTTACGTTGATAGGTATCGACGCATCTTTAAGCTTTAAATGGCACGGCTGCGATTCTTCGTGATTTGTATTTGATAAAAATACGCTCGAGAGTTTATCAAAGCTTAATTGTCCATCTGGCTTTGGGTACGCTATTTTGTCAGCGGCGTTAGCATCAACAAGGGTAGAGTGATCGGGCGTATTATCTTTAAATGTAAACGGTAAACCGCCATTAAAAATGTTTTGATCTAGCGTGTTGTATGCTCCGCCTACAAACTTACCCAGTTTGTGCATTGCAGGGCCAAAGTTACGAGATTGATATAACTCTTTATATGCCCACGATTGCTCAAAGGCTTTTTGGTAATTAGCTAAATCGGTATTTGCTAACTCACTTTGCAGCGCTTCAAAAATAACGTCAGCAGCAATCATTCCTGATTTCATTGCAGTGTGGTTACCTTTAATTTTTGCAAAATTAAGTGTGCCTGCATCACAGCCTACTATTAAACCACCAGCAAAATGCATTTTTGGTAATGAATGTAAGCCGCCTTTAGCGATTGCACGTGCACCGTATGCAATACGTTCACCGCCTTCAAGTACGCTTTTAAATACAGGGTGATGCTTCATGCGCTGAAAATCATCAAATGGACTTAAATGCGGATTTGAGTAATTTAAATCAACAATTAAACCAACAACAACTTGATTGTTTTCGCTGTGATACATAAATGCACCACCATTAGTGTCACCACTTAGTGGCCAACCTGTACCATGCACAACTTTGCCAAGCTCATGTTTACTTTCATCAATTTGCCAAATTTCTTTAAAGCCTAAACCGTAATGCTGTGGCGATGAATCCGCATCAAGTGCAAACTCATTAATTAGTTGCTTACCCAAATGACCTCGGCAGCCTTCTGCAAAAATAGTGTATTTTGCACGAAGCTCCATGCCGGGCATGTAACCATCTTTTTCATTACCGTCTTTGTCTACACCCATATCGCCAGTAACAATGCCTTTCACTGCTTTATCTTCAATTATTAAAGAGTGAGCACTAAACCCTGGAAATATCTCTACACCTAACGCTTCGGCTTGCTCAGCAAGCCATCGACATACGTTACCCATAGACACAATGTAGTTACCGTCATTATGAAATGTTTTAGGCGTTGCAAAGTGGGGTATTGATGTCGCTTTTTGTTCGTTATTAAACCAATAAATTTCATCGTTAGTTACTTTTGTCGTAACAGGGGCGCCCAGTTCTTGCCAATTTGGTAGTAATTCATCCAAAGCTTTGGTTTCAAAAACCGCACCAGAGAGTACATGTGCACCCACTTCAGACCCTTTTTCGACGACGCAGATCATGCACTCTTGTTGTTTTTCTTGTGCTAGTTGCGCGAGTTTAATTGCACTTGAAAGCCCTGCAGGGCCTGCACCAACAATAACTACATCAAATTCCATGGTTTCACGTTCGACCATAATAACCTCTTTATCTATGACGGACTTATTCGAATGTTTACTACACATTTAAATAAGGTGTACAGCCTATTATTAACCTTGCAAATTAAACGTTACAGACTGTGAATAGTTAAAGGTTATTTTAGGTTGACGTTTACGTCAACAGGAAGTAGTCTAATTTCATAAAATAATTAGGTTGACGTGCACGTTACCTTGTAGGCTTAAATAATTATGGAGTTCCTATGAAAGTTCTCGTACCAATAAAAAGAGTGATTGATTACAACGTAAAAGCACGCGTTAAAAGTGATAAAAGCGATGTTGATTTAACCAACGTAAAAATGGCAATGAATCCGTTTTGTGAAATTGCCATTGAAGAAGCAATCCGCCTTAAAGAAGCTGGTACTGCAAGCGAAGTTGTTGCTGTTACAATTGGTCCAAAAGCATCGCAAGAGCAATTACGCACCGCACTAGCGCTTGGCGCCGACAAAGCCATTCACATCGAAACCGATGAAAAGCTCGAGTCACTTCATATTGCTAAGCTTCTTGCCAAAATTGTAGAACAAGAATCACCAGAGCTGGTTATTTTAGGTAAACAGTCAATTGACTCAGATAACAACCAAACAGGTCAAATGTTAGCGGCTTTAACTAAACGTGGCCAAGGTACGTTTGCATCAAAGGTTGTTATTGAAAATGGCAAAGTAAACGTAACCCGTGAAGTTGATGGCGGCCTGCAAACGGTAGCACTTAACTTACCAGCGGTTGTTACAACTGATTTACGCTTAAACGAGCCTCGTTACGCATCACTGCCAAATATTATGAAAGCCAAGCGTAAACCGCTTGAAGTAATAGCTGCTGATTCGTTAGGTGTTGATTTAACACCGCGCATTCAATTAGTAAGTGTGGAAGAGCCAGCTAAACGCACAGCAGGTATTATTGTTGAAGACGTAGCACAGCTTGTAGAAAAATTAAAAACAGAGGCAAAGGTGATTTAAATGAAAACACTCGTAATTGCAGAGCACGACAACGGTGCCTTAAAACCAGAAACCTCAAAAACAATTAACGCCGCACTAAAAATGGGTTTTCCTGTTGATGTACTTATTGCCGGCAACAGCTTAAGTGCAATGAGCTCACAAGTTGCTAGCATTGATGGCGTAGCTAATGTTTTAGTTGCCGATAGCAGCGTGTATGAGCATCAGTTAGCTGAGAGCATGACTGATTTAGTTTTATCGCTTAGCGACAGCTATAGCCATATTGTTGCAAGTGCCACTACAACGGGCAAAAACTTTATGCCACGTGTTGCTGCGTTATTAGATGTTGCACAAATTTCTGAAATTATCGCAGTTGTGGACGCAGACACATTTAAACGTCCTATTTATGCAGGTAATGCAATCGCAACGGTTAAGTCACTCGATAGCAAAAAAGTAATTACCGTGCGTGCAAGTAGCTTTGATTTGCAAGGCGAGCAATCAGCAGCCACTGTAACAAGTATTGATACAGTATCTGATTCGCAATTAAGTAGCTTTGTAAGTGTTGAACAAACCGAATCAGAACGCCCAGAGCTTACAGCAGCTACCGTTGTTATATCAGGTGGTCGTGGTATGCAAAATGGTGAAAACTTCGCACTACTTAATGGCATTGCCGATAAACTAGGTGCAGCCATTGGTGCATCGCGCGCAGCAGTTGACGCAGGCTTCGTACCTAACGATATGCAAGTAGGGCAAACAGGTAAAATTGTAGCGCCTAACCTATATATTGCAGTAGGTATTAGCGGTGCTATACAGCATTTAGCCGGTATGAAAGACTCAAAAGTAATCGTCGCAATTAATAAAGACCCAGACGCACCTATTTTTCAAGTTGCTGATTACGGTTTAGTGGCTGATTTATTTGAAGTATTGCCACAGCTCGAAAGTGCTTTATAGCATCTAATATAAATTTATTCTGGTTGAAAGCCGTGGTGCTCTTTGAGTGCTGCGGCTTTTTTATACGGTAAATTAAAGGCACAAAAAAACCAGCCAATTGGCTGGTTTTTAGTATTTAGAAACGGCTAACTTAGTATTAGTAAGTTGCGCTGCCTTTAGTACGAGGGAAGGCAATAACGTCACGTACGTTGCCCATACCTGTTACATAAGCAACTAAGCGCTCAAAGCCTAAACCAAAGCCTGAATGTGGCACACTACCGTATTTACGTAAATCGCGGTACCAGCTGTAGTCTTCTTTGTTTAAGCCCATTTCTTCAAGGCGAGCATCAAGTACATCAAGGCGCTCTTCACGTTGTGAACCACCAATGATCTCACCAATACCAGGCGCTACTACGTCCATTGCGGCAACGGTTTTACCGTCTTCGTTTTGGCGCATGTAAAATGCTTTAATATCGCGCGGGTAGTTTTTAATAACTACTGGTGCTTTAAAGTGCTCTTCTGCTAAGTAACGTTCGTGCTCAGACTGTAAATCTACACCCCATTCAACAGCGTACTCAAACTTTTTACCACAGTTTTTAAGAATTTCTACAGCGTCGGTATAATCAACTTGTGCGAAGTCTTTATCTACAAACTCTTCTAAACGCGTAATTGCAGTTTTTTCTACACGTTGTGCAAAAAATTCCATGTCATCACGGCGCTCTTCAAGTACAGCTTTAAATACATACTTAAGCATGTTTTCAGCAAGTTTTGCGATATCTTCTAAATCAGCAAATGCTACTTCAGGTTCTACCATCCAAAATTCTGCAAGGTGGCGAGATGTATTTGAGTTCTCTGCACGGAACGTAGGACCAAACGTGTAAATTTTAGACATTGCAGACGCGTAAGTCTCGCCGTTTAACTGGCCAGATACAGTAAGGAATGCTTCTTTACCGAAGAAATCTTCGCTGTAATCAACTTCGCCTTTGTCTGTAAGCGGTAAGTTTTGCATATCAAGCGTTGATACACGGAACATTTCGCCAGCGCCTTCACAGTCACTTGCCGTAATGATTGGCGTGCTGATCCAGTAAAAGCCTTGCTCGTGGTAAAAACGGTGAATAGCTTGTGCTAAGCAGTTACGTACACGTGTTACCGCGCCAATCATATTTGTACGAGGGCGAAGGTGAGCGTGCTCACGTAAGTACTCAATGCTGTGGCGCTTTGCCGACATTGGGTAAGAATCTGGATTTTCTACCCAACCTAATACAGTTACAGTATTAGCTTGAATTTCGAAAGACTGACCTTGGCCAGCAGATTGCACTAAAACACCAGTAACCGACACAGAACAACCGGCTGTTAAGCTAGTAACTTCATCATAATTATTCAGTGAATTAGGAACTACCGCTTGAATAGGATCAAAACACGAACCGTCATGAACGGCTAAAAATGAAATTCCTGCTTTTGAATCGCGGCGAGTACGGATCCAGCCCTTAATTGTTACTTGGCTGTCTACCGCAACATTGCCTTTTAATAGCTCTGAAATCGCTAAATGGCTCATCTTCACTCCAATGATATAAGTTGCCTAACTATTTTATTTTAACTGTGCGCAACACTCGGGCATAAATTGCACATAAACGGCGCTGCACTTGAACCCTGTATCTTACCTAGTAAAGTTGAATAAAAAAACTATTGTGGGCAACTCTTTAAAAGTTTTTATGCATGCGGTTTATTTTTAAACAGTTTTTAGCGTTTAATTGCCACTATTATGATTTGTTACTCTTAAATTTAATGATTTTGTGGCATTATTAACACACAAATTAAATTAATATTTATTCACACTTAAAAAATCGATGCTATGAAACAAGTTTTTATTTTACGAGGACTACCAGGAAGTGGTAAGTCTTATTATGCGCAAAGCCTTGCTGACGAATTAGGTGGAGTTGACGAAAGCCAATACCTAATCTGCTCAACTGATGATTACTTTATTAACGAGCAGGGCGAATATCATTTCGATAAATTTAAATTGTCGCAATTTCATAATTTAAACTTAGCGCGTTTTATAAATGCACTTGCTCAAAATATGCCATTGGTAATTGTAGATAATACCAATATTAAAAAGTGGGAATTTATAGCGTACTCGCAAGCCGCTATTGCTTTAGGCTATCAAGTAAAAGAAGTGATAGTGGGTGAAGTGAAAGACAAATCAATGCAGCACTTATATGCTAAACGTAATTCGCATAATGTCCCGCTTAAAACAATAAGCAAAATGGCTTACATGTTTGAGTGGTAGTACTTAGAGTGCTGTTAAAGCGGATATATCACATTGAGTAATTACATCTAAGTGAGCAGTGATTTTATCATTGCTCCAATCCCACCAAGCTATGTCTAGCAGCGCATTTATTGTTTTATCGTCAAATCTGGTTTTTATCACTTTAGCTGGGTTTCCACCCACAACACTGTAAGCAGGTACATCGGTGGTGACAACTGATTTACTGGCAATAATAGCGCCGCTGCCAATTTTTACCCCGGGCATAATTGTAGCGTTATAACCAATCCACACATCATGACCAATTTCTGTATTGCCTTTAAAGGGTAAATCATTTGATTTTGGTGCAGACTTTTCCCAGCCATTACCAAATATAAAAAATGGATAAGTAGAAAATCCAGAAGTTTGATGATTAGCACCATTCATTATAAAAGTAACGTCTTTAGCTATGGCGCAAAACTTTCCGATAATGAGACGATCTCCTATAAAATCGAAATGGTAAAGCACATTTTTTTCAAAATTCCCAGGGCCATCAGGATCGTCATAATATGTATAATCGCCTACTTCAATATTGGCAGAAGTAATAAAATTTTTTAAAAAACCAACTTGAGGAAAACCTTCCATTGGTGAAGGATTATTTGGGTTTGGTCCGTTCATGGGGTTTCCTCTTAATCTTGAGTTAGGTAAAAATATTAATCTATAGATTTGTAAACCGCTAGCGGGTGCGATGTACTTAATGATACATGTACGGCATCACCAGGATTTACCACAACTTCATGGCTCACTCGGCTAGTTACAATAGTAGAGCACGCAAGTTTTACAGCACACAAACGGCTGCCACCTTCAAATCGTACCCATACAACTTCACCGTTATTACCAACGCTACTTTGTACAAGTAATACATCGTCTGGCCTAAGCAGTACATCAACATCACCACTTTCACAGTCTACGCCGTGGGCTGGGGCATTACCAATTGAGGTAGTAGCTTGTCCGTTTTCAAAGTTACCAGCAATAAAACTGGCTTCACCTAAAAAGCGAGCTACAAAACGATTGTTAGGCGTACTAAAACATCGCTCAGGTGTATCAATTTGCTGAATTTCACCGCCTTTTAAAACGCCAACACGATCCCCAACAGAAAGTGCTTCTTCTTGGTCGTGCGTTACCCAAATTGCTGGAACGCCAGCATCTTTAAGTGCGTTTCTTATATCCCAGCGCAACATGTCTTTTAATGCGGCATCAAGGTTAGAAAGCGGCTCATCTAGTAATACAAAGTCAGGCTGGTGGGCAAGCGTGCGCGCAAGTGCTACGCGCTGCTTTTGACCGCCTGATAGCGTTGCGGGCTTTTTGCCTCTAAAATCGTTCAGTCCAAGTAAGTTTATCCAATACTCGGCAGGGGCCGTATCTTTTAGTCTAAAGCAAATATTTTGCTCAACCGTTAAATGCGGGAATAATGCAAAGTCTTGAAACACCATACCTACGCTACGCTTTTCTGGCGGCACGTTTAACTTTGGCGTTGCTCGCCACTTAGCTACGTTTATTTCGCCTTCGCTAATAGGAATAAGACCTGCAAGCGCTTGTAAAATAGTACTCTTGCCACAACCCGTAGGGCCAACAAGCATAAGGATTTCACTTTCGCCTAGCGAAAAGTTTAAATTGTTTACTACGCGGTTACTGCCGTAATCTATAGACAACTGACTTACAGATAGCATGTGTTTTTAAATCCTCAATGTTCTAACTGGTTGCGTTTTTCGCCTGAGAGCATAATAGCTAACGCGCACGCAGAAATCACTACTAACAATAACCCTGGTATAGCGGCACGACCAAAATAACCCGCTTCGTAAACACGCCATAAATAGGTAGAGAGGGTTTCAAACCCAGTAGGGCCGAGCAATAGGGTGGCTTCTAGTTCGCGCATCGACTCTAAAAATACCAGTGCTGCACCGGCAATTATACCGCGCATAGTCAGTGGTAACGTAATTCGGGTAAATACTTCACGCGGGCTTGCACCCAGTACGCGAGCTGATTTTACTAAACTAGGATCTAAATGCTCGGTGCTAGTTCGAACTGAGCCTACCGCCAGCGGTAAAAAACGCAGCATGTAAGCAATAATAAGCAAACCCAGTGTTTGATATAAGAATGGCAGCTGTAATCCACCATAAACAAGGGCTGTGCCCATAACTATACCCGGTATACCAAAACCAAAATAAGTAACGCGTTCCATTACCTTACCTGCTTTGCCACTTAATGCTGCATGGGCAACGGGCACGGCTACAATTACGGCAACAACAGCGGCAATAGCTGATGCATACGCTGAGTTCCATGCAATATTAAAGTCGAACGAGGTAAAGCCATCGCGAGCTAACCACAACGAAAATATCGCAAGCGGTAAGCCAATAGCTAATAGTAACACTGGCGCAAAGGTAGCAAACATGGCACTTAGCTGCCATTTGCTTGGAAACAAAATAAGTGGGCGACCTTGTTTTTCGCTGTCTGTTTTTATTTGCGATTCTATTAATAATAAAAAGCCAACAATTACCATTAATTGCAATGAGAGCATGGCTGCACGGCCTAACGCAAAGGCGTTGTATTCAACGTATATAACACGGGTAAATGTATCTAAGCGCATCATTGCGGGTGTACCAAAGTCTGACAACGTATAAAGCGCTACCAACAATGAGCCTGCGGCTATGCCGTTTACTACACGCGGTAATATGACTTTAAATATGCTTTGCGTCATCGACATACCCAGTGTACGCGCGGCGTTAACCATACTTGCATCAAGGCTTAGTAAGGACGAGCGAGTGGTCATCATTACAAATGGGAATGTGTATAAGGTCATTACAATCGCGGCGCCCGTTAAACCATACATAGAAGGGGTTTCTATACCGGTTAACGTGTTTATTTCGCCGCCCGGGCCAAAGGCCGCGTATAAGGTAAACGCACCAATATAACTGGGCACAGCTAAAGGCGCTGCAAAAAATACCAGCCATAGTTTTTTAAATGGTAAATGCACATACGCACTAATAAAGGCCAGTGGCACACCAATTAAAATAGAACCTAAAACCGTTAACCCCATTAGGGCTAAGGTATTACCTAAAATTTTTAAATTATGACTATCAAAAACAGTACTGGCATCACTAGCAAGCACCATTAATATAAAAACAGGGGTAAGCGTAATGAGCGCTGCAAGCAGCGCCATTGGGTAAGAAGCGGGTAGTCGCATTATAAAACGCCGTTATTTCTCATCAAATCGATGGTAGGTCGTAAATCTGCCAGTTGGGTTAAATCTATTTTAGGCGGTGAAATATCAGCAAGTGAAGGTAATCCCTCTGGTTGGCTAATATTATTGATTAACGGAATTTCGTAAGCTTCAGTTGCCAGATAACCTTGCACTTCTTTACTGAGTAAATAACGCATAAAGTTAGTAGCAAGTGGATCGTCGTTAAGCGCTAATACACCCGATGCATTAACTAAACAACCTGCATCATTTTGGGTAAAGGCTAAATCGAGTTTTGCATCGGGCTTGCCCGACTTAAGGCGTAGTGTGTAGTAGTGATTAGCAAAACCAATATCTACTTCACCGCGTTCAACACCCATAACCACACCGAGTTCACCGGCGTATGTTTTAGAACGTTTTTTAACTTTTTTAAGCCACTTAGCTGTTTTGTCATCACCTTCTAAAATACGCATAGCGGTAACAAACGATTGAAACGACGCATAAGCGGGCGCCCAACCAATGCTTAAGTCGCTGTCGGCAATTTCCATAATACTTGTCGGAATTTGATCTTTAGTTAAACGCGACGTGTTGTATGGCAATGTACGAATACGACCTGTAACAGGTGCCCATTCTTTGTATCTAAATTGTGGCTGTAATTGATCAGATAAATCGGTTGGAATTGTTTGAGCAAGGCCTGCATCGGTCACTAAACCAATGGCGCCAGAATCTACCGCCCAAAAAATATCGGCACGTTTAACACCAGCCTTAGCCTCGGCTACGATTGTATTTGCAAGTGCAGCTGTTGGACCTCGGCGTATGCCTAATTTAAAGTCGGGATTTTTTTTCTGGATTGCTTGTAATACGTTTTCATACAAACCACCTTCGCCACGGCCTAAATAAAGCGTTAATTCGCCTTTAAGCTTTGGTAAATCATCAACCGAAACAGGGTTTGCTATATTGGCAGCTAGTGCGCGAGAAAGAGGAAGTGGCAATGAGCCAACAACCCCTAACGCAGCTAGGCCTTGTATAAAGGTCCTACGCTTCACTTAAAATACATCCTTACGCGACTTTTCAGCTTTTTCTATAAGCGTTTTAGCGCGGTCTAATTTAGTTTGCATGTCACTTACCACATCGCGTATATCGTCTACGCTTTTACTATTTTTAATTGCTTGTGGCAGTGTTACGTTAAAGTCTTTTTCCAGCACTTCAACTAGGTTAGCATCTTGTTCAATAAGCGTACCTTCTACACCTTCAAATAGGTGCAGATAAGTATCATGAACAATATCTGTTGCTTCGTCTTGTAAACGCTCAGCAAATTTAGCGACTACACGGTCTAATTTGTGCTTAATTTCGTCAATTGTCGCACTTTGTGTCATTTCAGTAGTTGCAGTTGCTTTAATGCTCTCTAACAAGCCTTTTTGCTGGAATTTTGCAGCAAGCTTAACAGCCCCAAGACCCTGCCACAAGGCTATGTTCATCGCTTCTTGCTCTTTACGTACTTCTGCCGCTGGTTTGCCATTTTCAATGGCCATTTTCACGCCATAAATACCTTGCCAAATAGAAGCGTAAACGGGTACGAAATTAGTTTCTATTGCGCTATGAAACTTAACTGATTCCCAATATTCAATTAAATCATCAGTTTTAACCGCTTTAGCGCCTTTTTTATCATAGTCGCTTACCATGGTATCCACTTTACCTACCATCCATTCTACTTCTTCGGCGTAACTTTTTAGATTAGCTTGAAGATGATTAACATGCTCGCCAATAGGGCCGTTAGCTAATGCCGGTTGTGTTACGAAAGCAGAAGCTAACAATAAGCTTGCACCTAATGTTTTTACAGATTTAGAAAGGTGTTTCATAGTAGAGAGTCCGAATGGGTAATTGTAAATGATAGACATTATCATATCCATAATGATTGCCAAAATCAATATATCTATATTTACTCGTAAAACTCCATTTTTCTCTTTGATTTAAATAACTTAATGTTATGTAAGATAGCTTACTTTGTAGCGATTATAAATTTTACTACCAAGTAGGTTTATTTTTGCGCAGGTTGGCGAGTATTTTAAGCTGCTTTTGTGAACAACTTAAAATGCATGATTTTATTTAGTTAAGTTTACGTTTTTTACTAATCTTATATTTTCACCATCTACATCTAAATATGCTGTAATATTTGCACGAGTGAACTCACTGTTGTTTGCTAATTCAAAGTGGTAGGTTCTGCTCTCATAAGGTTCTATTTTCACCTTTTGTTTGAGTTCTTTTATTACTAAAGATTTTAAATCAGAAATAGCAGAAAGAGTAAGCGTACCATCAGTTTTACCTGAATATGGTCCTGTAAGCGTTACACTGAAAACACCTATTTTTTCGTTGTTTTTGGTGTACTTATATTTCATTCCAACACCATTAAAGGGCGTTAGAGATTCATAAAAATGCGATTGATAGCTAAGTGACTGCCATTGTAGTTTTTGCTCAACCTTTAAACTTTTAGCGCCTTGTACTTTCGTTAAATCGAGATTGTGAGTGCCGGGTTTTAGCACATTACTTATTTTTTGTTTTGCAATAACATTCCCTTTAGTATCTAAAAATTGGATGTTAGCTGAAATCTTTAATTCAAAATCTGTGGGGTTGTAAACTCTTAAAAAAGCATCATTTTTATTAAAGTATATACTTGAATCAATATCAGAAAGCGCGTTAAAACCAATATCACCTAAGTGCTTCTTGTAATCGTTAAGCTTTAAGTTTAACTCGGAGTTAATAGTTGTATGGTGTTTTTTATCTGTTAGCTTTGCCATTAACTTACTTAATTCAAGTTCACAATTTGTTAGTTTAAAAGTATACATTTGGCACGTTCTGAATAAGCGGCTTAGTAAATTATAATTTTTAAACACCCAGGGATTAGGTATTTTGGCAACAGATGGCTGTGTATTACTAACTGAGTTAGCAGGGTATAAATAAGGAGTAAGTAAATGGTTGTTATTTTTACTTAGTAAGCTGATTTTTTTGGTGTTTAATATTGTTAATATATCGCGAGCGATAGGCAGAATAATTTGCTGCTCTATTAATTTATTATTTAGTGCAGTTAAGGTGATTTTTATATGTGCCTCCTCTAAAGAAAGTAGGATGGCAATAGACTTATTTTTAATTAAGGCTTCCCTAATTTCAGAAGTTAAGCCTAGCTGTAATGAACTAAATTTATTTATATTTTGCCCATTTATATGCAAGCGTTCACCATCAACGATAATAAATTCCAGCAACTGATCATCACTTATTTGTTCTTTCCCAATAAAACGCTGCCTATATAGTTGATTATGTTTGCTACGTTTTGCTTGTAAAGCAACACCGACTTCACTTCGATGTATCTGTGATTGTTCAAAATCGATTAAAACAGCCACTTGGTTCTTGTTAGAAATATTTATAATCTTATTCGATAATGGCCCAGGAAAATCCATGACAGGTTGGGTTTGTTTTCTCGGTGGGTTAATATCTAAACGAGATAAATCTGTTGAGTCTGTATTTCTTAACCAATAGGAAGCGCCATCTTGCTCCCATGGTCCTGACACTATATGAAAACTCGGCTTAATATTTTGTACAAACTCAGCGAAGCCTTGTTCAATTGCTTGCCAATCTTTAAAAGTGTGTTTAAGTAATGAATTAGCCGTTGAAAGGGTCGACTCACTATGGGGGTTAGCTACTCTAAGCTGTTTTAAAAAGTAAGCAAAAAATTGTGCTCGCTCTGGTGAGCTTAAAAGGTAATGGATGATAAAAAAATTAAGACCGCGTTTAAGTGCAGGATCATCGTTAATTTGTTCAATAGTGGGTTTGTTCGCGCTGTAATACTGTTTTAAGCCCATCTCTATATAGTTCATTGGGGCGCGATCAAATACCATTACTGTTAGTTGTTTTAGATTTGGATCATAAACATGATGAGCAACTGAATCAGCAAGACCTTCTGTTATCCAATTGGGTGCCCATGTAGAATGGCCATTTAATGCCATATGAAATGCATGCATTGTTTCGTGGATCACGATGTAGCGCTGATGATGTTCTCTAGGGTAAGGAAAGTTGTAACCTGCGCGATTATAATACATGGTTTCACCACCAGCTGTTTTATGAACGCCACGTAAAAAACCATCATCAAGCATGGCTTCACGGACTCTTGAACGACTACTACCATAAACCACAGCAATCCGTTGGCGTTCAATATTAGGTGGCTCCATCCCAAACAGCGCAACATAGTGTGGATAAGACATCTCTAATAACTCTAAATATAGCCTTACCTTTTCTTCAGGTAGGTCGCTTTTAAGTGCAAAGTGCTTGCTTATCCACCAATTATAACCTCGACTATTAGCAATTTTACCCTCACTATAAGTGTAGGGAACTTCTTTACCCAAAAATTTAATATCTATGTCCTTTAGTGTACTTGTATAACCGTTCACTGCTATATCAGCTTTTAATGGTGCTGGTGTTATTGGTTTAACAGGATTTTTAATATAAGACGCTGCTTGTGGTTGGCAAGCTACAGTTAAAAATGCGAGTAGTAGAAGGATTATACTTTTTATCATTATCATCACCCTGGATTTATGTATATTGTATACAATAAATGGTATGGTGTTTGGGTTTAAAAGTAAACTATTAATAATGTTTACATACTTAACTTACTATTTAAAAGGTGAGTGAAAACATGCGGTCCTTTAGGTTTGTACAGCAATTATTTACTTGTAAAACAGAGGGTAACGAGGGCTTAGTTGACACAAGCTGCAGAGAACTTTAACTTTATTAGTACACGCATAAAGTGGCATAATAACAGCACAGTTTGAGTAATAGTGCTGTTTTAGATTATGTAGCCGAGTTTATTTTTGCTTATCAGGCTTACTTAGCCAAGCAAAATGGATTATCAATACTGTGTGCGGGTTCGGTAAACCACTTAGGGCCATGATCAGTCATATAAAAATGATCTTCTAATCGTACGCCAAATTCACCAGGTACCACTAGCATTGGTTCGTTACTAAAACACATTCCAGTGGCTAGAAGAGTTTTATCGCCACCGACTAAATAAGGCCACTCATGGATGTCTAAACCAATGCCGTGGCCGGTACGATGTGGGCACCCTGGCGTTTGGTATTCAGGACCAAGGCCTTGTGCCGCTAAATAATTACGGGCGCCGGAATCTACGGCTTCACATGTTTGACCTATTTTTGCTTCATTAAATGCAGCAATTTGTGCCGCTTTTTCATAATTCCAAAATTGGCGCTGACGATCGCTTGCTTCACCATATACGTAGGTGCGGGTGATGTCTGATAAGTAATCATGCACTTTACAGCCAGTGTCAATTAATATCATATCGCCTTTTTTTAATATTTGCGCGTCTTTTACACCATGGGGGAAAGAAGTTGCAACACCAAATAATACAATGCAAAAGTAATTGCCTGGTGCGCCTACTTTTTGGTGTGCTTGCTTTATAAACGCTTCTACTCCAGTGGTACTGATGCCTTCATGTAGCATACTGGCAGTTGCTTTATGTACCGCCAGCGTCATATCCATCGCGCGTTGCATTAATGCAAGTTCATTGGCAGATTTATGCATACGACAATGTGCAGTAACAGGCTGTGCATTCACTAACTTTAAGCCATTTTGGGCTTTATTAATACCATCAAAAATAAAGAACTGTGCGCTTTCGTCAATGCCAACTGTGCCATTCGCAGCAATACCCATTTCAGATAATATATTAACAAATAATGTGTATGGACTTTCATGCTCTTGCCAACCACGAATCGGCCCATCAATCACTTTAAAGCCGTTTAATGAACCAATTTCAAAGTAAGGAGCGATATACTGAATATTTCCCTTTGCTGGTAAAATGGCTCCCACCAGACGCTCACTTGCATACCAACGCATTCCGGTGAAATAGGTAAGGTTTGTGCCTGCATTTAAATATATGGCGTCAATACCATTTTGTTGCATGTATATTTGAGCTTTTTTAATTCGTTCTAGGTACTCTTGCGGTTGAATTGGGGTTAAATCGTCAGTCATGTTAGATAAACTGGCAAGTGCTTGTTCTTTGGTTTGGGTACCAATGCCTTGGGTGGTCATAGTGCTCTCCTCGTTAGTGTGGCTATTGTGCAAGTGGGGCGTGTGGACTGCAAGCAGCTTGAGTTGAAAAGCGGCTGATACAATATGGTTTTATATCAATGCTAGGCACTTGTTGTAAACACAAGCTAGTTATTAGCTCACTTGTAATAGCACCTTGTGTTAAACCTAGATGTTGATGGCCGAAAGCAAAAAATAGATTAGGGTGATAAGGTGCTTCACCTATTACTGGCAATGAATCCGGCAGTGATGGTCGACAGCCCATCCAAATGCTGCTTGGTTGTAACGGAGGTGCTGTATTTTTGAGCATTGCTTTGGCATTTGGTAACAATGCAAGTGCACGTTTGTTATTCATTTCGCGTTGTGTACCAGCAAACTCAACAGTGCCAGCAATACGCAGGCCTTGACTCATTGGAGTCATGATAAAACTACGCTCCGCTGAAGCAACGGGCCTTGTTAAGCCATAATTGCTTGCCAGCATGCAGTGATATCCTCGCTCAGTATCAAGTGGGACTTTATAACCAAACGGCACAATTAGAGGCTTACTCCATGCACCTGCTGCGATAACGACTTTATCAGCAGTAAATGTTTGCTCATTATTACCAAGGGTAAACACTTTCTCTGCTAGCTTTACACTGGTTATTTTTTGTTGACAAAAATTGCCACCTAAAGCACTAAATTGCGCAGCTAAATTTAAACAAAATAGATGCGGATCTACACTATGGGCTACATCCTTAAACAATAATGCATACGTTATTGTTTCTGATAAATTGGGCTCTAATAACTTTACCTCTTCAGCGCTGAGTAGTTCAACAGCAATACCTTGAGCTATAAAGTTATTATAAATTGTATTAATTTGGTTAAGTGGTGTTAGTTCAAATGTTAGTAAACTGCCTTTTTTAGTTAGCAAGTGTCCTAAGTTGAACTCATTTAGTAAGTTGTCGTATGCGATAATTGCACTCTTATTTAACGCTTTAAGTGCTAACGTGTTGGTTTTATATATTTTACTTCTCATATTTTTAGTGAATAACCAAAACCATGGCAGGGCTTGAATTAGATAACGCCAATCTATTCTTAATGGGCCCAATGGGTTGAATAGCATACCCGGTAACTTTTTCAGTAATGACGGGTGTGCAAGTGGAAAAATTTGTTCGGTAGCAAAATGCCCCGCATTACCTTTTGAACAGCCTTGAGCTAATCCATTTTCGTCATATAAAGTGACGTCAAAGCCAGCTCGTTGTAGGTTAAGTGCACAACAAATGCCGATAATTCCAGCACCAACCACAGCTATTTGTTGTTTATTTTGCTCTGCCAAAATGTGTAACCTCACTTATACAATGTGCATTAAAACTTACAGGCCGTTTTTTACTTATTACTTAATAATTCAACCTGCAATAATGTGAAATCTTAAAATCACTTAAATTCTTTTTTTTCAGTGTCTTATGATTGCTAATTAGGCTCGTCGTAGATCCATACGACGAGTAAATTAATAAAATGCTAAAATAGAATGTTGATTATTGTATACAATATACATACTATATCAAGTCTAAACATCAATCAGGTGGTTAAAATGACAGTAAATTGGCAAACAGTCTTTGTTGCAGCAAAGACCCAGTTAAATGCAGATTACTCGATTAACTTTACAGCAGTAGTAAAAACGATCGACGAACTAATTAATGAGTGTGCTCAGTGTATTATTGGATTGAGAAAATCATGTAAAAAAGTAACTGTCACTGCGCTTTATAACAAAGCGATGGCAAGCCGGGTTGACTTAATTAAATTAAAATTGGACTAAGTTATGCGCAAAGGGACCTTTTTTTGTATTGACGGTCACACCTGTGGCAACCCCGTAAGGCTTATTACCAGTGGTCACCCGCAATTGAGCGGGCAGAGCATGAGTGAGAAACGCCAAGACTTTTTGCAAAATCACGATTGGATACGCCAAGCGCTCATGTTTGAGCCTCGTGGTCACGACATGATGTCGGGCGGGTTTTTATACCCGCCCACCACAGAGGACGGCGATGCCGCTATCTTATTTGTAGAAACATCAGGGTGCTTGCCCATGTGCGGCCACGGCACAATGGGCATTGTTACGTTTGCTTTAGAGCATGGTTTACTTCATTCAAAAGTGCCGGGGACTCTGTTATTGGACATGCCAGCAGGGCGTGTTCAAATCAATTATGAAATGATTGGTGGCAAAGTTCAGTGGGTAAAAATTTATAATGTTCCCGCTTACTTAGCACATAAGTCAATTGTCATTGAAGTGGATGAATTGGGTGAGCTTAATGTGGATATTGCCTATGGAGGGAACTTCTACATTATTGTTGAACCGCAAGCCAATTACAAAGGCATTGAGCATTTAACCGCTGGGCAAATTTTAAAGTACAGCCCGCAAGTGCGTGATGCCATAAACGCAAAAATAAAATGTGTTCACCCGCTTGACCCAACCGTTCAAGGTGCAAGTCATGTTTTATGGACTGGCACACCAAAAAATGCCAATTCACACGCCGCAAATGCTGTTTTTTATGGTGACAAAGCTATTGATCGCTCACCATGTGGAACAGGCACCAGTGCCCGTATGGCACAGCTTTTTGCCAAAGGACAGTTGGCTCAAGGGCAAGATTTTATCCACGAAAGCTATATCGGTAGCCAATTTGTCGGCTGCATTGAACAGGTAACAGAAATCGCAGGCGTAACAGCCATTTTGCCAAGCATACAAGGCTGGTCTAGAGTGACGGGCACAAGCACGATCACAGTGGACGACGACGACCCATATGCATTTGGATTTCAAGTAATTTAATCAGGAGCAAAGCATGACATTAACAGGACAAAGTTTAGTAGCAGGGCAATGGATAGGTGATTCAGCGAATGGTGAATTTAATGGATTTTCTCCAGCACGTAATGAACCGCTGCCAACGCGCTTTTTTAATCTAAGTACGGTTGAATTAAACGGTGCAATAGAGGTCGCACAATCGGCGTTTTATGAGTACCGTAAAACCAGCTTTGCACAACGTGCAGATTTTTTAACGTGCATTGCAGAGCAAATATTAGCACTTGGCGATGAGCTACTTGAGCAAACACAGCAAGAAACTAACCTACCGCTTGCGCGCTTACAGGGTGAGCGCATGCGCACCGTAAATCAACTTAAAGCGTTTGCTAGTGCCTTACGTGAAAACCCAGATTCACCTTTGGGTTTAAAAGTAGTGGATGAAGCCGATGCCACAAGAGCGCCTTTGCCAAAGCCACACACTGAGCTTAACTATTTACCACTAGGGCCGGTGGCTGTATTTGGCGCATCTAACTTCCCTTATGCTTTTTCTACACTAGGTGGCGATACTGCCGCAGCGCTTGCTGCAGGTTGCCCAGTGATTGTAAAAAATCACACAGCGCACCCTGGCACGGGTGAATTGATGGCACGTGCAGCGCTTGCAGCCATTAAAGAATGTGCGATGCCGTTAGGCGTGTTTGCTATGGTGCAAAGTAAAAATTATGATATGTCGCATCAGCTAGTTGCTGCACCTGTAATAAAAGCAGTGGGGTTTACCGGCTCATTTAATGTGGCAAGTAAACTACAAGCAACGATTGCCAAGCGTGAAGAACCCATCCCATTTTATGGTGAATTAGGCAGTATTAACCCACAAGTTATTTTGCCCAATAAAGCGATTGAAAACAGCAAAGAAATCGCACAGTCACTTTGCCAGTCTATGTTGATGGGCAACGGGCAATTTTGTACCAGTCCTGGGCTTTGGTTAGTGCCAACGGGGTGTGATGAACTTGAAGCACACATTACTGCGTGTATTAATGATGCACCATCAGACACCTTACTCACTCCTGGGATTGTTAAAACGTTTAAACAACAAGTCGAAGAGCGAAGCCAACTTGCTCAAGTCAGCGTGTTAGGGAAAGGTAAGCTTGAACAAACGTTTCATGCTAATGCGCATGTATTTGTATGTAATGCCGACGATTATTTAACAACCCCAATTTTGCATGAAGAAGTGTTTGGTCCTGCTGCATTAGTTGTGCGCTACGACAGTGAACAACAGCTCATGATATTGATAAATAAACTCCAAGGTCAGCTTACTGCCAGTGTTCATGGTACTGAGGCTGATTTAAATAAAGCTGATAGTGTTATTGAAGCACTGCAGTACAAAGTAGGCCGCTTGATTAAAAATCAGATGCCAACAGGTGTAGAAGTATGTGGTTCAATGAACCACGGTGGGCCATTCCCAAGCTCAACGGATGTGCGCAGCACTTCTGTGGGCACAAATGCAATGTTGCGATTTATGCGACCAATTTGCTATCAAGCATAAGTTTTATAGGCGGGATTGTAAAATTGCACTTTCCCGCTTACCCTTATTTATAGGGGGCTTAAGCAGATTCTAACTTGGCATATGAGTGAACTTGAGTATAATGTATTTTAAATGCAATATAATACCAATCGACTTAAATATTTAACCATTCTAGCGAGCTAAATAAAGCGCTAACTGCGTTTACTTGTCGCTATAAATGGCCAGTAACTTTACACGATTGGTATAAGAGGATCATCATGGCTATCGAACACAAAACCCGCACCCAACTAGTCGCAGAAGCAATTCGTGAAAAAATATTAACCGGTGAGATAAAAGCTGGTGATCCGTTGCGTCAAGCCGCACTTGCTGCTGAACTTAATGTGAGTCGAATACCTGTACGTGAGGCACTACTCCAGCTTGAAGCTGAAGGGCTTGTTAATTTTGAAGCGCACAAAGGAGCCACGGCAACAGAGCTTTCAGCATCACAAATTGATGAAATCTTTGATTTAAGGGCGTTACTTGAGGCTGAGCTGCTAAGTCACTCAATAGAAGGTTTAACAGATCAAGATTTAATTGATGCTGAGCTGATCTTAACTGAGCTAGAAAGCGCCATGGATGCAGGTGATACCCACCTAGCTACGGGCGATTTAAACAGCCGTTTTCATGGTAAGTTGTATTCACGCGCACAACGCCCACAAACTCGTGAACTTGTTGATATGTATAGTAAAAATTCAGAGCGTTATGTGCGCATGCATATTTTACTAGCAGGTGGTTTAACCACTGCGCCCGAAGAGCACCGTATATTATTAAATCACTGTCGCGCAAAAGAGAGCAAAAAAGCCTGTGACTTTTTGAAAAAACATATCTTAGGCGCTAAAAACGACATTAAAAAGCTATTACTTAAAATAGAAGATGAAAAAAGGTAGTTTTAAATAAGGCCTTTAAGAGCACATTTTTTATAATGTGCTCAGCTTGCTGCCCGCAGTCAAATAGGAACACTATATTTATTAACGTATACATTATCTTTAACTTATCTCGATTAGTTTATTTAATGCGATGTTAGATAATTGAACAAGGTTCACCAACTTATCTGCATGATTAAATTGGATATTTGAAAAATAATTGAGGTAAATGGGGTAAAAATTCAGAAATGCAAAGCTTAGCCTTACGCTATATTCGAATAAACTATATGTCTGATTTTCTTTTATGCTCAATAAGTATGATTTAATAGGGTCAGTGCAATCACCGCAAAAACAACTTATGTATACCTACAAAAAGACTCCGTAAAAACGGAGCTTTTGCTTGTCAACTTTTGAAAAATCAGTCTATTAAATCCAGGCTCTCAAGTCGTTCTTTTGCTAAAGCATACCGTGTGTGCACGTCATCAATTTGCTGTTGAGTTAACTTTCTACCAAAGGTACGAAGGCCTCCAGTTGTATCATTGTGATGAATACCAAAAGCATACTTCAAATACTCTAAAAGTAACGGCTGGGCATCAAGGTAAGATATAGAATTCATCGCTTGAGAAATTTTGTTTGCCTCG
Source organism: Pseudoalteromonas sp. TP27 (assembly GCF_056470645.1). Taxonomy (NCBI): domain Bacteria; kingdom Pseudomonadati; phylum Pseudomonadota; class Gammaproteobacteria; order Alteromonadales; family Pseudoalteromonadaceae; genus Pseudoalteromonas; species Pseudoalteromonas sp. TP27. The sequence goes on along the minus strand of NZ_JARDAK010000001.1, from coordinate 21,650 downwards.
GCCCACTCACCGTTGTTCACGTATTCCTGCATAGTGACACTTGCTTTTGGAAATATACAACCAACGCCTGTAATGCCGCCGCATGCGCCAGCAAGCCCTGCATGTACAGTTACGGTATCTACACCAGCGAGTACTTTTAGGTCTTTATTTTCTAGCATCATGGTTTCGATAACTGATACATCAATAGTAGATATTTTAAGCGCTGTTACTTCAGGTAAAGCAGCAAGTCTGGTAAGAAGATCAGTTGATAGCGCATGGTAGCCGGCAGCGTCAGGGTTGTTATAAGGCATTATCGTTATGCCGGCCTCTTTTGCAGCTGTTGCAGAAAGGGCATAATATGCATACATTTCTTCATCAGAAGGTGTGTATGTGGTTTTTGGTGGCATTACCATCACGGTATCAACGCCAACAGTCGCAAGTTCTGCAACGATTTTGGCAAGCTGTTCTTTAGTTTCAGCAGCAGCTCCACTGATTAATGGTACATTATGTTGTTTAGCTACACTTGAGAGAGCCTTTAGTAAAGAAAGACGCTGCTCGTCACTTAAATAGGTATTCTCCCCCAGTGTGCCAGAGCCAACAAGCCCTCCCATTTTAGTTCCTCCTTTACCTTTAACGCTTAAAATATCAGCTGCATATTTTTGCGTTGCATCAAAATCAATTTCAAGGGTGCCGGACTGTGACTCTCTAAGCCAAGTAAATACAGCTGGCATAACAGTATATCGCCAGTCTTTGCTTTTTGTTTTCATTAAACTTCCTCTTATTTATGTATATTGTATACAGTGTGCAATTTATTGTAGCAGCAAAATTTACTTCGGCAATACCTAGGTCAAAATTAATTAAGCATCTAGTTTAAAAATATATAGGAGTCTATTACACCAAATAACATAGATTACATAAGCGAGCCTCCAGCAGTAACTCATCGTTATAAATATTTATTTTTAATATTTCAGTTTTATGTATTAAATCACAGAACTCCAAGTCTCTGTTTTTAGGTACAAATTAAAAAGGTTTTAGGTTCTGTATGATCTGCATTTTAAATTTAACTAAAAATAAACGTATATTACATATTGTATACAATATGTAATAAGTGTATATTTTTCATGTCGAGGCTAGTCTCACAATAAAAAATCAACAGGACCAAGGAACTCTTTCATGTTTACAAATAACAAAAAACAAACTCGGGGCGTGGGTGCTAAAACCCTGCTAGCAACTGCAGTAACAGCAGCATTATTAATCGCGCCAGCGGCATACGCTGTTGATGGTAGCAGTGTTGTTAAAGGAAACATTGTTACCCAATCGGGGAATGATTTAACCGGCGCAACTATTACACTTAAGCATAGAAGCAAGGGATTGGTTTACACCATTATCAGTAACGCCAAGGGTGATTACTTATTAAGAAACGTACCTGTAGGTACATACGATGTAACTATTGTAAAAGATGGTTATCAAACAATGACTGAAGAAAATGTTGCCGTAACGATTGGCCAATCAATAATACTTGACGTACAACTTTTTAAAGCTGGTACCGACATAGAGCGTATCGCAGTAACCGGTTCAGCAATTCGTCGTGTTGATATGGCCTCTTCAACCTCTGGCTTAACGTTCAGTAGTTCAGAGCTCAAAGCAATGCCAGTAAATACGGGTTTTGAGAGTATTGCGTTACTTGCACCAGGTACCGCGGCTCCAGGTGGCTCTAATTTTAAAGGCGCTTCTAGTTTTGGTGGCGCATCAGCAGCTGAAAATGGCTACTATTTTAATGGCTTGAATGTAACAAGTATTCGGACAGGGTTGGGTTCAATTCGTCTGCCATGGGAAGCTATTTCTCAAACTCAAGTTAAAACCGGTGGTGTTAGCCCTGAATTTGGTGGTTCGTTAGGCGGTATTGTAAACGCTGTATCTAAATCGGGTGATAATGATTTTAAATTTGGTGCAGAAGTACGCTGGGATCCTGATAGTCTTAGTAGTCAGCATGATTCAATATTCCAAGATAGCGGCACCATCAGCACCAATACGCAACAGAGCAGTTACGATTTTAAAGAAGTGCAGTTATGGGCGAGCGGTGCACTTATTGAAGATACGCTTTTCTTCTATGGTCTATTTGCTCCACGTAGAGAAGAGTCGAACAGCGCTGGGCAAACTACATTTTCTGATTTTGAGCGTGATGAAGACCGTTGGTTTACCAAAGTTGATTGGTTTATTAATGAAAACCACTCAGTAGGTTTCTCTGCAATGAATAACAAACGTACTTGGACTAATAAAACGTTTGCTTATAGTTGGCAGGATGATGTTATTGGTGATCAGCAAGGGGTAGATGCACCAGGTGAAGATGGCGGCAAGGTTTATAGCATTAACTACAATGGCTACCTTAGTGATACGTTCTCTGTGTCAGCAGTTGTTGGACGCGTAACTGAAAATGTTGAAAATGTCGTTGCATCACCAAACCCAGGTGTTTGGGACGAAAGAAATGGTTTTTTAACATTGAGCCAGCACACTAATTCAGGAGTAACAGAAGAAGAATATATTCGTGACCAAGCTAGAATTGATTTTAACTGGGATTTGGATATGCATTCAATCCAGTTTGGTATTGATTACACCAATGTAAAAGTTGATTACTTTGAAGGTCAAAATGGTATTGGGGACGCTGAAGGCTGGTGGACTATAAAAACAGCTGGTGGAAACGATGTCTCTGGTGCAGCATTAGGTAATGATTATATCGAAAGACGAGTTCGTAGTCGTGAAGTGGATTCTGATACCACTTCATTAGCGTTTTATATTAATGATTCATGGCAAGCAACTGATAATTTAGTGCTTAACATGGGTTTGCGTTATAGCCAGTTTGAAAACACTGTTTCAGATGGCCGTGCTTTCGTTGATATTGATAATCAAATCGCGCCACGTTTACAAGCTATTTATGACGTTAGTGGTGATGGTAGTGCAAAAGTATTTGCAACTTTTGGTCGTTATTTCCAACCAGTATCTGCGAACATGAATGTCACTCAAGGTTCTGCGTCTATTGAATGGTTTGAGTATTTCGAATTAGATCAATTAGAAGGCAATGGCTCACCTTCTTTAACTGCTGATGGTTCACCTAGTCGTGGTGATATGATAGGTGATAGAAGCTGGCGTCAACGTGGTATTACTGAACCTGGGTTAATTGCTTCGGCTTCTTTAAAACCAATGTACAGCGATGAGTTTACAATTGGTTATCAACAAGAAGTGTTTGATACGATGTCAGCAGGTGTACGTGCTATTTACCGTGATCTAGGTCGCAGCGTAGAAGATACCGATGTAGGCCCTGTGCTTGCTAAAAAGCTTGCTGAAATGGGTATCATGGATAACGTAGGGCAAGGTTCATATTATGTGCTCAATAACCCTGGTGAAGCGATTCAAATGTCGTATGACTTCGACGGTGATGGTGAAGTAGATAATGTTAATTTGAGCGCTGAAGAACTTGCGTTACCAGAAGCTAAACGTAAATACCTCGCTCTTGAATTTACTTTAGATGGTAATGTTACGGATGATTTACGAATTAATACGTCTTACACGTGGTCACATAGTTATGGTAACACTGAAGGATTAGTCAAAACGGATAACAACCAAGCCGATCCAGGTTGGACAACCTCGTATGACTACGGCGATTTGATGGATCATGGTTATGGTAATTTACCAAACGATCATCGCCATTCATTCAAACTCAGTGGTGCCTACAATATTACTGAAGCACTCACCGTTGGTTTAGTTGCAAGCGCTATTTCAGGTCGCCCTCAGAGCTACTTCTCAGTTCACCCAGAAGGTGTTGATAGCTGTGAGCAAGGTAGTCCTTGGGATGCATGTATTAGTAAGTACTATGACCAAGCATCGCACTATGATGAAAATGGCAACCCTGCACCACGTGGTAGTAAAGGTAACTTACCTTGGGTGACTAATGTGGATATGTCATTAACTTACTACACTGACTTTTTTGGTTCAGATATGATTTTAAAAGGCACTGTTTATAATTTATTTAACAGCGATAGTGCGATAAACATTAACGAAGAGCGTGCTCAGTATGGCGATAATGGCTTAGAGTTAAACCCTGACTATGGTTTAGTTACTGACCGTCAAGGTGCTCGTTATATGTCGTTAGTTGCACGTATTGAATTTTAGTTTTCCCCTAGTAGGTTGTTACTTGATTTAATAACTTTGCTTAAGGCTACATAAGGCAAAAAATCGCTATCAATGAAGCAATACAACCTCAATGCTGAACAGGAGACTGTTCGGCATTTTTATTGAGTTAATTACTAATAATAGTACTGGCCATTGTGCTGTACTAATGAGCCATTAAATATAAAGTTCAGTTAAAATAAGCACTATTAAAGTTGGAGTAAAAATGAAAATAATAAATGCAGAAAAAATTGATTACGCTCTTAATTTTGAATCTTTAATAAAAGCACTCCAAAAGGGTTTTGCATCTGCTTTTTGTATGCCTAAACGTAATGTGTACGAACTTAATACAGACAAGTCAAATCATGATGCTTTTGCGGTATTACCCGCATGGAATGAGCATGTTATTGGCGTTAAGGCGTTTACTTACTTTCCTACAAACACAGAAACAGAATATCAATCGCTTTATTCTAAAATAATGCTTTTTTCTCGTAATCATGGTGAACCATTAGCATTAGTCGATGGCACGCGTATTACGCTTTGGCGAACTGCAGCTGTGTCTGCATTAGCAAGCCAGTATTTATCCAGAAAAAACAGTAAGCACTTAGTATTTTTTGGTAGCGGAAATTTAGCTTTATATATTATTAAAGCACATATATCGGTGCGTAATTTTGAGAAAGTAACACTTATTGCACGAAATGCTCAAAAAGTGTCGGCGTTAAAACATACCCTAGAGGAGGCATTTCCAAATATAGAGTTTGTCATTGGTAAAAGCACTAAGGAAGTTGTTTACAGTGCTGATGTGATCAGCTGTGCAACGGGATCGCCAACAGCTTTATTTAAAGGGTCTTGGTTAAACCAAGGCACTCATATTGATTTAATTGGTAATCACCATAGTGAGCAACGTGAATGCGACACGACAACGATTACCCGCAGTCATGTATACGTTGATAGCAGAGTAAATGTGCTAGGCGAGGCTGGCGAGGTGCTGCAACCAATTAAAGAAGGAGTGTTTAGTGCACACGATATTCGCGCTGAGTTATCCGATTTAGTAAAAGTAAATAGCTACGCCCGTTCTAATGAAACAGATATTACGGTATTCAAATCGGTAGGAACGGCGCTGAGTGATTTGATTGCAGCGAATAGCGTTTACCAATCATTAGAAGGTTAATATATTGATGACGAATATACTATTGATTTTGAGTGTGTGTTTTATTGGTGCTGGTTTACTGCCATTTTTTAGATGGTTGAAATGTAAAATACGAAAGCATCATTGGCGAGTATGCGAAATTAGCACAATTACATCAGTGGTTAATACGCGGGTATTACCTTTGGATCTCGTTCAACAGCAGTCAATGCTGGTTAGTTTTCGTTTTAATGGTGATATGCACAGTGTCGTGGTTGACTTAGATGAGCCCTTATTTAACTTATACAAACAAGGGCAGTCGTGTACATTGTTGGTTGATAAAGACAACCCATCGAGGGTCTATAAAAATGCGCTGCTTTGGCAGAACTTTGGTTATATATGGCTTTTTGCAGGGTTGGCTTTACTTGGTTTAAGTCATTTCATTAACTAGTCTGAACTCTGTAAGGTAGATTTATTATTCAGAGCTTAGATCAATTAACAACAAGCGTTAATACTGCTTGTTGTTAATTGCGTTATAAATGGCATCACACAGTGTTTTTATACTTGCATCATCACTTATATACGGTGGCATAAGGTAAATTAGTTTACCAAAAGGGCGGATCCACACACCTTGCTCTACAAAATAAGCCTGAATTTTAGCAACATCTATATTGCCAGTTGCATCGTTTAGCTCAACAACACCTATTGCACCTAAGGTACGTACATCGGCAACTGCATCTAGTTCATTACATTTTTTGAGTTGTTGTAGTTGGGTGTTTAGCTGCTTTATTCGTTGTTGCCAGTTTTGCTCAAGTAATAAATCAATACTTGCACACGCCGCAGCACAGGCAAGCGGATTAGCCATAAAAGTAGGGCCGTGCATTAAAACACCTGCTTCACCTTCGCTTATGCCAATGGCTATTTTATCGCTAGTGATAGTGGCCGATAGCGTCATTGAACCGCCAGTAAGGGCTTTGCCAATACACATTATATCGGGTTCAATATTGGCATGTTCTACAGCAAATAATTTGCCTGTACGGCCAAAGCCTGTGGCTATTTCGTCGCAAATGAGTAGCACATTATATTGCGTACAAAGCTTGCGTACGCAGGCTAGGTAATCGGGGTGATAAAAGTTCATCCCCCCCGCGTTTTGCACAATAGGTTCAATTATAAATGCAGCTACTTGGCTATGGTGGGTTTTAAAGTATTCTTCAAGCTCGATGGCTTCTGCTTGGTTAAACTCGCTACCAAACTTACTCACCGGTGCAGGTACAAAAATATGCTCAGGTAAAAAGCCGCTATATAAGCTATGCATTGAGTTAACAGGATCGCATACGCTCATGGCTGCAAAGGTGTCGCCATGGTAGCCCTTGTAGGGCGTCATTAATTTTTGCTTTGTAGTAATACCTTGGCTTAACCAATATTGCAGCGCCATTTTTATTGCTACTTCAACACTTACCGATCCGCTGTCGGCTAAAAACACTTTGGTTAAACTAGGCGGCGTTATATCGACTATTTTTTTACACAGCTCAACTGCGCTGTTATGCGTAATACCACCAAACATAATGTGGCTCATACTGTTAATTTGCTCAACCATCGCGTTATTTATAACAGGGTGGTTATAGCCATGTATTGCGCTCCACCACGAGGCCATGCCATCAATTAATTGCTCGCCAGTTTCAAGATGAATAATGTTGTGATTTGCGTGGGTAACGGGGTAAACCGGAATTGGCTGTGTCATAGAGGTATATGGGTGCCAAATGTGCTGTCGATCAAAATCAAGGTCAATCGTATTCTTTTTGCTCATATGTAAACTTTAACTTGGTGGGCTTCGTTGACAATGGTACTTCAACTCGTAGACTAAGCCAATATCACCGTTATGAAAAAAATAAGAGAGTATTATGGAACTTGCACCTGTTCGTCACGATTGGACCCACGCTGAAGTTAAAGCATTATTTGAAATGCCATTTAACGATTTACTTTTTAAAGCTGCATCGGTTCACCGTGCTAATTTTAATCCCAATGAAGTGCAAATTTCTACGTTGTTATCAATTAAAACAGGCGCTTGCCCAGAAGATTGTAAATATTGCCCTCAATCGGGGCACTACCGTACTGATTTAGAGCGCGAACGCTTAATAGAAGTAGAAAAAGTAGTAGAGCAAGCACGCCTGGCAAAACAAAAAGGCGCAACGCGTTTTTGTATGGGTGCTGCGTGGTCAGATCCAAAAGACAGAGACATGCCATACATTTCGCAAATGGTTAAAGAAGTAAAAGAGCTAGGGTTAGAAACCTGTATGACGCTGGGTAAACTCACTAACGAAAAAGCGCATGAACTTAGAGACGCTGGGCTTGATTACTACAATCATAACCTCGACACGTCACCTGAGTACTACGAGCAAATTATATCAACCCGCACATTTCAAGATAGATTAAATACCATTGACCACGTACGCGATGCCGGTATGAAAGTATGTTCGGGCGGAATTGTCGGTATGGGCGAGCAAGCAAGCGACCGCTACGGGCTACTTATGCAGCTAGCTAATTTGCCACAACAGCCAGAAAGCGTGCCTATTAATATGCTTGTAAAAGTTAAAGGCACACCGCTTGAAAACATAGACGATTTAGATCACTTTGAATTTGTGCGTACCATTGCTACAGCCCGTATTATGATGCCACATAGCTATGTGCGTTTATCGGCAGGGCGTAACGCCATGAACGAGCAAATGCAATCAATGTGCTTTTTTGCAGGCGCTAACTCAATATTTTATGGCGATAAACTACTTACCACCGAAAACCCAGACGCTGATGCAGATATGAACCTAATTAAAAAATTAGGTATGAACCCAGAAAAGCGTCACGACTATTCAGACGAAGCAGTAGAAGCCTCGCTTTCATCGCAAGTAGCCGACAAAGCAACCTCTAAATTGTTTTACGAAGCGTAGGCTTTTATATCTATGCCTTTTGATTTTATAAACACGCATCTGCAGGCACGCCTGCAAGATGCGTTGCTTCGTAAACGCCAAGTAGTAGAGCATTCAACCGCGCGTACTATTACGGTTAATAATAAAACCTACCTTAACTTTGCCAGTAACGACTACTTAGGCTTTGGAGATGTGGCTGTTAATCTTTATGACTCCCACGCATTAGGCAGCCACAGCTCTGCATTAGTAACAGGTTACCAAGCGCAGCAAAAATCGCTCGAACAATATTTATGTGAGCAATTGGGTTATGGCGCAGGTATGTTATTTAACTCAGGGTTTAGTGCTAATAGCAGCGTAATTAAAGCGTTGTTTCAAGACAAAGCGTCTGCGCAAAACAGCGCTATTTTTCAAGATAAGTTAAATCATGCAAGCTTAATTGACGGTGCAATGCACTCTAACGCCGCATTAGTGCGCTTTAATCATAACGATTTAAAACACTTACGCTCACGGCTCGAAAAATCAAAAGCACAAAACAAGCTAATTATAAGCGAAGGCGTATTTTCGATGGATGGCGATACTGCGCCATTAAAAGAATTACTCGCTTTGGCAAAGCAACATAATGCCTGGTTAATGATTGACGATGCCCACGGCTTTGGCGTTTTGGGTAAAACAGGGCTTGGCAGTTGTGAAGCATTTTTAGAAGAGGGTATTACACTTCCAGATATTTTAGTAATTACCTTTGGCAAAGCCGTTGCTAGTAGTGGCGCGTGTGTACTAGGCAGTAAACAGTTTATTGATTACATGCTGCAATTTAATCGCGATTACACGTATTCAACTGCAATGTCGCCACTTATGGCAAGCCACACGCTTGAGCGTATTAAAAGCATAAAAACAGCTGATGATAAACGCGATAAGCTAAATGCTAATATTGCACTGTTTAAGCAACTCGCTAACAGCCATAATATTGCTGTAATGGAATCAAACACAGCCATTCAACCCATTGTTTTAGGCTGTGCTGAACATACTTTAAAAGCGGCTGAAAAACTAAAGCAAAATGGTATTTGGCTTACTGCAATTAGGCCCCCGACGGTTGCACATAATACCTCGCGTTTGCGCGTTACACTTACTGCCGCTCATACAAAGCAAGATATAACCACGCTTATTGAGCACTTAAAAGGCGCAATTGCATGATTGCTCAAAAATTTAGCAATACTAGCACTGTGCAAAAGCAGGAATATATAAACACGCCTACAACGCTTAAAGCTATAAAAAATGATCCTAATGGCGTTAATACTCATAAAAATGTGAGTAGCAATACATTAAAAAAATCTACACAAAGTAAGTTTTCAAAAGCGGCCGATGGCTACAGCGCCCATGCTAATGTGCAAAAACAGGCTGCAAGTGATTTAGTTGAACTAATAAACACGCAGCAACACAATAAAAACAAGGTATGTGTAGATTTAGGTGCGGGTCCGCTTGTTAATACGTACTCATTACAAAGTATATTCGGCAGTGTTATAGCAATGGATTTAAGCATAAACATGCTAAAAAGCAGCGCATTAAACACGCCACGTATTTGCGCCGATATGGATAACTTACCGCTACAAGCAAACAGTGTTGATGTTATTTACAGTAACTTTGCAGTGCAGTGGTCAGCTAATTTTGAAAAGCTGATGCAATCGCTTTACCGTGCTTTAAAACCCGGTGGAAAAGCGTATATAAGTACAGTAATTGCAGGGTCACTTAATGAAATTAAAACAGCCTTTGCAGCGCTCGATTCAAACAGCCATATAAATACATTCAATAGCGAGCTTTATATAAACCAATCAGTCCAAAAGGCAGGTTTTGTTATAAACAGCGCGCACAAAGTGGTTTATACTGATACTTACCCAACGCCTTTACAAGCCATTAAATCGATTAAAGCCATTGGCGCTACAACGCAAAATCACAGTAATACACGCCGTGGATTACTTACTAAATCTGCGCTACAAAAAGTATGTAGTGCGTATCCGCTAATAAACAACAAAGCATGTGTGTCTTATCATGTGGTGCTGTTATCATTAGAAAAAAGCCATTACAAAAAAGCGATTAATTGCTTAAGTTAAAACTTAAACTTAAACCAAACTTAGATTCAGATCATAAGGCAACGCATGAAAGAATTTTTTATAACAGGCACCGACACCGATGCCGGAAAAACTCACGTTACCAGCTTGCTACTAAAGCTACTTGCCCAACATAAAAAACACGCTATTGGTTATAAACCCCTTGCTGCAGGCTGCGAAATGGCGTTCGATCAGCTTGTAAACGCCGATGCGCTCATACTAATGGAAAGCGCAACCGTTAGTGCCAAGTACGATATAATTAATCCGTTTGCGTTTGCGCCACCTATTGCACCGCACATAGCGGCTAAGCAAGTAGGCGTTACCATTACTGTTGATAAGCTTACCGAGGCGTATCAAAACGTAAAACAACAAGGCGCTGATTACCTACTAACCGAAGGCGCGGGTGGTTGGGCACTACCAATTAATAATACCGACTATTTATACGACTGGGTAAAGGCTGAGCAGCTACCAGTCATACTCGTTGTTGGTATGAAGCTAGGGTGCTTAAACCATGCCTTACTTACAGCCGCCCATATGCAAAGCCTAGGCGTAAATTGTGTTGGTTGGATTGCAAACCAAGTAGATCCCAATATGGAAGAATACCAAGCAAATCTTGATACGCTTAAAGCACGTTTGCCATTTCCTATTTTGGCTATAAGCCCATACAGCGAACAAACTCCTAAACTACAAATATACAAAAGCTTACTCAATACTCTCGATCTAAATTCTTAAAAGTTAAAATACTGCTTTGTTAAATACAAAGCAGTTTTTGTATTAAATACATGCGCTTATTTATTGCATTTAAGCCTTGAAATAGCCTACCTTAGTACACATATCAACCCTAATAACCGCAGCCTACATTTACGATAATGCCATCAAGGACAGCCCTCACACCATGACGCACCCATTTATTAAACACTACACCCAAAATGTGCACCAAAAATCTGAAGTGGACGCACTAGGTCGTCGTTTACCAAAAACGCGTGTAGGCATATTAGGTGGAGGCACAGCGGGGGCAACAATTGCGATTCGTTTAGCTGCTTTGGGCATACAAACAACCATTTTTGAGAAAAAAAAGTCACTAATTGATGGCCCACCAATGTGCCATTTGCATGCTGGTGGTAATTTATACCGTGAAATACCCGACGAAGACTGCATAGATTTACTTAAGCAATGTATAGATATTTTGCGCCTTTATCCTTACACCATCGATGTAAGGCCAACTGTATTTGCAGTCCCTACGCGTGATGACGACTCGCCTGAAGATTTACTACCAAGGCTAGATAAGTTAACTCAAGCCTACAAAGAACTTATTCAGCAAGACGCCAAAAACAAAGTATTAGGTGAACCCGATAACTACTACCAGCTATATAGTCGTGAGCAAATGCTTGAGCTTAAAAATCAGCAACAAGTAACAGAGCCCAAAACGCTTGATGAATGGATGATACCGGTAGCTAAGCATTTAAATTTAAGCAAAATAAAATACCCACTTATAGTGGTGCAAGAATATGGCTGGAATATATTTCGGCTATCGGCCAGTGCGCAATTAGCGCTGGCACAATACGACCATGCTGATGTTTTAACAAACACACTTGTTAAACAGGTATCGCCAGTAAACACTAACGGTACCAATACGCGCGAGCAAATATCAAAGTGGAATATTGAATACCAATCATCGCAATCCGCAACTACCCAAACACTTGAGGTAGATTACCTTATTAATGCGTGTGGCTTTCAAACTGGCATTATTGACGACATGGTAGGGGTAAATGTTAAGCGTATGGTTGAATTTAAAGCATCCTACATTACACATTGGCAAGGCGCAGGTGGGCAAATACCCGAAATTATTATTTATGGAAAGCGAGGCACACCAGAGGGCATGGCGCAGTTAACGCCTTACCCTAATGGGTATTTTCAAATACACGGGATGACCAACGCCATTACGCTATTTAACGATGGCTTAGCAGATACAACAGCAATAAGTGCACAACCTAAGCTACCTAATAAGTACCTACATTATATTGAAGATGGCTGGGACAAAGCAGCACTGCAAACACGCATCCAAAAGGCCATTGATTATGTAGCCGAGTTTGTCCCTGCATTTAAAAATGCCAATACACAAAGCAATGCGCTGTTTGGCGGCCAACAAATACCAGGGGATGACGACACTTTGCGCGTAGCCGATTTAAGCTTATATTCGCATATTAGTTATGCGCGTGCTGAAAATGTAAAAGCGTCATCAACCCTTACAGCAGCCGATGAAATTGTTACAGAGTTTATAAAGTTAGGTTTAGTGAGCAATCAGCCCGATATTAATAAGCATCGTGAAAACCACCAATGGACATATCTAAATAAAACGAGCCATGCAGATATAACCGAAGTAGCTCAAGTATTAGCCAAAGAGCGAAAATTTCCTGTTGAAATGGCATTAGTAAACAACAGCATTTAAAAAGTGGACTAACAGACTGTGTTTCAATTGGCTGATTTAAAACAATATTTATAGGCTTTCTGTAATAAATATAAAACAATAAGCCTTGCTGCTTAGCTGTTTTATTACCTCATAAAATTATATTTATAAACACATAAATAACCCTTGCGTTATGACATAGTTTGTCACAGAATAGCACTAACGCTATGACATAGTGTGTCATGGCGCAGTGATTGCTTTTAGCTGATTTAATTCCAAATGCATTAATCGCTTAGTGATCAAATCTATTTTTGTGAGGACAATATGAAACGTATATTTTTGTTTTTATTAACTAACCTAGCGGTTATGTTGGTATTAGGTGTAGTGCTTTCAATTATAATGAGCGCGCTGGGCTTGAGCCATCGTAGCCTTGGCGGAATTTTACTGATAGCCACGGTGTTTGGTTTTGGTGGATCGTTTATTTCGTTGTTTATGTCTAAGTGGATCGCTAAAAAATCAACCGGTGCACAAGTAATTACGCAGCCACGTAATGAAACAGAACGCTGGCTTGTACAAACGGTATCTGCGCAAGCACAAAAAGCAGGTATTAAAATGCCAGAAGTGGCAATTTACGACAGCCCAGAAATGAACGCATTTGCAACCGGCCCGAGTAAAAACAACTCATTAGTGGCAGTAAGCACAGGCTTAATGCACAACATGACCCAAGATCAGGCCGAAGCTGTACTTGCCCACGAAGTATCGCACATTGCCAACGGCGACATGGTAACGCTTACGCTAATACAAGGCGTGGTAAATACCTTTGTAATATTTGCTGCAAAAGTACTGGCAGGCATTGTAGATAACTTTATAAATAGCGATGAAGAAGAGGGCGGCAGTAGCTGGACTTACTTCTTATTCGATATGTTATTCCAAGTATTATTTGGCGTACTTGCCAGCATAGTGGTTGCAAGCTACAGCCGTAAACGTGAGTTTGCAGCCGACAGTGGCGCAGCTAAATTGGTAGGTGCAGACAAAATGCGATCAGCGCTTGAGCGATTAAAGCAAAACCACCCATCGCAATTAGAAGGTTCAATGATGGCCTTTGGTATAGCAAGTGGTAAAGGTATGGCTGAGCTGTTTTCATCTCACCCACCGCTTGATGCGAGAATAGACGCACTTCGTAAGTAACTATGTAAGTAACTATGTAAATTAGTAAATATACTAAGCCAGCTTAACCGCTGGCTTTTTTATATTTACGTTAAAATACTAAAAACAAGTGTACTGTATTTATATACAGTTGTTTATATTGATTTATAAAATCGTTACTTATTTAACCCGAACTTTGGTTGAGACTTACTAACATATTGAATCATGACGATATATATATTTATTATCCAGAGTTTAGGTTATTTAGGCTTGTTCTAGCTTATTTTCTCTATAGTTGCCAACCACTCATCACTGTTAGCACCAATAATACATTCACCATTAACGCGCATTGATAACCTTAATTCACACCTTTTTGTTACATCATTAAAGGTTTCTTTAGGTAAAAACTTAACTGAATTAACTAAAGCTTCACAGTGTGGGGCAGTTTGATTTTTTAACGTGTAGTAAACCCACTTACCTTGCTTCTCAAGAGTAAGTAGACCTGCTTTATGGAGCATTTTAAGATTACGCGAAACGTTATACTGTGTATCTCCAATTATATCCATTGCTTCAGCAACATTGATACGCTGACCAGCATCAACAACTAACCAAAATAATCGTAAACGAGTAGGGTCTGATAACGCCTTGAGGGCATCAATATATTTCTCATCCATCATGCACCTTTCTTATAATATAGAAATACTTAAAATATATTTATCCAGAAGATCATATCAGAATATTAAATAAAGTTCTCTGGTAAGAATGAGTCCTGTATTAATTACGCATCACTAAGATAAGTGATGCGTTTTGATTAAAGAATATATTGAAAAATAACACCACCGGTTATGGCTGTGGTAAGTACTATTAAAACAAATGCAAATACCGCCTTTCTTTTAAGGACAGCTGATACTAACGCTATCTCTGGTAAGCTAGCACCCGTTCCACCAATAATAAGTGCCATAGCAGGGCCCATTCCCATACCTTTGAGTATTAATATGTTTAAAAGTGGTATAGCCATTTCTATTCGTAAATACAATGGAATGCCAATCAAAGCTGCAATAATTATTGATTGTAAATCACCTCCGCCTACATATTTCTCAACAAGTTCAGAAGGTAAATATGCTGCTGATAAACCACTAATTAATGCGCCTAATAAAACATAAGGGATAATTCTCTTAAATAAAGATAAAGCAAAGTTTAAAACATTTTTAAACTTATCAGAGTTAGTACTCTCTGAAGCTGTGCCATTGCTAGGAGTCGCATTACAACTTTGACCACCTGTAGCCAGTTCAAGTTCATCACCACGTCGAACTTCATTTTTCCATGGCGATTTTGAGATTAGCCATCCACCTATAACGGCGGCACTAAAAGTCAGTAACAAATAAATAGCCGTTACTTTAAATCCAAATGCAGCATAAATCATCGCAAGTACAATAAAATTACATAACGGTGCAGAAATCAGAAAACTTAAAATCGTTCCTAATGAGGTGCCCATTGAAGCCATTCCCATTGTTACAGGCACCACTGCAGCACTACAAAAAGGGGTTAGCATGCCAAAGCTTGCGCCTAAAAGAGATCCCCATTTGTCGTGTTTTGTTAGTTTTTCTTGAAGCTTGTCTTGAGGTACAAACTCTCTTATTAATCCAGTCAGAATCGAAACAGCCGCAATAATTATGACCAGCCCTCCACCAACATGAATAAATTCATCGAGTGCAACCATCATTTTTTCAGTATTCACAAAAACCTCTTATCAATAGAATTAAATTTGAAAGCGCAATATAATCATAAAAGCACATTTGTGCAAGTGTGCTTTTATTTATTTTTTATATAGCTTTTTTATTTTATAAAGTTTAGAGAGTAGGCTTATCAGAGTAATGGTTTATATATTAGAGATACTAGATGACGCTAAAGGCTTTAGTATTAATAAGTTAGAGAGTATTTGATTTGCTTTTTATATTATAAAATGGATAGCTTTGATCCATATTTAGCCCTAAAACAGTCTATGTTTGAGGGCCTTATTTTAAAGAGGTATAAATAGTAACTACTGAGAAAGAATAATCTCGGTAATTCCTTCAGCAGAGAGTATTTCTATCCAGTAGCCGTCAGGGTCTTTAATAAACGCGAGACCTTTCATTGAGCCATCATCTGGCTTTTTAACAAACTCTACATCGTATTTTGCAAAGCGCTCACTAGCTTCGTAAACGTCGGGCACGCTAATACCAATATGGCCAAAGCCTTTAGGTTCTTGGTTGGCACTGTGGTAGCCCTCAAAACTGTCGTCGTTTTCAGTGCCCCAGTTATGGGTTAACTCAATTAACGCAGGGCGGCGAAACACCCATTCAGCTTTTGCTTTATCATCGCCTTCTGGCAACTCTTGTTCGTAGCCTAAAAAGTAAAGCGTAAACTTCATACCAGGAAAGTCATACTTACCTAACAGCTTCATACCTAATACATTTTGGTAAAATTCTAAAGACGGCTTTGGATCTTTAATACGCAACATTGTTTGCTGCATTACATAGCCTTGTGTGGCTTGTTCAATTTGCTCTGGAGATTCGTTATAGCTAGACATGGTAACCCTTACTGAAAATTATAAAGCGGAATAAATAATTATTGACCCATCATAATCAACCGTAAGATAAATTTAAACCGCTTTAAGTTATTCAAGAGTAATTCAACGTGTAAGAAGTAAATTTAATATAGTAAAGTGAAACTCTTCGATTTAACTTTTAAAATTGTAAATTTTAGTTACTTATATCCAAAGGAGAAAGTATGAAAACACTAAACATTATTTTTGGACTCGCATTATTCTTTGCTATTACAAATGCTAACGCAGTAGAGGGGCTAATTTCAGTAAAAAGCCCATTAAGTGCAAAAGCCACTATGGATAAGTTTGAGAATTTGGCAAAACAAAAAGGGCTAAATATATTTGCACGAATAGATCACGCAGCCGGAGCTAAAAAAGTAGAGCAACAACTACGCCCAACAGAGGTTCTTATATTTGGTAACCCTAAAGGCGGCACACCACTTATGCAGTGCGCACAAACAATAGGTATTGATTTACCACTAAAAGCACTGGTATGGGAAGACGCACAATCGCAAGTGTGGTTAAGTTACAACGATCCTACTTATATAGCTGCGCGCCATAATGCTGTAAATTGCCCAGCGGCTAAAAAAATAAGCAAAGTATTACACACACTCGCAACAACTACAGTTAAGCAATAAATTAAAAAATGTAAGCAAGTAACGAGCACTTACATTAAGCGTTAAAATAGAAAAGGAGCCATTATGTTTTACGATGACATGCAGGGGTTATTACGTGTACTTATAATTGGTGTGCTGGGTTATATAGCACTGGTGTTTTGGTTACGTGTATCGGGTAAACGTACGCTTTCAAAGTGGAATGTGTTCGACTTTGTAGTCACCATTGCGCTGGGCTCAATATTAGCGTCTGTTATTATTTCAAAAAGCGTCCCGTTAGCTGAGGGCATACTAGCCTTTGTAGTATTAATAGGGCTTCAATACGCTATTACCTGGTTTAGTGTGCGCTCGTCAAAATTTGCAGCGCTTGTAAAAGCAAAACCCACGTTATTATTAAGTAATGGCGAGTATTGTGATTCAGCTCTTAAATCGCAACGGGTAACAAAGTCAGAAATTCGTGCTGCAGTGCGAGGCGCAGGTATTATTGCACTAGAAGAGGTCGCCGCAGTTGTGCTCGAAACAGACGGCAGCTTTAGCGTAATGCCACACAATAACAGCGGCTCTAAAACCGCGTTAAGCGATGTAGTGTGAGTATTAAATAATAAAGAGTATTAAAGAGTAATAAAACGAGGACAGGCTTTATTGCCTAGCAGATTCAAGCCTGTCTCATATAACTATTTAGCTATTTAGCCGGTTCTAATAAACTAAACGTAGGTAAGCGCCATTTAAAGCGTATTGATGCCATACGTATCAAGTATCCTGCAACTAGGCTTACAATAATGCTTATGTTGTCGTCAATATTGTAATGATGCAGCGCTAAATATAAGCACGCTACAATTAACGCCACGCTCGCATACAGTTCGTTGTGTAATACCAACGGCGCTTGACGACATATTAAATCACGCAATAAGCCACCAAATACGCCAGTAACAATGGCTGCCACAACACAAATACCATAGTGCAAGCCCATATTAAGCCCCACTTGGCAGCCAATAATACTAAATGCAGCTAAACCAAGGGCATCTAAGCGCATAAAAATACCTTTAAATTTAACCACCCACTTAGCCAGCCACGTAGTTACAATACCGGCTATACAGGTAATTAATAAATACTCAGGGTGTTGAACCCACGTAAGCGGGTAATTGCCTAGTAATATATCTCGTACGCTGCCACCACCAATTGCGGTCGCACTGGCTACTAGCACTACGCCAAACCAATCCATTTTCATTCTTCCTGCGCTAAGTGCGCCGGTCATGGCTTCTGCTGTAATACCAATAATATAAACAATCGTTAATAGCATGAGATAATCACTTGAAATATGTGCGTAAAAATAAAGGAGTGATTGTATAGATAAATGAGCAAAAAAACGAATGAGAAATCATACTAAAAAAGCTTAATTCAGATAGAAATAACTAATGACAAAACACAGTGTAAACAGCCTGTTAAGTCACTGTGGGGCTGAGGGTTAATTATTAAAATTTAAAGGACATTTATCCGTTAGCCATAAAATAAAGCTGGTTGATTTTCCACTTGGTTTTAATCCTATGAGCATTGTTAGGGCACTAGTTTTAGCGCTTTAATTAATAGCTAAATTTAATAGTTAAGTTTAATAATTAAGCTTAATAGATAAAGCGTAAAATTAACGTAATATGAATAAATAGTTCCATGGTTTTAATTTAGGGACGTATAATAACAAGTGTTAACTAAATGAAACTAGCGTAAAGCGCAGTTTAAGCATTACAGGTTATTAAGGCACACATATGCACAAAGGATTGTTAAAGTCGTGGAAATCAGACAAAGGTTTTGGTTTTATTAAATCAGACACTCTAGAACACGACACGTTTATACACATATCAGCGCTCAAACACATGAGCCGCAAGCCTAAAGTTGGCGACACTATTTACTTTGAAGTAGCAACGCAGCCCGACGGTAAAACCAAAGCAATTAACTGCCGCATAGAAGGCGTTACAGAGCTTAAAGCACCACATCAAACAGCTAATGCAACATTTAATAAAACGGCGAATGCACCACATCCTAATACAAGCCATAACAAGCCGCACCGTATTGCTAAATCTAATTTTGCCAATAGCTTTTTAGGTAAAGTTGCCTCAATAGCGCTTATTGCTGCACTTTGCTTTTATGCGATTAATAAATACAACGCTCACTCAAGCAGCCAAACTCCTGTTATTACTAATGACGATTTAGCCACTAATGATGATTTAGTCACTTTTGATGAAAAATACCCCAAAATAGTTATTCCTCCAAACACACAAAATTTTACTTGTGATGGCAGGCAGCACTGCAGCCAAATGAATTCGAGAGCTGACGCGGTATTTTTTATTAATAATTGCCCTAATACAAAAATGGATGGCGATAGGGATGGTGACCCTTGTGAGAGGGATAAAAGGTTTGAAAATGAGTGGTAATTTTATAAACCGTTTAGTTAAAGGTTTGGTTAAATAAAAATAGAATTAATTGCTGTGTATAAATTCAGCGATTTGAGTTTTGTCCCATAACACTATTAAAAGTCGTTTTGGGGTTAAATAACAAAGGCTACTGAGTAGCTATTGTTATTACTTGTATAAATGAGTTGTTTGGTTTAATTACCGAACAACGTAATGCACACCGTTTTGGGGTGTTATAAGACCCAGAGTGGGGTTCAATAAGCTGTTAGAGCTAAATACCGTAAATTTATCAAAGGAATTTTAAATGGCAACAATTCAAGAACTGGCAAGAGGTTACGCCAAACAAATTAAAGATGCTATCGCATCTGATGGTTTTACTAGCAGAGCTAGAGTATCACCGCAAGAACTACAAAATTCGAAGACATTAATCGAATTAAGAAAAGTTAAGCGTGAAATTGATGGGTTAATTTACACTCCTAGCAATAAGCCTATCAGTGATATTGACAAGCGAAATATTATTGAGCAAGTCGATCAAGAGCTTGGATTACCGACAACTGTCCAGAAAAGTTTTAACATCGTTGAGTCTGCAAGTAATGATGATTTGTCTGATTTAGCTGATGTTATCGAAAATGTGTTAGGCGGTAAGAAATAATGGATTCAGGTGATTATATTGCAATAGGCAGTGCAGGGATTGCTGTAGTAAGTATGTTTGTCTCGATTTATTTCTCGTCAAGAGCTTCAAGTGCAAGTAAAGAATCATTAAATAATGCGGAAAAAGCAAATAATATTGCTATTGGTCAAACAGAAACATCCTTAAGAGAACAGATTATGAATGCTCGTAATCGCATGGAGGATTGTGGTTTTAAAATTCAAGATTTTCTAAAAGGACGAAAAAAGGAAACTCTTACTGAAGAAGAGCTTCCACATCTAGAGTTTCTTGAAAATGGCTGGCGTTCTTCAACTGAAAGTTACTTAAATGCTTATGAAGATGCATGTGGTAAGTGTATTGATGGTAAAACAGATAAAACTAGGTTTAAGAAAGCTTACATTAACGAAATTAAGAATATTTGTGATCCTAAAAGAATGTCTTACGAGAGATTGATGCATCCAGAGTCTACTTCAAACTATGAAGCCATTTGGAAGATGTACAAAGAATGGCATCGACATGAAAATTAGCTCTAACAAGTTGCTTAAATGGATAAAAACAATTGGTTATCGCTGCGCGATTTTAACCAACTGTTTTTATCCGCTTAGCAAAGCGTGAAGCTGTAGAATTACTCAAAAGTGGAAAGTAGCGGATGTTTTTTGTGTTCATATAACCCGTAGAATTTACTTTCTAGTGGATTATTCCCTCAGATTTCACGTAGCAACGCAATTTGAGGCTAAATTTTTAATAAATTATGAGGCTGTTTTTTCTAAAATAGAAACTCTACAGGCTCGTTAACAGGCAATATTATGATTCAAGTATATTTTATCTCAATAATTATTTTGGCTCTATTAGGAATTACCCCGAGTATAATGACTTCAGATTGGACATGGTTTGAACGTTCTGGCGCATTATTATCAGTTTATGGTGTTTGGATGGCTTTTCATGATTACGCGGCATATTATGAAAATAAGCATAATGACGCATTTAACGAACTTGCGGAAAACCTCAGTTCACAACACTTTGAAGAATTGAAAGAAATCAAATCTCTTGTTAATTCTGGACAAGAAGAATTGAATAAAAAAATCCGTAAAATAGAGTTGTATATTATTATCATTGGAACACTAGTTTGGGGGTATGGCGCTCCATTCGTAAGCTTGTTAACAAGCTAATTAATAAGCAAAAAGATTAACAATGACATATATGGAAACAAATTAACAGCAAATTAACAAGACACCCACCCTAAATTTGAAACAAATTAACAAGACACCCACCCTAAATTTTGCGCTTTTCGAAGTTAGAGGCTAGCCTTTGTTTAGTGTAAAAAACAGGCAGGGTGTCTTATGGCAATTGCAAGAAAGCGTCAAGTAAGTTTGGTTGATACAAAATACTATCACTGTATTTCACGGTGCGTGCGACGTGCATTTTTATGTGGGGAAGACCGTTTTACTGGTCAATCTTACGAGCATCGACGAGGGTGGGTTGAAGATAAGTTTAAATTAACAAGACACCCACCCTAAATTTTGCGCTTTTCGAAGTTAGAGGCTAGCCTTTGT